>JBPCPI010000223.1:0-15715 GCA_050999295.1 Geodermatophilaceae bacterium | reverse complement strand
GGAAGGCCGAAGAGCAGGTGGGCCTCGATCACCTCCAGGGCCTTGTTGACCATGGTCGCGGAGTTGATCGTCACGACCGGTCCCATGGCCCAGGTCGGGTGGGCCAGTGCCTGCTCGACGGTGACATCGGCAAGCTCGGCTCGCGTCCGTCCCCGGAACGGGCCGCCGCTCGCGGTAAGGATCAGCCGGCCCACCTCGGCGGCTGACCCGCCGCGCAAACACTGGGCCAGCGCCGAGTGTTCGGAGTCCACCGACACGATCTGGCCGGGGCCTGCGCGGGCCATGACCAGATCACCGCCGGCGATCAATGACTCCTTGTTGGCCAGGGCGAGCCGGGACCCGGCTGCCAGCGCGGCCAGCGTCGGTTCGAGACCGATCGACCCGGTGATGCCGTTGAGGACGACGTCGGCCGGTCGGCCGGCGAGTTCGGTGGCTGCTTGGGGCCCGGCCAGGATCTCCGGTACCGAGTAGTTGCCCTCGACGTAGCCGCGTCGGTTGGCCTCGGCATAGAAGGCCAACTGCAAGTCCTGGGCAACTGTGGCCCGGGCAACGGCCACGGTTCGCGCGCCGCAGGCCAGGGCCTGCCGAGCCAGCAGTAGCGGGTCCGACCCACCCGCGGCTATCCCGCTGACCGTGAACCGATCCGGATGTTGCGCGATGACCTCGAGGGCCTGAGTCCCGATCGAGCCGGTGGAGCCGAGCAGGATAACGGTGCGCGGGTCGGCCACGACACTCAGTCTGACCTACCATCGTGATGCACCTGATGCGCTATGATTGACATCATGCGCACCACAGTTGCGATCGCGGATGAGTTGCTTGCTTCGGCGAAGTCCGAGGCGAGACAACTAGGGATGACGTTGGGCGAGTACATCGAAGAGGCCCTTCGTAGTCAGCTGGCCGTTCGAACCCAGGGCACTCCTCCCGTCGTACCGGTTCTGCGTGGTGGATCGGGACTGCGCCCTGGAGTGGATGCAAGCTCGTACCGAACGCTGCTCGAGGCCGTGGAGGACGGCCTCCCCGTCGAGGAACTGCGGTGATCCTGCTCGACGTCAATGTCGTGCTTGCGGCGCTTCGCGACGATCACCCGCAGCACGGGCTGGTCCGCCCGTGGTTCGATCGAATGCTCGCCGAGCAACGGAGTTTCTGCGTACCTGACGAGGTGTGGGCAGCTGTTGTCCGTCTCGCGACCAACCGGCGGGTGTTCGGGGAACCCAGTCCTCTGCACAAAGTCTTCGGATTCGCCAGGGCGGTACGGGCTCAACCCGGTCACGGAGCGCTGCGCTCCGGGCCGAGGCGATTCGAGGTCTTCGCAACCCTGTGTCAGGACGGGCAGGCGGTAGGCGATCTCGTCCCTGACGCCTTCCTGGCCTCGCTGGCGGTCGAGAACGGCTGCGGTCTGGCAAGTCTCGACCGAGACTTCGCCCGATTCCCGGGATTAACATGGGAGCAGCCGGGACGATCCTGACCTCGGCGGGTCTGCGATGATGTGGCGGACGTACCAGCGGTCGAAAGGATCCACGTGAACACCAGTTCCGAGCCGCGTCGTGATCTGGCTGTCCCGTCATGGGATGGGTACGTACTCGAGCCGCACGAACGACCCGAGGACTGGGGTTGGCATCAGGAATTCAAGGTGGTCCCCAGGATCCTCGGCTGGCTGGCTGTGGTCTCCCTGCTGCTGATGCTGGTCGGCAACCACACCGGCCAGGTGGAGAACCTGTGGGTCATCGGGACGGCTGCGCTGATCGCCGGGATCCTGATCCGGGATGCGGTGCGGCGCCGTCGCGCCTGGCGCAACTGAGGTGGCTCGCCCAGTCCCGCGTCGGTAGCTAGATGACCGGTGATGCCCAGCCGCTGTGCGCTCGATCGATCCGATCGACGGTGAAGCTAAGGGTCTTGCGATAGCCGACCCAGGCCAGGCCCGGCAGCCGCACGTGCGTGGACTCCTCCGGATGGGTCACCTGATAGCCGGAGAGCCAGATGTAGGGAACGCTGCTTCCGTCCATGGCGCGAGCCCATCGAGGAAAGTGCGCCGCGGCGGCGAGGATCTCGGCGTGGGCTGACCCCGGCCCGCGGATGCTGCTGGGACGGATGTGCTGACCCGGTATCCAGTGAGCTCCCAGATCGACGGTCATTCGGCGCACACCGGGCCAGTGAATGATCCCGGGGAGCAGTCGTACGGGCTTGGGGCGGGGATCGTACCGGTCGCGAACCCAGTCCCAGAACCAGGTGTTCGGCTGCTGTTCGGCGGCCACGCTCCATAGTTCGCCGCACGTCCGGCGTACTCCGCCGAGTTGCTCTTGGCCGTTCCCGAGCGGCAGGTCGTCGAGGTACACCGCGATCAGGTCGACGACCAGCGGATCGGCATGAGTGCGCGGGGTGAGGTCGATGGCATCGAGTTCGGCTTCGTCGAGGCCCCAGCCTCGATCCTGGTTCCAGCGCCGGATATTGATCAGCTGCTCGTTCAGCGGGACGAAAATGTCCGCGGGAGGCACGCCTCTCGACTCCGGATACTGCCAGCGCGCATGCCGCGGCCGCCGATCGTCGGTGTCCTCCCGCACAGGCGGCCCCCCTCACAGCATCGGCCCGCAGTCGGCCCGTCGGATGCTACCTGCGGTTTGCCGCTTGACCTCACGCGGACTTGAGGGATGACGATGCCGGCATGACTTTCACCAAGGAAGAGATCGCCTACCTATCGGAGCAGCCGCTTGGCCGGTTGGCCACGGTCGGCCCGCACGGCCAACCGCAGAACAACCCGGTCAGCTTCAGCTTCGACGCGGAGACGGCCACCGTCGTCGTCGGTGGTCACCGGATGGGCGCGACGCAGAAGTTCCGCAACGTCCGGGCCAGGCCGCTGGTGTCCCTGGTCGTCGACGACATCGTGTCGTTCCGACCCTGGGTGGTCCGGTGTCTCGAGATCCGTGGCCGGGCCGAGGCGGTCGAGGATCACGAGCCGCCGATGCAGGGGTTCAGCCGCGAGGTCATTCGGATCCGCCCGACCCGGATCGTGAGCTTCGGCATCAATCCCGGCACCGACGGCAGGTCAGCCCGAGACGTGCCGGATCAGCTGGCGGGGACCCCGATCCAGGAGCCGATGAGGTAAGTGAGGCCTGCGGCCAACAGTCCCATCGTGAGCTGACGGAGTCCGCCGGACCACCACGGTCGAGCCGTGAACCGGGCCGAGAGCACACCGGCGAAGAAGAGCCCGATCCCGCCGAGGGCCACCGCGGCGTACACCTCGTCGAAGCCGAAGAGGTAGGGCAGCAGCGGGATCAGGGCCCCAAGCCCGAAGCAAATGAACGAGGACCAGGCGGCCGTCCAGGGTGAGGGCTTCTCGTCCGGATCCAGTCCCAGTTCGGCTCTCGCGTGCTCGCGCAGTTCCTGCTCGGGATCGCGGGCCAGCTGCGCGGCGACTTGTTCGGCCAGCGCACCGTCAAGGCCCCGCCTGCGCCACAGGGCGACCATCTCGGCGCGCTCCTCCTGGGGGTGGACCCGCAGTTCACGCCGTTCCTTGCTCACCTCGAGGTCGAGCTGCTCGTTCTGAGTCGAGACCGAGGTGTACTCCCCCAACGCCATGGAGAGCGCACCGGCGACGAGTCCCGCGACTCCACCGAGCACCACCGTGCCACTGGAGGCGGCCGCGCCCAAACCGGCCACCAGCGCGGTATTGGTGACCAGCCCGTCCATGGCACCGAAGACCGCGGCTCGCAGCCACCCACCGGAGACGTTGGCGTGGCTGTGCTCGTGGGCTTCGGCAACGGTCACGAGCGGGCCAGCGCTGTTCCAGCCGCACGCCGGGCGCGGGGGGTCTGATCCCCCCCAGAGGCGGCGAGTTGACCGCATGCGCCGTCGATCTCCCGCCCTCGGGTATCGCGCACGGTGATCGTGACGCCATGCGCCTGTACGGCGGAGACGAATCGGTCCTGGGCCTGCGGCGTGCTTGCATCCCACTTGCTACCCGGAGTGGGGTTGAGCGGGATGACGTTCACATGCGTCAACCGTCCGGCCAGCAGGTGGCCCAGCTGATCGGCGCGCTCCACCGAGTCGTTCACGTCTCGGATCAGCGCGTACTCGATGGAGACCCGGCGCCCGGTCACGTCGGCGTAGCGCCAGGCTGCGTCGAGGACCTCCCGTACCGGCCATCGCGTGTTGACCGGGACGAGGGTGTCCCTGAGGTCGTCGTCGGGAGCATGCAGGCTTACCGCCAGGGTAAGCGGGAGTCCCTCCTCGGTGAGCCGCGACATGGCCGGTACGAGCCCGACGGTGGAGACCGTGATCCCGCGGGCGGACATCCCGAGGCCGTGCGGGCTCGGCGCGAGCATCCGGCGAATGGCGGTCAGCACCCGGTTGTAGTTGGCCAGCGGTTCGCCCATGCCCATGAAGACGACATTCGACAAGCGGCCCGGCCCGCCCGGCAGCTCGCCCGCGCGCATCGCCCTGGCCGCGCTGACCACCTGGTCCACGATCTCCCCGGCCGACAGATTGCGGGTCAGGCCGCCCTGACCGGTGGCGCAGAACGGACACGCCATCCCGCAGCCGGCCTGGCTGGACACACACAGCGTGGCGCGGTCCGGATACCGCATCAGCACGCTTTCGATCAGCGTGCCGTCGAAGGCGCGCCACAGCGTCTTGCGGGTGTTTCCCCGGTCCGCGCTGCGTTCGTTGACCGCTTCCAGGAGCGCTGGCAGGAGTTGCGCGCGGAGTCCCTCACGAGCGGTGCGGGGCACCTCGGTGAGTTCCTGCCCGGCAGGTGCCTCGAAGTAGTGCCGGGACAGCTGCTCGGCCCGATAGGCGGGCTGCCCCGCCTCGACGACAGCCGCGCGTACCTGCTCGGTACTCAGATCGGCAAGATGCCGCGGCGGCTTGGTGGCTCTCGGCGGCGTCCAGACCAGCGGCAGTGGCAGCGACGCGGTAGACATATCGCCTCCCATGGTCGCACGCTGCCCGCCGAGGCATCGGTCACGTCGAGGGCAGTCACGCTGTCACCGCGGCACACTGAACGGATGGACAGCGAGCCGGTCGGCATGGGGCCCTGGCAGGGCCCGGTCCCGGATGATCCACGGTTGGATCCCGAGCTGCTCCGCGACGGGGACCGGCGCAACGTCGTTGACCGCTACCGGTACTGGTCCGTGGCGGCGATCGTGGCCGACTTGGACCTGCGCCGGCACCCTTTCCATGTCGCAATCGAGAATTTCGCGCACGACCTCAATATCGGCACGGTCGTCCGTACGGCGAACGCCTTCCTGGCCGCCGAGGTGCACATCGTCGGGCGGCGGCGCTGGAACCGCCGTGGTGCGATGGTGACCGATCGTTATCAGCACATTCGCTACCACGCCGACGCGGCGGTTCTCGCCGATTGGGCCGCCGAAGCCGGGCTACCCGTGGTGGCCATCGACAACCTGCCGGACGCCGTGCCGCTCGAGACGGCCGAGTTGCCGCGCGAGTGCATCCTGCTCTTTGGTCAGGAGGGCGGGGGGCTCAGCGAACTGGCCCGGTCGTCGGCCGCGGTGGTGTGCTCGATCGCGCAGTACGGATCCACCCGGTCGATCAACGCAGGCGTGGCCTCCGGGATCGCCATGCACACCTGGATCCGTCAGCACGCCGAGCGCTGATCAGCCAAGGCGCACCCGGCCTGCGGCGAAATGACTGAGTGCCCCCAGGATCTCCACCTCCGGACGGTCGGCGAACCGAACGGATGCGGTCAGCTTCGCCCCAGTCATCAACCGCTGCAGCGCCTGGTCGTACCTTGTGTACGCGCCCAGGCCCGAACCGACCCGAGCGTCTACGGGCAGCACGCAGAGCGCTCGGTCCCCCAGGCCGGCGCGCCGGACATAGATCCGGCCGACTGATTCCCAGGGCAGGAACAGTGCTTTGACCGGCCACTTGCGCGCACGGATCCACAGACCGTGCGGGTTCAAGGCCAGTTGTGGCCCGCCGCTGACGGCCACGTACCAGATGAAGCAATTCGCGCCGATCGAGATCAATGCGGGCAAGCCCATGATCGACAGCGGGTTCAACGTCTCAATGCTGGCCGATGCGTAACTGATCAGGCCGATCCACAGCAGCACGGTGAACGCGACGACAGAGCCCCAGACGGCGCTCATCTTGGCCTTGTCGATGCCCACGACGTAGGGCTCGGTCTCCGGGATCCGGCTGACCACAACGTACGGCGATTCGCCACCCCACGGCCGAGGAGGGGCCGACCGTGCGGAGATGTCCGGTCCGGCGGGAGTCCATTCGTCCATGCTGGTCTGACGCTTCGGGTCCGGACAGCGTTCCTGACCCGGTCAGGTGAGGGCGGGGGGAACGAACAAGTTCAGCAGGAGGTAGGCGACCACGGCGGAGGGCAACAACGAGTCCATCCGGTCCATCAGCCCGCCATGACCGGGCAGCAGGCTGCCCATGTCCTTGATCCCGAGATCACGTTTGATGATCGACTCGCCGAGATCGCCAAGGGTCGCCGTTGCGGCGATGGCTGCGCCGTACACGGCTCCCTGCCACCAGGAACCGTCCAGAGCCATCCCCACCAAGAACATCCCGGCGATCATGCAGGCCAAGACCGATCCGCCGAATCCCTCCCAGGACTTCTTCGCACTGACCGTCGGTGCCATCGGGTGCTTACCGAACAGCACTCCGGCGGCATATCCACCCACGTCACTGCAGACCACCGCGACGATGAATGTCACGACCCGGGTGGCCCCGTCATCGGGACGCAGCATCAACACCGCGAAGCAGGCGAGCAACGGCAGGTACACCGTGATCAGGACTGCCGTGGATGCGTCTCGGAAGTATCCGACCGGACCGTCGGACAGGCGCCACACCATCGCCGCGAGCACCGTGAGCATCGTGGTCACGGCCAGACCGCTCGGGCCGCTGAGCCAGGTCACCGCGATCATCGCGAGGGAACCAAGCAACAGGGGCACGAGAGGTGCCCGTACCCGCGCCGAGCGCAGCGCACGGGTCAGTTCCCACACGCTGATCAGCACGGCAGCGGAAACGATGACCAGGAACGCGGGCCGATAGATGACCAAGGAGACGATGATCGCGACAGCGAGGCCGACACCCACGGCGATCGCTACCGGCAGATCGCGACCGGCGCGGCTGGGCTCGGTAGCCGCGACAACGATCTGGGACGGCTGGCCCCCAGGTGTCTCCTGCACCGTCGAGGTCGGTTGCCCTGTGGGCCCACTCGGCTGAGCTGCAGGCGCGCTCGGCTGAACTACCGGCGTACTCGGCTCAGCCACCGGCGTACTCGGCTCAGCCACCGGCGCTTTCGGCTGGGTCACCGGCGCAGTCGGCGCAGCGGTCACGACCGGCGCAGGCGCGCTGCGACCAACGATCGACGGGAAGTACGGCGTGCTCTGCCGGTCTGCCTCCGACCGGGGAGCGACACGTCCTGATCCTGACGTGCTTGCTCCGGACCTCTCGTCGGAGGGCTTACGCGGCTTGCCAAGCCGGTTCTGGGGCTTCTCCTCGAGCACCGATCAGACCTCGAGGAGTTCGGCTTCCTTGGTCTTCACAGCCTCGTCGATGGTGGCGACGTGTGCGGAGGTGATGTCGTCGAGCTCCTTCTCTGCTCGCCGTACGTCGTCCTCCCCGACCTCGCCGTCCTTCTGCAGGCGCTCCAATTCCTCTTTAGCCTTGCGCCGGATGTTGCGGACCGCGACCTTCCCGTCCTCACCCTTGGTCCGGGCGACCTTTCCGAGGTCGCGGCGGCGCTCCTCGGTGAGTTGGGGGAACACGATGCGCAACATCGTGCCGTCCCCGCCGGGATTGACGCCGAGATCGCTGTCGCGGATTGCCTTCTCGATCGCCGGGAGTTGGCTCACGTCATAGGGCTTGATGATCGCCATCCGCGCCTCAGGGATGTTGATCGAGGCCATCTGCGGCACTGGTGTCTGAGCCCCGTAGTAGTCGATCATGATCTTGTTGAACATGGAGGGGGTGGCTCGGCCAGTCCTGAGGGTTGCGAGATCCTCGCGCAGAACCGACACCGCCTTGTCCATTCGGTCCTCAGCGTCGAGCAGGGTGTCGTCGATCACGCGGTCCTCCAGAGTCGGCGGTAGTGCCTGGTGCGGCGGTCCTGTCGGGGATCGGCAGGTACGACGTCAGGCGGGTGTGGCGATCTGCGTACCGATCTTCTCACCATCGACCGCACGTGCGATGTTGCCGTCGACATCCAGGCTGAATACGACGATGGGCAGCCCGTTGGCCTGGCAGAGACTGATTGCCGCCGCATCGGCCACGGCGAGGCCGCGGGCGAGTACCTCGCCATGGGTGATCACGTCGAACTTGACGGCACCCGAGACCTTCTGCGGATCCGCGTCATAGACACCGTCCACGCCGTTCTTGGCCAGCAGAAGGACCTCGCAGCCGATCTCGAGGGCACGTTGCGCGGCAACCGTGTCCGTGGAGAAGTACGGCATTCCGGCGCCGGCTCCGAAGATGACGACGCGACCCTTCTGCAGATGCCGGATCGCCCGCAACGGAATGTAGGGCTCGGCCACCTGGCCCATCGTGATCGCGGTCTGCACCCGGGTGGCGACGCCCGCCCGTTCGCAGAAATCCTGCAGGGCTAGGCAGTTCATCACTGTCGCCAGCATGCCCATGTAGTCGGCTCGGCCCCGTTCCATGCCGCGCTGGGACAACTCAGCGCCGCGGAAGAAGTTTCCGCCCCCGACAACGATGGCGATCTGAACTCCGCTGTTGGCGACCTGCGCCACCTGCCGGGCGATGCCGGCCACCACGTCGGGATCGATGCCGACCTTGCCACCACCCAGAGTCGCACCGGACAGCTTGAGCAGGACCCGTCGGTATCCCGGTGGCGACATACCGCGATCCTGCCCTACGGCTGCCCGACCTCGAAGCGAGCGAATCGTCGTACGGCTACTCCGGCCTGGGAGAGCACCGCGGCGACGTCGCGCTTCGGGTCAGTGATCGAAGGCTGCTCGAGGAGGACGAAGTCCTTGAAGAACGCGCCCACCCGGCCTTCGATGATCCTGGACATGGCTTGCTCGGGCTTGCCCTCCTCGCGTGCGGTCTGCTCGGCGATCCGCTTCTCGGACTCCACGATCTCGGGCGGGACTTCGTCGCGGGTGAGGAACTTCGGCCGGCTGGCCGCCACCTGCATGGCCACCGACCTGGCCGTCTCCTCGTTGCCACCCTCGTACTCCACGAGGACACCGATCGCGGGAGGGAGGTCGGTCGCCTTGCGATGCAGGTACGTCGCGGTGGTGCCGTCGAAGACCACGAACCGGGTGAGCTCGAGCTTCTCACCGATCTTGGCCGATTCGTCCTGCAGCGTTTGTGCGACGGTGGTTCCATCGGGCATCGACTCGGCCAACAGAGCCGGTACGTCGACCGGCCGGGTAGCGCGCACGACGTCGATCAAGCGCGCGGCCAGTCCCTGGAAACCTTCGTTCTTGGCAACGAAGTCGGTCTCACAGTTGACCTCGAGCATCGCGCCGTCCTTGATCAGGACCAGGCCGTTGGCCGCCGCCCGCTCCAGACGCTTGCCGACGTCCTTGGCGCCCTTGATGCGAAGAAGTTCGACAGCCTTGTCGAAGTCTCCATCGGATTCGGCGAGCGCGTTCTTGCAGGCCAGCATTCCTGAGCCGGTCATGTCGCGCAGCCGCTTGACGTCGGCAGCGGTGAAGCTGGGCATATCAGTGTCCTTCAGCTAGCTGGTGCTCGTTTCGAGCTTGTCGGTCGGCGGTCAGCGGCCAGCGCGCGGCGGGACGGTTTCCGGTCCCGTACGAGGCGGCCGTGTGGTGCTCAGGTAGTGCGCTCGGGCGGTGTCAGGTGCTCGGCTTCGATGGCCCGTCACCATTGGCCACGCTCTCCGGCTCGGCAGCGGGAGCCCCTACAGAGGTCGCCTCAGCCGGCGCTGCTGAGGATGCCTCAGCTGGCGCTGCCCCGTTTGCCGATATCCCGTTTGCCGATGCCGGCGGCGCGGTCACGGCCTGGTCGTCGGGCTTGGTGCCCTCGAGCAGCTCGCGCTCCCACTCGGCCAGTGGCTCGTTGGCCCCGATCTCGGCAGCTTCGGCGGTGTCTGCACCTGCACTGGCCGCACTCTGGGCAGCCTGGCGGGCCATGAGGCCGTCGGCGACGGCGTCGGCTACGACCCGCGTCAGCAGGGCGGCGCTTCGGATCGCGTCGTCGTTGCCGGGGATCTTGTAGTCGACCTCGTCGGGGTCACAGTTCGTGTCGAGGACTGCAACGACGGGGATGCCGAGCTTGCGTGCCTCGCCGACGGCGATGTGCTCCTTCTTGGTGTCCACGATCCACACCACACTCGGGGTCTTGGCCATGTCGCGGATGCCGCCGAGGCTGCGCTCGAGCTTGGCCTTCTCCCGAGAAAGGCCCAGTGCTTCCTTCTTGCTCAGCGTGGCGGTGACCCAGGTCTGCTCCATCGTCTCCAGCTCCTTGAGGCGCTGCAGCCGGCCGTGCACGGTCTGGAAATTGGTCAGCATTCCGCCCAGCCACCGCTGGTTGACGTACGGCATGCCGACCCGGTTGGCCTGTTCGGCGATCGCTTCCTGCGCCTGCTTCTTGGTGCCCACGAACAGGACCGTTCCCCCGTGCGCGACGGTCTGCTTGATGAAGTCGTAGGCATCATCGATGTAGGTCAGCGTCTGCTGAAGGTCGATGATGTAGATGCCGTTGCGCTCGGTGAAGATGAATCGCTTCATCTTCGGATTCCAGCGACGCGTCTGGTGTCCGAAATGGACGCCTGCATCGAGCAGGTTCTTCATACTGACGACAGCCACGGGCCGTCCTCTCACTTCTCGCGGCACCGCCGGGTACCCGACGAGGACGCTGTCTCGGTTGTCGCGACGCCCCGGGTCGGGGTGCCGCCCTGGTGACCAAGGCACCCACGTTGACCCGACGTTGCCAGAATGACGCTGTCGGGACCGAGACGGGGCTGCCTCCCATCTCAGATGGGGCAGGTCACGCGAAGTCGGCCCGCCACAAGGCGGACCGCTGAGTCGAGTGTACCCACCTCTTGAGCGGCCTGGCGGAGCCCGGACCGTGGCCTTGGCTGGGGTGAGAGTTGTCCACAGGCCGCTGCCTCGGGGCGCTGTTGCCCACAGATGCCCGGCATGGGTCCCGACCCCGGCTCGTTTCGGCAACCCTTGGTCGGTGAGATGCCGTCCGTTGGGCCGAGCAACGGTGCTTTTGCCGCTCGTCGCCCTCCTCTGGGGTGCGCTTGGGAGCGAATCGAGTTCTGCTGCGTCCTGGGTGGCACCGCTGCCGGAACCGCTCACCGTGACCAGGGCCTTCGATCCGCCGGACACGCCGTACGGCAGCGGACATCGCGGTGTTGATCTGGCCGCGAGCCCCGGGCAGGCTATTCGAGCCGCCGGGCCGGGAACGGTCGTCTATGCCGGGCCGCTGGCCGGCCGAGGGGTGCTCAGTCTCCAGCACGCCGACGGACTCCGAACCACCTACGAACCGGTACTGGCCTCGGTCGCAGCGGGAGTCGAGGTCGGGCTAGGTCAAGTCATCGGCACCGTCCAGGCTGGGCACGTCGGGTGCCCGGCCGCTGCCTGCCTGCATTGGGGGCTCAAGCGGGGAGAGGTCTACCTGGACCCGCTGCTGCTCCTCCGCCAGGGTCCGGTGCGCCTGCTCCCCCGGTACGCCGGCGCCCGCTCGGCCACCGCACCGGATCCGGCGCTGCTCCTGCCCGCCGGGTCAGCGACGCTGAACGTGCTCGGGCTCGGGCTCGGGTTGTTACCGCTGGCGCCTCGGCCGCAGTGCACCCGACCTATACGCAAACCCGGCAACGCATCGGGTGCAACGCGCACCGAACGCCGGAGTTGGGGTGTGGCGCCTTCGGTGCCGCACTCGGCCGTCGTGCGTGCACCAGCCTGGGGTCAGGCGCGTGGATGCGCCTGCCGGTAGACCGCCTTGAGCCGTTCGGCGCTGACGTGGGTGTAGATCTGCGTCGTGGCCAGGCTCGCGTGACCCAGCAGTTCCTGCACGCTGCGCAGGTCCGCCCCACCTTCCAACACATGCGTCGCGGCAGTGTGTCGCAGGCCGTGCGGACCGATATCCGGGGCCCCCGGGACCGCGGCGACAGCAGCGTGCACGATCCGTCTGGCCTCCCGCTGGCCGAGCCGGCCACCCCTGTGGCCGAGAAATAGGGCCGGGCCGCTGTACTCCGTGCAGAGGGTCGGTCGCCCCGCGTCGAGGTAGGCATCGAGCGAGCGCTGCGCCGGTAGGCCGTAGGGCGTGACGCGCTCCTTGCGCCCCTTGCCGAGGACTCGGAGCACTCGGCGCCCAGGATCGATGTCGCCTAGGTCGAGCCCGACCAATTCGCTGACCCGGATCCCGCAGCCGTAGAGCAGTTCGAGGACGAGCCGATCGCGCTGAGCCAGAGCCAGGGCGAACGCGTCGTCGGGTCGGGCCACCCCGGAACCGGAATCGTCGGGTCGGGCCACCCCGGAACCGGAATCGTCGGCTCTGGCCACCCCCGAACCCGTCTCGTCCACGCGGTCGCCAGCTTCGTTGACCGGGTCCGGAATCAAGTCCTCGGCTGCCCCCGAGGACGCTCGCCCGGCCAGGTCGAGGACCGCCCTTGCCTGGTCCTCAGTCAGCACCGACGGGAGCATCCGATGCGGTCGGGGGCTGGCCAGCCGCAGGCCCGGATCGACCGGTATCCAGCCGGCCTTACGGGCATGCGCAGTGAACGCACGGGCAGCCGCGGCCCTACGGGCCAATGTGGAGCGTGCCGCGCCCAACGTCTGTTGCTGAGCAAGCCAGCCACGCAACACATTCAGGTCCAGGTCACCGACGTCGTGCTCGTCGTGCCGAGCGAGATGCTGCAGCAGGCCGCGGATATCTCCCCGGTAGGCACGGATTGTGTGCGGTGACACGTCTCGGGTGCGGCGCAGCGATGCGAGAAAGTCCTCCAGCGCGGTCGCGAGCGCGGGGGGCAGTTCCGTGCTGTTCCGCTGGACCCGAGAACGACTCACGCGTTGACCGTTCGTCAGCAACCTGCTGTCGTCAAGCACCCACGCCGAGGCGGATCGGTGCGTTGGGATCTAGCATGCTGAAACCGCGCCGGCTCATCTCCTTTCCGGACGAAGCAGCCGCCACGCCCCGTCGAAGCACTCCACCAGTGCCCTGGCCTCGAGCGCCGGGAGCGCGGACAGGACGTCGAGCACGCTCAGGCCGGCTGCGCGCGCGATCTGCTCGGGTAGCACCGGACGCCGGCTGGGCAGCGCCTCCAACGTTCGGGACTGAACGGCGGTCAAGGTGTCGCGGATGGTGTCCGTGCCGCGGACGAGCGGAGCGAGGTCGACGCTGAGCTGACCGATTTCCTCGATCACGTGCTCGGCGCAGGTCACCAGGCGAGCCTCGGTGTCGCGCAACAGGGCATGCGTGCCCACTGACATCGCCGATGTCACTGAGCCCGGCACAGCCATGACCGGACGGCCAAGCTCTGCGGCCCGCCCGGCCGTGTGCCGAGCCCCGGATCGGGCAGAGGCCTCGACCACGACGCAGCCGGCACTGAGTGCAGCGATCAGCCGGTTCCGGATCAGGAATCGGTGCCGGTAGGGGGCGCACCCAGGTGGCCACTCACTGACCAGCAACCCGTTCTGGGCGATCCGATCGAACAAGGAAGCGTGCGCGGCGGGATAGCTGCGATCGATTCCTCCGGCCAGAACGGCGACGGTTGACGCCCCAGCACTCAACGCTCCTCTGTGGGCTGCTGCGTCGATGCCGAATGCACCGCCCGAGACGACGGTCCAGCCGCGCTCGGCCAGGTCGAAGGCAAGCTGTCCTGCCTGTTCTGTCCCGTACGTAGTCGCGGCCCGCGCACCGACGATGGCTACCGATCGTCCAGTCAAGCCCGTCAGGTCGCCATCGCCGCGCACCCACAGGGCCAGTGGCGGCGCGAGACCCTCAACGCCCATGGCGGTGGCCACCGCCATCGGGTGCAGGGTCTGGGCAGGCCAGTCCGGGTCACCCGGCACGACGAGCCGCGCGCCGACGGCGCCTGCCTCCGCGAGGTCCGCGGCTACCCGGTCCTCGTCATGTCGAGCCCCCACCAGCGCCTGCACTTGTGCTGGCGACTGCGCCGTGCCAAGGGCGCGAGCCGCTGCGATCGGCCCGACAGAGTCCACGTAGGCGTGCATCAGAGCTTGACCTGGCTCGACCGCCCGGCTGAGCCAGGCCCTCGCCCGGCGCGCTTCGTCATCTGTGTGCAGGGCGTTGGTCGGCTGCGCACTCATCCCAGTCTCCGGAGTCGGAGGCCGACAGCAGCGTCGACTTCTGCACCACTCGGACTGCTCTTCCCGGCCAGGTCGGCCAACGTCCACGCGACTCTCAGCACGCGGTCGAAGCCACGTACCGAGAGCAATCCGCGATCCAGGGCCATCTCTGCACTTGCCAGTGCCGCGCGTGGCAGCCGCAGTCGTTCACGCAGCAAGGCCCCTGGTACGTCGCTGTTGAGGTGCCGTCCCCAGGCTGACAACCGAGCCGCCGATGCCGCGCGGGCGTGCAATACCCTCGCGGCCACCTCTGCCGAACTCTCCCTTTCCGCGTCGCCGTCCAGCAGCGCTCGACGGGACACCGCAGGCAGGCCGACTTGCAGATCCACCCGATCCAACAGCGGGCCCGACAACCGGTCGGCATATCGTCGACGAGCGATCGACGAGCAACCGCAGTCGGCATCCCCGGTCGCCGGCGCGCACGGACAGGGGTTGGCCGCCAGGATCAGCTGGCACCGGCACGGGAAGGTCGACACACCGGCAGCTCGATGCAGCGACACCACTCCGTTCTCCAGCGGTTGGCGCAGCGAGTCGAGCAGACCGCGGCCGAACTCCGGTGCCTCGTCAAGGAACAGGACCCCGCGGTGGGCCCGGGAGATCGCGCCGGGCCGAGCCATGGGCGACCCGCCGCCCACGAGCGCGGGCATGGTCGCTGAATGGTGGGGACTTTCGAACGGAGCTCGGCGGATCAGGGGTGAACCGCGAGGCAAGTTGCCGGACAGGGAGTGGACAGCCGTCACCTCGAGGGCCTCGTCGTCGGTGAGCGGCGGGAGAATCCCCGGCAACCGCTCGGCCAGCATGGTCTTTCCCGCCCCGGGCGGGCCGGTGAGCAGGAGATGGTGTCCGCCGGCGGCGGCGATCTCGAGAGCCAGTCGACCGGCAGCCTGGCCGACCACGTCGACGAGATCCGGAACCGCGAGTGGCGGTGGTTGCACCACGGGTGCCGGACGCTGCCCGTCCTGGTCGCCGCGCAGGAACGCGACGACATCGCCCAACGTGGCACCGACCCAGACGTCGGCGTCTCTTACGAGTTGGGCCTCCGATCCGTTGTCGGCTGCAACCACGACCTGCTGATGTCCGCTCTTGACGGCGGCCAGCACCGCCGACAGCACCCCCCGGATTGCCCTGACCCGGCCGTCCAGACCGAGCTCACCGAGGAAGAGGAACTTCTCGGCGGCACCGGCGGGTAGCTGCTCGCTGGCTGCCAGGACACCGACGGCGAGGGCGAGGTCGTACCCACTCCCGTGTTTGGGTAGCGTCGCGGGAGAGAGCCCGATCGTGATCTTTCGATTGGGCCAGTCCAGGCTGCTATTGATGACGGCGGCCCGCACCCGATCCCGTGACTCTCGGATGGCGGTGTCGGCCAGGCCCACGATCGCCATTCCGGGTAGACCGGACGACAGATCGACCTCCACCTCGACGACGCCGCCGGCTAGGCC
>JBPCPI010000132.1:0-38171 GCA_050999295.1 Geodermatophilaceae bacterium | reverse complement strand
CGGGAGACCTTGAACGCGGCCTCGTTGGCTTCGGCACCGGAGTTGCAGAAGAACACCCGTCCGGGACGGCCGACCAGTTCGAGCAACCGCTCGGCCAGCAGAATTCCCGGTTCGTTGACGACGAGGTTGGACGTGTGACCAAGGGTGGCGATCTGTCGGCTGACCGCTTGCACTACCGCGGGGTGGGCGTGCCCGAGGACATTGGTGGCGATGCCGCCGATCAGGTCCAGGTAGGACTTGCCGGTCTCGTCCCAGACCTGGGCTCCCAGTCCGCGGACCAGCGCAAGCGGTGGCGTGCGGTAGTTCCTCGCCATCACTGCGTCCCAGCGCTGCACCAAGCTGGCTGCGGGCGTCATGTGGCTGCGTCCTCTGCGGTTGGGGAGGGCACGATCATGGTGCCGGTGCCCTCGCTGGTCAGCATCTCGAGCAGGAGCGCGTGTGGGAGCCGCCCGTCAACGACTGTGGCGCGCTTGACGCCGCCTTGTACGGCGCGCAGGCACGCGGCCATCTTCGGCGCCATTCCGCTGTCGATGAGCGGCAGGACCCGCACGAGCTCATCAGTAGTTATCTGCTGGACCAGGGACGTACGGTCCGGCCAGTCGCTGTAGAGCCCCTCGACATCGGTGAGCACGACGAGCTTGACCGCGCCGAGAGCCACCGCCAGTGCCGCGGCGGCGGTGTCGGCGTTGAGGTTGTGCACGACACCGTCGATGTCCGGGGCCACGGACGACACGACCGGAATCCGTCCGGCCGCGACGAGGTCGAGCACCGCAGCCGGGTTGACCGAGGCCACGTCCCCGACCAGCCCGACGTCGACGGCTGCGCCGGCCACCTGCGCCATCGTGCGTTCGGCGGTGAACAGGTGCGCGTCCTCACCGGACAGCCCGACGGCGTGCGAGCCGTGGGAGTTGATCAGGCCGACCAGTTCCCGGCCGACCTGGCCGACCAGCACCATCCGGACGATGTCGATCGTCTCCTCCGTGGTGACCCGCAAACCGGCGCGGAACTCGCTCTCGATCCCGAGCCGCCCCAACATGGCCGAGACCTGCGGTCCGCCGCCATGCACCACGACCGGGCGGATGCCGACGTAGCGCAGGAAGACCAAGTCCTGCGCGAACGCACGCTTCAGGTCTTCGTCGATCATCGCGTTGCCGCCGTACTTGATGACCACGACCTGGCCGAAGAACTCCTTGAGCCAGGGCAGCGCGTCGATCAGGATCGCGGCGCGGGCGGCGGCCAGATCCGGATCATCGGGACGCATCGGTCGACGACTCCCCCACCGCCGGATCCGGTCCTGAGCCGGCTGCGCGGTCATGAGCTGTAGGCCGAGTTCTCTGTGTCAACGGCGGCCTTCGGCCGCGAGTCGGCTCCGCTCCTCGGAGCCAGCCGCCGCGCGGGAAGCTGTTGGGTTCCCGTTGCGCGCACAGGCGCGGCGACCAACTCCTGCGATGCTCGCCTCATGAGCTGTACGCCGAGTTCTCGTGGACGTAACTGAGGCTGAGGTCATTCGTCCAGACGGTCGCCTCGTGGTCGCCGGCATGCAGCCGTACCCGTACGTCGACTCCGCGACCGGTGAGGTCGCAGGCCCCTCGGTCGTCGCCGATCCCACCCGCGCGGCAGAGCTCGACGCCGTTGATGACGACGTCGAGCTCGCCCGGGTCGAACTCGGCAGCCGTTGTGCCGACAGCGGCGAGGATGCGCCCCCAGTTGGGGTCAGATCCGAAGAACGCGCATTTGACGAGGTTGTTCCGGGCGATCGCCCGGGCGACGGTGAGCGCGTCGTCGGTGCTGGCGGCCTGCTCGACGGTGATCGAGATGTCCTTGGTCGACCCTTCGGCGTCGGCGAGCAGCTGCTGAGCAAGGTCGTGGCAGACCTCGGTCACTGCCTCGGTCAACGTCGCCTGGTCGGGCGTGTGACCACTGGCGCCGCTGGCCAGCAGGAGAACGGTGTCGTTGGTCGACATCGCGCCGTCGCTGTCCACGCGCTCGAAGGTCACCGCGGTCGCCGCTCTCAGCGCGAGGTCGAGAGCCTCTGCCGGGGCATCCGCGTCGGTGGTGAGAACGACGAGCATCGTGGCCAGCCCGGGAGCGAGCATGCCGGCCCCCTTGGCCATGCCTCCGATGGTGCAACCGGCCCGGGTCAGGCTGGCCTGCTTGGGCACCGAGTCCGTCGTCATGATGGCCTCGGCGGCGCTGGGCCCGCCTTCGGTGGACAATTCCTTGACCGCGGTGCTGATCCCGGACAGGAGTTCGGGCATCGGCAGGCGCAGTCCGATCAGGCCGGTCGAGGCGACGGCGACATCGATCGCGCCCATCTCCAGTTCGCCGGCCACGTGCTCGGCGGTGCGGTGGGTGTCGGCGAACCCGTCCGGTCCCGTGCATGCGTTGGCGCCGCCGGAGTTCAGCACAACGGCGGCGAGCTGCCCGGTGGTCAGCACCTGCTCACACCACAGGACCGGCGCGGCCCTGACCCGGTTGGTGGTGAATACGCCGGCCGCGCTGTAGCCCGGGCCGTCGTTGACCACGAGGGCGACGTCGAGCCTGCCAGCGGACTTCAGGCCCGCGGCCACCCCAGCCGCCCGGAACCCCTTCGCCGCGGTCACGCTCATCGGTGCGCCGTGCGGGTCATGGCGCGACGCCCAGCATCGGCAGTCCGACGGCCTCGGGCAGACCAAGCGCGAGATTGGCACACTGGATGGCCGCGCCCGCTGTGCCCTTCGTCAGGTTGTCCAGCGCCGAGACGATCAGCAGGCGTCTGGCGTCGGCATCGACGGTGACCTGGAGATGCACGCAGTTCGAGCCGAGAACGGCCGCTGTGGACGGCCAGAGCCCCTCCGGCAGGAGTTCGACGAATGGCTCATCGGCATAGGCCTTCTCGTACACGGCTCTGGCCGCGTGGAGATCGAGGTCGCCGACGAGCGGAGCGCTGCAGGTGGCCAGGATCCCTCTGGACATCGGCGCGAGGATCGGTGTGAACGACACACTTACTGGAGCTCCGGCGACGTGGCTCAGTTGCTCGGTCATCTCGGGCGTGTGCCGATGAACGCCGCCGACGCCGTACGCGCGAGCCGCACCCATGACTTCGCTGCCCAACAGGCTGGAATCGGCCTTGCGTCCGGCACCGGAGGTTCCGCTGGCGGCCACCACGACGACGTCGGGTGTCACCAGGCCGGCCGTAAACGCCGGAGCCAGGGCAAGGATCGCAGCGGTCGGGTAACAACCCGGGACTGCGATCCGCCGCGCCCGCATCAGCTTCGGTCGTGCGCCCGGGAGTTCCGGCATGCCGTACGGCCAGACCGGTGCATGGGAGCCGCCATACCATCGTGCCCAGGCCTGCGCACCGGATAACCGGTGATCCGCGGCCAGATCGATCACAACCGTCTCCTCGGACAGCGCGTCCGCGAGCTCGGCTGAGTGGCCATGCGGCAGACCGAGAAAGACCACGTCGTGACCGGACAACATCGCGAGATCCGTGGGCGCAAGGACATACTCGCCGAGCCCGTACAGGTGCTGTTGGTGTGCGCTGAGCAGATCCCCGACCGAGGAGTCAGCGCAGACGGTGCGTAGGTCGATCTTGGGATGACCGCCCAACAGGCGGCAGACCTCGCCGCCCGCGTAGCCGGATGCTCCGGCGACAGCCGCGCTGAATGGTGCCGGATGTGATGTCACGCTGCATGATTATGCACTATTTGGAATGACTATGCAGAAGGTGGGGGCATCGGCGGGGACGGCTGGCTGCCGCGCTGACCCCGCGGCACCGGTGGAAGCAAACCAGGCGATGGGGGCTCGGTCCCCGGTGAGCCGCCGGACCCCGGCGGCGGGGCTGAGGACCCTGGTGGCGGGGCTGAGGACCCTGGTGGCGGAGCCGGGGTGTCCGGGCGACCCTCCGGCGGCACGGGACGCCGCCCCGATCCCGCCGAGCGCCCCGTGTCGGCACTGGCGGGAGCATCGGGCGCGGAGCGGCGGAAACGGGTGCCGATGGTGATCAGCAGCAGCCACACCCCGCAGATGATGAAAAAATTCCGCGGCGCCGCTTCGCCGGAGAAGCCCAATAAGAAGGGGGCAGCAATCAGGAAGATCGCAAGTACATAGAGCATCGCCACGTGCAGCAGCAGGGGCAATTGATTGACCAGGCTGACCGGTCCCTCGCTAACCGCGGCGAAGATGAGGATCAGCACACCGACCGCGACTGACATCCCGGTGGCCGCACCGGACTTGAAGTCGAACAGGAACGGCGCGGCGATGAACAACACGCCGAGTAGGTACTCGAGGATTCCGTGCACGAACCTGGGGATGGGACCGTCACGCAGCATGCCGTCACCGTAGCCGCCTATGTCGGTCCGGATGTGGAGCCGTCCGGCGTGCCGTCAGTCCCCGGACCCGCTGAAGTCGTCGATGGCAAGCGACCACGCTCCTCGCGCTTTGGCGGTGAGGATCCCGGGTTTCGCCGCCGACCGCGTGGCGCAGTCGCCCCATGAGCAGGACCTATTCCTACGAGGTCCGCTCGGCTTGCAGCGCCGTCCGCGCGGCCAGGATCGGGCCGGGATGGTGTGGTAGCCAAACGCGCGGAAGGAGTCCAGCGCGGCCTTGTTCGACCATGCCCTCAGTGATTCCCCCCGCCCCCGCTCATGGCCCGCTCGCCAGCTGACATGGGATGCCCAGATCGTCCGCGACCCTCGGCCATCTACGGGGAGTCGCCCGCCGAGGACCCGCGGCATCCGGGACTCAACTCGCACCGCTACCAATCAGTGCAGGGACCGGGTGGCGAGCCGCTCTGGGAATCGTACGTAGAGAATCGGACGCCGGGCGCATGGCGGGTCTTCTGGATCTACCAGCCAGAGGACAGCATCACAATGATCTCCATCGGCCCGCACCCGGACTGACCGTTCGATGGCGACCTCCGCTGGCTGCCACCATCGGCGGATGCGAGCGACTGTGGTGGGGTCCGGGGTCGCCGGGCTGACCACGGCGATCAACCTGCAGCGCGCCGGATGGCAGATCCGCGTGTTGTCTGCCGCGCCGATCGAGGCGCTCACCTCACATCTGGCCGCTGCCGTCTGGTTTCCCACCCACGCCGGCCCACCCGAGGCGGTCGCTCGCTGGGGCGCGCAGACCTTCGAGGTCTTGGCTGGGCAAGCTCTCGAGCCCGGGTCCGGCGTGGCGATGCGCGAGAGTCTGGCCCTGTACCGCTTCGCACCCGGACGCCCGGACTGGGCCGCCGCGGTCCGAGACCTCCGCCCGGCCGGCCCAGCCGAGCTTCCCGCCGGGTACACCCACGGACTGCGCTTCGTGGTCCCGCTGGTCCAGATGCCCGTGCACCTGCCCTGGCTGGTCGGACTGTTCCGAACGGCCGGCGGCACGATCCGCGTCGTCCAGATCACGTCCCTCGACGAGGTCCTTGAGGACGGCTGGTCAGAACTCGTCGTCAACTGCACCGGGTTGGCTGCCCGGGAACTCGCTGACGACCCGTCGGTGTACCCGGTGCGCGGCCAGATCGTCCGGGTCGGCAACCCGGGGTTGACCGTGTCCATGCGAGCCGAACACCACCCGGCCGGCCGGGCCTATCTCCACCCGCGGACCGGGGACTGCATTCTCGGCGGCACGCTGGACGAGCATCGCTGGGACACCGACGTCGACCCGATTGAGGCCGAATCGATCCTGGCTCGGTGCCGGCAGCTGGAGCCCCGGCTCGTCGACGCCGAGGTGCTGGAGCACGTGGTCGGGTTGCGCCCGGCTCGGCCGACCGTGCGGGTGGAGGAATCCGCGACCGGCCCCGGCCAGGCACGGCTGCTGCACAACTACGGTCACGGCGGTTCGGGAATCACCCTGGGCTGGGGCTGCGCGCAGGATATCGCCACGCTCGCCGCATCGGGGCTGTGAAACGACAGCCGCTCCTGGGCTCTGCCGGGCTCAGGCCGGCGGGGGCACGTCCGCTCTGGCCGGCCTGCCGGGGGCATCCCCCAAAACGATGACGATGACCGAGCCCAGAACCATGACTGCACCGATGGTCACCAGGCCCCACTGCGCGGACCCGAAAACGTCGGTCATCAGTCCGACCCAATAGGGACCTACGAAACCGGAGATGTTGCCGAGTGAGTTCACGGTGGCGATCCCGGCGGCGGCGGTCACGCCGGTCAAGAAGGCGGTCGGCAGCATTCAGAAGGCAGGAAAGGCGGCCAACACGCCGATCGCACAAGCGCACAGTCCCAGGTACCCCAACCACGGCGCGGCGGTGAGGAAGGCGGAAGCAGCGAGGGCAACACCGCCGATGAGCAACGGTAGCGAGGTGAAGCCAGCGGGACGGCCCAGCCGGTCACAGCGTTTCCCCCAATAGATCATCGCCACGGCGCCCAGTGCGTAGGGCGCCGCGGTAAGTAGGGACACGTGGAAGTTGCTCTCAATGGCCAAGCTGGACTTGATGATCTGCGGCATCCAGAATGCCAGCCCGTACAGACCGAACGCGAGCGAGAAGTACACCAACGACAGGGCCAGTACGCGCGGGTGGAGGATCGACTTGGCGATGCCGAAGTCATGGCGCCGCCGGATCTGGGCCCCTTCCGACTCGATCTCCCGGGTCAGATGTTCCCGCTCGTCCGGGGTGAGGAAGGACGCGGTCGCGGGCCGGTCAGGCAGCAGCTTGAATAGGAAGGCGCCGATGATGACCGACGGCAGGCCCTCGACGATGAAGATCCACTGCCAGCCGGTCAGGCCGGCGACCCCGTCCAAGCCGAGCAGCAGCCCGCCGAGCGGCGCGCCCAGGGCCGTGGATACCGGCACCGCGGCCATGAACAATCCGGTCATCCGGGCTCGCTGCTCGGCCGGGAACCAGTACGTCAGGTAGAGGATCATGCCCGGAAAGAAGCCGGCCTCGGCCACCCCAAGCAGGAACCGGACGACGTAGAAGCTGGACTCCCCCTGGATGAGCGCGCTGCCGGTGGCGACCAGGCCCCACGTGACCATGATCCGCGACATCCAGATCCTGGCGCCCACGCGGTGCATCACCAGATTGCTGGGCACCTCGAACAGCACATATCCGAGGAAGAACAGCCCGGCGCCGAAGCCGAACGCGGTAGCCGAGATGCCCAGGTCGTCGTTCATCGTCAGGGCCGCGATACCGATGTTGGTCCGGTCTATGTAGGCCAGGAAGTAGCAGACACACATCACCGGGATGAGACGTCGAGCCACCTTGCGCAACGTCTCCTCACGCTGCGCGGCCGGCCACGTTCCGCCGGTCTGCTGCTCGTCTGTGCCGGGTCGCTGCACTGCCATGATTCCTCCTCGAATCCTTTGACGGATGTCGGCCGGGGCCGAGATCGTGGGGTCAGCTGCAGACGGCACCACTTGCTGCCGAGCCGACCGAGCGTGCGTACTTGCCCAACACACCCCGGCCGACGTACGGCGGGTGCGGTACCCAGCTGCCTCGGCGCTGGTCCAGTTCGGAGCCGTCGATGAGCAGGTCGAGAGTGCCCGCGGTCAGATCGAGGTGGACGGTGTCGCCGTCGACGACCAGGCCGATCGGGCCGCCATCGGCAGCTTCCGGCGCCACGTGCCCTATGCACAAACCCGTAGTTCCCCCTGAAAAGCGGCCGTCGGTGAGCAACAGCACGTCCCGACCGAGTCCGGCGCCCTTGATCGCTGCGGTGATGGCCAGCATCTCGCGCATCCCCGGGCCACCCTTGGGTCCCTCGTACCGGATCACGACGACATCACCGGCAGACACCGTCCCTGCGGCAAGGGCATCCATCGCTGCCCGTTCGCCGTCGAAGGCCCGTACCCTGCCCCGGAATTCGGTCCCGTCGAAGCCCGCCGACTTCACCACGGCGCCCTCGGGTGCCAGGGACCCATGCAACACCGTGAGCCCCCCGGTGAGATGCAGCGGGTTCCCAATCGGGCGCACGACCGTTCCGTCAGGACCGGGCGGGCAGATCGCGGTCAGATTCTCAGCCATCGTGTGGCCGGTGACGGTCAGGACGTCGCCGTGCAGGAGTCCGGCGTCCAGGAGTTCCTGCATCAGCATGGGGATGCCGCCGACGCTGTCGACGTCCCTCATCACGTGTCGCCCGAAGGGCTTGACGTCGGCCAGCTGCGGCACGCCCTCGCCGATCCGGGTGAAGTCGTCCAAGGCCAGCGGCACGTCGGCCTCGTAGGCGATGGCAAGCAGGTGCAGGACCGCGTTGGTCGACCCACCGAGCGCCATCAGGACAGCGATGGCGTTCTCGAACGCCGGCCGGGTCAGGATCTGGCGGGCGGTGATCCCTTGCCTGAGTAGCTCCACGACTGCCGAGCCCGACCGCCGGGCGAAGCCCGTCCGGCGACGGTCCGTTGCGGGCGGAGCGGCGCTTCCGGGCAGTGACATCCCCAGGGCTTCGGCGAGACTGGCCATGGTGTTGGCGGAGTACATCCCGGCACAGGCACCTTCACCCGGGCAGTACGCCCGCTCGATGGCCTCGACGTCCCTGGTGCTCATCCGCCCCTGCGAGCAGGCTCCGACCGCTTCGAAGGCATCGATGATCGTGACCTCACGCTCCGAGCCGTCAGACATCCTGGCCAGGCCCGGCAGGGCCGTTCCGGCGTAGAGGAAGACGCTGGCGAGGTCCAGGCGAGCGGCGGCCATCAACATGCCGGGCAGGGACTTGTCGCACCCGGCCAGCAGGACCGACCCGTCGAAGCGTTCGGCCTGCATCACGGTCTCCACGCTGTCCGCGATCAGCTCACGCGAGACGAGCGAATAGTGCATGCCCTCGTGACCCATCGAGATGCCGTCACTGACCGAGATGGTGCCGAACTGGAAGGGATAGCCGCCGGCGGCGTGCACTCCCTCCTTGGCCGCCTGGGCGAGTCGGTCGAGGCTGAGGTTGCACGGGGTGATCTCGTTCCAGGAAGAGGCGACCCCGACCTGCGGCTTGCCCAGGTCAGCATCGCTCAGACCAACCGCGCGCAAGAGTCCGCGCGCTGCCGTCGCTTCCAATCCACGGGTCACGGCATGGCTGCGAAGCCGCAAATCCTGCGATCGCGTCTGCATGGGATGAAAGCTGACGCAGCCGCGGCTCGCGGACAAGATCGCTTCTGATACTGGTAGCGGCACTACTACCATGTGCCGCGGTGTACGGACTGGGGAGGTCATGATCGTGCCTGCAGCCGAAGCTCCTAGGACCGAACTCGCGGACTTTCTCAGAACCAGGCGACGACACATCGCACCGAGCAAGGCAGGCCTGCAGGTGTCGGATCAGCGGCGAACCCCAGGACTACGGCGTGAGGAGGTCTCACTGCTCTCCGGAGTCAGCCTGACCTGGTACACCTGGCTCGAGCAGGGTCGGAACATCAAGCCCTCACGCCAGGTGATGGACGCCCAAGCCCGGACGCTGCACATGTCTGCAGCCGAACACGCCTACGTTCTGCGCCTCACCGGGCACGCCGCCGAAGCCCCGGTTGAGGACTTGGCGACGAGCATGCCCCCGCACGCCCAGCGACTGATCGACGCACTGGCAACCTCGCCGGCCTTTGCCCTCACTCCGTATTGGTCAATCCTGGGCTGGAACCGTGCCTACGAGGCCCTCTATCCCAACGTGGCTACCGTCCCGGCAGCCGACCGTAACCTCCTGTGGCTGGTGTTCACCGACCCCTATGTCAGCGGCTTGCTCGTCGACTGGAGAACCGACAGCAGACGCTTCCTGACCCAGTTCAGAGCAGAAGCCGGCTCCCGTGTCCACGAGAAAGCCTTTGCTGACCTCATCCGGCGACTGCATGAGGTCAGTGCGCACTTCCGGGTCGGCTGGGCAAGTCACGACGTCGACCAGTTCTCCTCGACTCAGCGACGATTCGAGCACCCGACCGCTGGAACCCTCCTGCTCGAGCACCACCGGCTCTCCCTGGCCGACCATCCGAATCTGCACCTGGTCATCTACACGGCTGCTCCGGGCAGTGACACAGCGCGCAGAGTTGCCGAACTCGTCGGTTGACGCGGCTGAGGGCTGGCAGCGGCCGGGATCGGCGCCCACGTGGTATCCGCTATCCGCGGAGCACTGCCCCCGTACGGCGGTGCGCCTCGGCCACTGCAGCATCGCGGTTCTGCGTGGCCTCGGCGACGGTCAGCGTCCGATCGGGTGCCCGGAACTGCAGATTGAACGCGAGCGAACGGTGGCCCGCACCGACCTGTGCGCCGGTGTAGACATCGAAGAGCCGTAGGTCCTCCAGTAGTTCACCAGCACCATGGCTGAGTGCGTCGGCCACATCAGCGGCGGGCACCGATGCCAACACCGTCACTGCGACATCCAGGAGCACAGGCGGATAGGCGGACAGGGTCGGCGCGGAAACCGACGCAGCCTCGGGCAGAAGGTCGAGTTCCAGTTCGGCTGCGATGGTTCCGGCCGGAACATCCATGGCGGCGCACACGCCCGGGTGCAGTTCGCCGGCGTGTCCGACGAGGATCTCGTCACCATCCGCACCGGTGACGAGCAGGGCCGCGCATCTACCTGGATGCCAAGGTGCGTGCTGATCAACCCTGGTCCGGATGGCGACTCCGGCGGCGAAGCCGATTTCTACCGCTGCGGCGACCGCGTCGGTCCAGTCGAAATGCCGTCCCGTACCCCACCAGCCGGCCAACTCCGCAGCGCCGGTAGCCAGCAGGCCGATCCGCCAGGGTTGCCGAGGAACCGCCGCCTCCAGGGCGTCGATCTCCTCGTCATCAGGCCGCTGGCTGACCGGAACGGCTGGTGCGGCGGGGGCGCCGCTTGTCGGCCGTACGACCAATCCGATCTCGAACAGAGCCACGTCGCGCAGGCCTGCGCCGAGGTTGCGACGCAGCGTTTTGAGCAGGCCCGGCAGCAGCGTCGTCCGCATCAGCGGTTCGGCGTCGGAGATCGGGTTGGCAAGTCGGATCGCCGTACGGCGCTCGTCCTCGTCGGGCAGGCGCAGTGCGTCGAAGACCGCGGGATCGAGGAACGGATAGGCCGGTGATTCGACGTACCCGTGATCGGCCAGCGACCTGGCGATGCTGCGCCGACGGCGCTGGTTGGAAGTCAGCCCGCGCCCAGCCGGCGCGACCGGCAGGACCGAGGGGACTTCCTCGTAGCCGGTCAGCCGCACGACCTCCTCGACGATGTCATGCGGGTCGACGAGGTCCATGCGCCAACTCGGGGGCAGCACCTGCAGCAGTTCGCCGGCCTCGGTCCCCCCGGCGACGGTGGCACCGAGCCTGGTCAGGACGTCGCGGACCTGCTCGGCGGAGTAGTCCACCCCCGCGATCCGGGACGGCAACGACACGTCGAGTATCACCGGGGGCAGCGGGACCCGGTTGTCGACATCCACGACCGTGCCGGCGGGCCTGGCACGTCCGTACTGCGTCAGTAGTTCCGCGGCGCGGGCGATCGCGGCGGTCGCCATCTCCGGGTCCACACCACGCTCGAACCGGCGGGCTGCCTCGCTAAACAGTCCGTGCGCCCGCGAGGTGCGCGAGACCGTGACCGGATCCCAGTGCGCGGCCTCCAGCAGCAGGCTGGAGGTTGCGGCATGGATCTCGGTGCTCCGACCGCCCATCACCGCAGCCAACCCGACCGGGCCGGTGTCGTCGGTGATCAGCAGATCGGCCTCGGACAGCTTGCGCCGCGCACCGTCCAGGGTGGTCAGCTGCTCCCCTGGGCCGGCCCGCCGGATCACCAACGGGCCGGTGAGCAGGTCGAGGTCGAAGCCGTGCATGGGCTGACCGAGTTCGACCATGACGAAGTTCGTCACGTCCACAGCCAGGCTGACCGCGCGGATGCCGGCTTGGGTCAGCCGCCGTTGCAACCAGGCCGGGCTGGCGGCGGCGGGGTCGAGTCCGGTCATGGCAAGTGCGACGAACCGGTCGCAGCCAGTGGTGTCCTCGACCCGGACGTCATAGCTTGGCGGGCCGCTGGTCGGTGGCGGGTCCAGCCGGCCAGGATCGGTGCTCGGGACGCCGAGGCCCAGACCTATCTCTCGGGCCAAACCGCGCACCGAGAGCAGGTCGCCGCGGTCGGGGGTGATCTCCAGTTCAAACATCGGATCGTCGAGCCCGAGCACCGTGGCAGCGGGCGCGCCGGGCTCGGCAGTCAGCTCCGGGCTGAGCACGAGGATGCCGGTGTGCTCGTCGCCTAGACCGAGTTCGCGAGCGGAACAGATCATCCCGTCGGAAGTATGGTCATAGGTCTTGCGAGCGGTGATCACGAATCCGCCGGGAAGCCTAGCGCCGGGTAAGGCGGCAACGACCAGGTCGCCAACGACGAAGTTCGTTGCACCGCAGACGATTCCACGCGGCTGTGGTTCACCGACGTCGACCTGGCAGTACCTGATCGCTTTCTTGAACTGTGGAAGGTCCTCGATCTCGAGCACACGCCCGATCACGAGAGGCCCGCTCAGGTCCGCGCTGTGGATGTTCTCGACCTCGACGCCGACCCGCACCAGGACATCGGTGACCGTGGACAGTGCATCCCCGGCGGGGAGGGAGACGTATTCGGCGAGCCAGGACAAGGGTATGCGCATCAGGTCTGGGCTCCCCGCGTCAGATCTCGACGCCGAAGGCGCGGGCGAACCGTACGTCGCCCTCGACCATGTCGCGCATGTCGGTGACGCCGTGCCGGACTTGCAATGTCCGTTCGATCCCCATGCCGAAGGCGAACCCGGAGAACTCCGCCGGGTCGATACCGCAGGTGATCAGGACCCTCGGATTGACGATGCCGCAGCCGCCCCACTCGACCCAGCGCGGGCCGTCGCGGTGCTCGGGGAACCAGACGTCGAACTCCGCTGACGGTTCGGTGAACGGGAAGAAGTGCGGCCGGAACCGGATCCGCGCGTCGTCTCCGAACATGGCGCGGGCCAGATGGTCAAGGGTGCCCCGCAGATGGGCCATGGTGATGCCGCGGTCCACGACGAGCCCCTCGATCTGCCCGAACACCGGCGTGTGCGTGGCATCCAGGTCGTCGGTGCGGAACGTGCGGCCGGGCGCGACGATGTAGATGGGCGGCTGCCGTTCGAGCATCGCGCGGGCCTGAACGGGCGAGGTGTGTGTCCGCAGGACCAGGCCGGACTCCGGCGGATCGACGAAGAAGGTGTCCATCAGCGAGCGGGTCGGATGGTCGGGGCCGATGTTGAGCGCGTCGAAGTTGAACCACTCGGCCTCCACCTCCGGTCCCTCGGCCACCTCGTAGCCCATGGCCAAAAAGACGTCGACCATCCGGTCGGCGATCATGCTCAGCGGGTGCCGCGCGCCGCGCGGGCGTCGGCCCATGGGAAGAGTCACGTCGACGGTCTGCTCGACGAGGACCCGCTCGTCGCGTTCGGCGGTCAACTCGGCCAGGCGCGCGGCGTAGGCGGCCTCGACGCTCTGCCGGGCCAGGTTGACCCGCTTGCCTGCATCGGAGCGCGCCGCCGGCGGTAGGGCGCCGAGTTCGCGCCGGGCGGCGAAGATGGGGGCCCGCTCCCCCAGGTGGATCGGCCGTACGACCGCAAGAGACTCGAGATCTCCGGCCTTGGCGAAGTCCTCGACGGCTGCCGCAACAGCGCCCTTGAGTGACTCAGCGGACAGGATCGCGACCTGCTTGGGGTCGTAGGGGTCGTTTGCTCCGGACATCGTGGCTCTATCCAACCGCAGCCGCGCAAGCCGAATGCGCAAGACCCCAGGGAATCCCTTTGCCTACCTGGCGCAGCGACACGCCGACCCTTGAAGCGGCGTGTCGCATCCTCAGGTAGGCAAACCGCTTCCGCCCGCCGCGCGTCAGGTCGACGTTGCTCGCTGGGCGGTGGCCGAGGCGTAGAGGCAGATCGCGGCCGCCGCGGCGAGGTTCAGACTCTCGGCACGCCCCCAGATGGGAATGCGGATGTGCTCGTCGACGACCGCCGCAGCCGCTCCGCCGTCGGCTGCCGCTGCCGTCTCGATCGCCGCCATCCCGTGCGCCTCGCCGCCGAAGACCCACGCTGTCGGTGCCCGCAGAATGGTGTGCGTCTCAGGCTCACCGATGCTGCGGGCGGCTGTGGCCGCAGCCCCCAGCACGTGTACCCCGGCCTCGCTCAGCGCCCGTCGCACGTCGGGGTACGACGCGGCGCGTACGACCGGAACGTGGAACAGGCTGCCCGCGCTGGCCCGTACGCACTTGCCGTTGTACGGGTCTACTGATCCCTGCGTGAAGATCACCGCGTCGGCGCCGGCCGCGTCGGCGGTACGCAGGATCGTGCCGGCGTTGCCTGGATCGGCGATCCCGGCGAGTATCGCGACCAGAGTCGGGGCGGCGGCCACTACACCGGCCAGGTCGACATCTACGTAGCGGCAGCGGGCGATCAGCCCCTGCGGGTGCACCGTTTCCGACAGTGCCGCCGCTGCCTTGTCGCTGATCTGTCGCAGGGTGACCGGTGTCTCGGCGAGCCAGTCGCCGTGCAGGTCGAGGGCGGCCGGGGTGCCGAAAACCTCGAGCACGACGCCCGGCGAGACCACCGCCTCGCGAACCGCCTGCGGCCCCTCGGCGAGGAACTCTCGGGCCTGGTCCCGGCGAACCCGACGCGTGAGTCGGTGGGCCTCGACGAGCCGGGCGTTGCCGTCACTCAGCACGGAAATCACTCAGCAAAGCACACCGCCCTTTCGCGGTTATGCGCGCACCCCCGGCTGGGCGGCCCGATCAGCGACGGTTATGCGCATAACCGCGACATTTGGCGGGATCGCCGCAACGGTTCCCGCGGGCTCAGGCGCGTCCGCGACCGGCGCCGGCCGTGCTGCTGGTGAGCTGCCCGGCATCATCGAGCGCAGCACGGGCCGAGGCCACCAGCGCGGTGAATGCCGCGGCGTCGTAGACCGCAAGCTCAGCCAGGACTTTGCGGTCCAGCGGGATTTCGGCCAGTTTGAGGCCCTGCATGAACCGGTTGTAGGTCATGTCGTTCTGCCTCGCGGCAGCGTTGATCCGCGTGATCCACAGTTTGCGGAAGTCACCCTTGCGGACCTTGCGGTCGCGGTAGTTGTACGTCGCCGAGTGGAGCAGTTGCTCCTTGGCCTTGCGGTACAGCCGCGAGCGCTGGCCGCGGTAACCGCTGGCGGCCTCGAGTACAGCGCGGCGCTTCTTGTGGGCGTTGACTGCCCGCTTGACGCGTGCCATCGATGAACTCCTTGCGCTACAGGCCGAGCAGACGGCGCATACGCCGGCTGTCAGCGGGGCTGATTTCGGTGTTGCTGTCCAGGCGACGCTTACGCCGCGAGGACTTGTACTCGAACTTGTGCTGGTTGTTGGACTGCTCGCGCACGAGCTTGCCCGTCCCCGAGACCTTGATGCGCTTGGCGGCACCCTTGTGCGTCTTCTGTTTCGGCATGGTGCCTTCCTTCGCTGAGAGCTTTCCTCGCTGATGCGTTGCTAGTTGGTGTTGCCGGCTTGGCCAGCTTCGCTGGCGGCGGCCTGCTTCCTCTGAGCTGCGGTGCGGTGCGGTGCCATGACCATGACCATGTTGCGGCCGTCCTGGCGCGGCGTGGACTCGACGAAGCCGAGGTCCTCGACGTCGGTGGCCAGGCGCTGTAGCAGCCGCATCCCCATCTCGGGGCGGGACTGCTCGCGACCGCGGAACATGATCGTCACCTTCACCTTGTCGCCCTGTTTCAAGAAGCGGACGACGTGGCCCTTCTTCGTCTCGTAGTCGTGTGGGTCGATCTTCAGGCGCAGCCGCATCTCCTTGATGACCGTCTGCGTCTGATTACGCCGGGTCTCGCGGGCCTTCTGCGCCGCTTCGTACTTGTACTTCCCGTAATCCATGAGCTTGACCACCGGTGGGCGGGCCATGGGCGCCACCTCGACGAGGTCCAACTCAGAATCCTGCGCGAGGCGCAGTGCCTCGCCGATGGAAACGATCCCGACCTGTTCACCTTCGGGTCCGACGAGGCGGACTTCGGGAACTCGGATGCGGTCGTTGATGCGGGGCTCGGTGATGGCGTCTCCTGTCGCGTGCCTGGGCACGGGCCTGGTCGGAACGGTGCGCCCATGAGAAAGGCCCGGCATCAACCGATGCCGGGCCCACTCGACCGATCGACGCCACGCATCAGCGCGACACCGTGCCCGCGCGTCAACGCGGGTGACCGGACCCGATCACTCGATGGCTGGATGGGCCGTCGGCGGGCGGGTGGGAGCGGGCTCCTCTTGCTCACCTGCACATCACAGGTGGGTCGTCGAGGATAAGAATACCAGCGAGCCGTTTCAGGTAGCCAAGGCTCGCGTCAGGGCACGGTGATGGCATCGGTCGCCACATCGCCGTAGACCTCATCGGCCAGCTGCCGAGCCGACTCCTCGCTTGCGTCAATCCGGTCCAGCGCAGCGTCGGCCCAGTCGGCCCATACTGCGATCGTTCGATGCAGATCGGTGACCAGGAGCATCGGAATCGCGTTTCGTCGGGCCCCGCTTCGGGAACGGCGCCTCCCCTGACTCTCACTGCGCCGCCATTGAGCCCGCCGCCCTAGGGCTGCCCTGGCATCCGCACGCATCACCTCGACGCTGGCGCGCATCAAGTGAATGCCGTCGCGCTCTGCGAAGGAAGCTTCAGCAGAGCTTCGGACTCCAGTTGCACCGGTGCCCCCGGCGTGCCGACTGTCAAGCGAGCTCGTAAGTAGTCCACGGCTGCAGTGATAACAGGCCCGGTCACAGTTCTGAGCCACCACCGGTGCCTGTACGAGACGCGAGCAACAGCCGCCGCAAGCCCTCGGTGGCCTCCGCGGCAGCCTCACCGTCCACGGCCTGGATAGCCAACAGGGTCAGCGCGTCGTCGTCCTCGAGTTCCAGATTCGCCCACGGCGCGGCTCCGCTGAAGCGCACCGCCCGGACGACCTGCCACGGGATGTGCTGGGCACCGCCGAAGTTCCGCACCACGAGCCCGGCGGCATCAGCCCGTACATAGGGGCGGGTCATGATCAGGACCCCTCCCCCGATGATCAGCCCGAGGCCAATCATGGCCAGTTGGTCGGCGGTCCGGAAAGTGATCGCACCGGTGTTCGACTGCTTGAGAAGCAGCCCGACCACGACCATCGCGACCACGATCAACGCGGCCAGCGCCCAGGCCATGATCCGCAACCGGCGCGGTCGGATCGTCAGCACGGACTTGTCAGCCACCCAGGTCCACGATGGCCGCCACGGGACCGCCGCCCGACGGGCCCTGGTGGACAGCGGCCACAGAGACGAATACCGCGGGATCACCGGTCACGGCTGCAGTGACCCCACCGACGCAGGCCTTGATCTGGCGGTGCCAGTGGACGTCGGAGTCGTCGAGCATCGCATTGCGCCGGTCGCGGACCTGCCCGGATGGGTCGGCTTCGCACTTGAGGAAGACGTTGACCAGCCTGCCGTTCAGATCGGTGTGGTGGGGGCGGTCGGGCAGATCCAGCCCGGCGCTGCGGATCGCCTCCCAGATGCCGTCCTGGTCAAGGGCGTCCTTCATCACCGAGTGCCCGATCCGGTAGCGACCCCCCACCCCCCTGGCATTGCCCACGACGACGACCTGGGCCTGATCGAGTTCGACTCCGGACGAGCAGGACGCGACCGCGCTGAACAGGGACAGGTCGTGCATGACCTGGTCGTCGGTGGGCATCTCGATCTCACCCAGGGCGACGCCGATCCCGAGCGCGGTCGTGGCATTGGAGAGGTCCATGGATTCGTGGGTCTGCTCCGTCCAGACCGTCTTCCCGCGTGACTTGGCATCTCGGATGGTGTCGATGGTGAGCAGCGGGGTCTTGGTCTGCACGTAGTGGACGTCATCAGGGTCGGTGATGCCGGCCTTCGTCATCGCCTCACGGACGGCTGCTGCGACCTTCTCGATCATCGGGGTACGGCCGATGTCTTCGGGTAGCAATTGCTCGCTCATCGCAAACCCGACCGTCAACCGCGGCTCATCGGTGGGGGTGACTGATTCCGGCGAGACCGTGGCGAAGATCGTCGCGTGCGGGGAGATGATCCCGTCGGTGCCTCCGGACCAGACGATCGGGATCCTCTTCACCTCGCTTGTGTCTCGGGAGCCCTTGGCCTGCAGAACTTCGCGGAAGGCCCGGTCGGCGATGATCCGGGTGTAGTCGTTGACCCCGCCATTGCCTTCGGTCTTGCCGATGACGGCGACCACCCGGTCGGCCTCGAGAATCCCATCGTCGATGAGCTTCGCGAGTTCAGAGGCATCACTGACCGAGTGCAGCGGGATCTTGCGGACTTCGATCGGGTCGGGACGGGCATCGCTGGACTCGGGCACCGGTGAAGACCTCCTCGTGTCGTGAGCCATCGTCACGATCAGAGTCAGGGACTGCTGCGACGACAGGTTCGCGCCAATCTTTCCCTGTCGATGCGATCTTCGGGCGATCGGTCAGCGCGTCGTGGACTCGACCACCGTTCCGTACGTCCCGCCGACGCCGTCGGCTATGCGGTCCAGCGAGGTGATCACTGCGCGCTTGCCCCCCGCGTCGACGAAACCCAGAACGGCTTCGACCTTGGGTCCCATGCTGCCGCTGCCGAATTGACCGTCTTCTGCATACGCACGCAGCTCCGCAGCACTGATCCGATCCAGGGCGCGGGCTCGAGGTTTCCCGAAGTCCACCATCACGTGACCCACATCGGTCGCGATCACGAGCACGTCCACCTCGAGCGACTTGGCCAGTACCGTCGCAGTCAGATCCTTGTCGATCACCGCTTCGACACCGCGCAGAGTGCCGTCGGCTGCACGTGCGACCGGGATCCCCCCACCGCCGGCAGCGATCACCACATGACCTGAGGACATCAGGGCCGCAACGGTCGCGAGCTCCAGTACCTCCAGCGGGGCCGGCGACGCGACCACCCTGCGCCAGCCGCGTTCCCCGCGCTCCTCCCAGTGCTGGCCGTGCGCGATCAGCTGCTCCGCCCGTTCACGCGGCAGGTAGCGTCCGATCGGCTTGGTCGGCCGACTGAAAGCGGCATCCTCGATATCGACGACAGTGCGAGTGACCAGGGTGGCCGTCTCGCGCTGGATTCCGCGGGCGGCCAGCGCAGCGGTCAGCGCATTCTGGATCGTGAACCCGATCGTCGCCTGGGTTTGAGCCACGCACCAGTCCAGCGGTACCGGCGGCACCTCGCTTGCGGCCATCTCGTTCTTCACCAGCAGGTTACCGACCTGCGGGCCGTTGCCGTGGGTCAGTACGACGTCGTGACCATCGGTGATCAGGTCGGCCAGCCGCTCGCAGGCCAGGCTGATCGCCGTCTGCTGTGACTCGGTGGATGCGTCCCCGCCGGGACCGGTCATGGCGTTGCCGCCTAGGGCGATCAGGACTCGCACTGGGCCATCATGGCGGTACCCCGGACCAGGCTCACACGCGACCGGTCAGTGCGGGCGTTCCTGAGTCAGCCCGATCGGAGTCCCGTCGGGATCCTCGACGAAACCCATCCACAACTCGGTCCCCGCTTGGTCATCGATGTGCACGAGCTGCGGCCCGGCGATCCCCACCGCGCCTCTGGACACGGCTGTGTCGTACGCATCGTCGAGATCGGCCACTCCGTAGTAGATGACCGGCCGAGAGCGGAACCGCTCGTCCTCGGGGATCGCGAGATACAGCCGCACACCACCAGCATCGAAGAACGCCATCGGCTGGCCCGACACAGTGAAGAGGTGGCGGAGTCCGAGAACATCCCGATAGAACTCCACGGATCTCTCCACGTCGGTCACGCTGAGGTGAATCTGCAGGATGCCGGTGTGCTGAATCGTCATGGCGCTTCCTCCGTCGTTCATAGTGTTGATGTTTTACACTGTGAAGTATGGCGGAAGTTCAGCGGCAGGTCGACGGGGTTCTGCCCCTTCCGTCCCGGGTACCGGACGACCCGCGACACCTCGCGGCCAATCGGCTGCACTCCATGGCGATTCATCTCTTGCGCACCGCCCGCGTCGGTGATGCTGCCCTTGGGATAACACCCGAACGGCTGTCGGTGCTCTCGGTCCTGGTGTACGGCGGGCCGGCGCTGCTGGGAGCGTTGGCGAAGATCGAGCAGGTGACCCCGCCGGCCATTACCCGCCATGTGGATGCCCTCGAGCGTGACGGGCTGGCGCGACGCGAGGCGGTCGACGGCGACCGTCGCGCGATCCGGGTCCGCGCCACCCCGGTCGGCCGGCGGCTGGTCGAACGCGGCCGGCGAGACAGAATCCGTGCCGTGGCCGCTGTGCTCGCGGACTTCGACCAACAGACCATTGAGGAAGTTGACCGACTCAGTGGCCGCCTGCTTGCGAAACTGACCGCCCGCTGAGCAATCCGGCATCAGTTCGAGCGTGGCGCCATGTGAATCGTCGCGCCTTGGCTGATCGTCTGCCCAACGACGCAGTATCGGTCGGTCAATTTCAGGAGGGTCTCGATCCGATCTGCCGGTTCGTCGGTGTCCAGGTCGAAGGCCACTCGGATGTCGCGGAACCCGACCGGCGCGTCAGCGGCGACACCGAGCGTTCCACGGAAGTCGAGATCGCCCTCGGCGCTGACTGTCCCGCCTCGAAGGTCGAACTCCAGCGCGGTTGCCACTGCGGCGAGAGTGACTCCAGCGCAAGCAGCCAGAGCCTCGAGCAGCATGTCCCCCGAACAGGCGAGACCGGCCACGCCCGCCGCAGCCGGGTGCAGACCCGCCTCCACCACGGCCCGGCCGGTGTCGACACTGCATGAGAGGGACTCCGCGCCAAGCACGCCGCTGGCGCGCATCGTGACCACAGCCGACTCCGGTGCCTCGCGGTAGACGTCCTTGACGGGGCGCTGGCGGGCCTTGAGGTCCTGGGCTCGGCGTTCACCGGTGGTCATCTGGCGCTCCTCGGGAGTCTGCGGGTTGGGCGTCATCATGGGCGATGTGGACCAACTGGCGCCAGATCACGACCACGAAGACGGCGGACCCGACGAAGGCGAACCAGAAGGGCGCGGTGACGCCCCACTCCCGGGCGGTCACGCCACCGATCCCCGAACCGATGACCAGGCCGCCGAACACCGCGACCAGGTTGACGCTGCCGACCCGCCCCTGCACAGCCGTGGGCACGGCGCGCTGTCGCACTGTGATCGATGTCGTGCCCCAGATGAAGGCATGGGCACCGAAGACGAAGAAGATCGCCAGGGCCACCCACGGCGACGTGGTCAGCGCGAGCGCGAGATGCGTGAGCGTCTCGACGATCAGTCCGATCCGCATGATGTTCCCGAGACTGATCCGGCGAGTGATCCAGCCGTATGCCGCGGTGCCTAGCAGCCCTCCGACCGCCGAGACCGTGGTCAGCAAGCCGAAACCGATCTCACCCATGCCAAGCCGTTGGGTCGCATACAGGACGAGCACCGACCAAGCGGCCCCGAAGGTGATGTTGAACATGAAGATGGTGAGCATCAGAGTGCGCACGGCCGGATTGCGCCAGGCCCAGCACAGGCCGTCACCGATGTCCTGTCGTAGACGAGCGCGTTGTTCGCGGTCACGTCCGTGGGGCGGCAGTGCGATGCGAGAAACCAGCAGGGCACCGAGAGAAACGAGGATGGCTTGAGCAACAAACGGCCAGACCATCCCGACGGCGAACAGAGCCGCCCCGAGTGGCGGACCGGCGAGTTGGTTGACGGTGATGAATCCGGTGGTCAATCGCGCGTTGCCGATGGCCAGTTCATCGCGGTGGACCAGCATGGGGAGCAGGGTGCTCGAGGTGTTGTCGGCGAACACCTCGGCCGTGCTGATCAGGAACAGGCACCCCAGCACTAGCGCGATCGAGATCGCGTCCGTAGCGATCGTCAGGCAGAGCACGACGAGGACGACGGTACGAGCCAGGTCCACCGTGACCACGATCAATCGTCGGTTCAACCGATCCGCGACCGCGCCGGCGAGCAGGCCGAACAGAAGCGGCGGCAGCCACTGCACAAGCGCGGCCAGTGCCACCAACAGCGGGTCATCGGTCTGCGAGGCGACCAGCAGCGGCCCGGCGGCGATCGCGATCCCGTCGCCGAGGTTTGAGGTCCACGACGATGCCAGCAGCCAGCGGAACCCGACGCCGAGCCGGGTCGGCGCGATGATCTCTAGGACGTGTAGCACGCGGCCAAGGTAGTCGCCGGGGTTCGCAGGGGTCCCCATCTTTTTCTAGGGGGCACGAGGCTCCCCATCGAGCCAGGCACGTACCGAGTCGTTGTGTTCACCCAACGCCGGCGGAGGACGGTGCGCGACTGGTTCGGAGCCTTCGAATCGCAGTGGGGGGCCGGGCAGGGTGACCGTGCCCAGTACCGGATGCTCGACCTCGACAAGCAAGCCCTGCGAAGCAGTCTGGTCCCAGTCATAGACCTGCTGCAGCGTCCGGATCGCACCGGCGGGAACGCCGATCCCCTCCAGCTGATCCAGCCAGAACTCACTGGTGTTCTCGGCGAAGACCGCTTCGACGATCGCGATAAGCTCCTCACGTCGGGCAGTGCGCCCGCTGTTGGTGGCGAATCGCGGATCGTCAGGATCGACGCGTACCAGCGGAGCGAACTTGCGCCAGAGCGCCTGACTGCCGACCGAGAGCTGGATCGTGCTGTCGGCGGTGGAGAACGCGCCGTACGGTGTGATCGCCGGATGGTGATTGCCCTGGGCGGTCGCGACCTCTCCGGCGACGGTGTAGCGGGTGCCCTGAAAGGCATGCACCCCGACCATGGCCGCCAGCAGCGACGTGCGGACGACACCGCCTTTGCCGGTCCGCTCGCGCTCGTGCAGGGCGGCGAGAATCCCGTACGCGCCGTACATCCCGGCGAGCAGATCCGCGATCGGTACGCCCACCCGCTGCGGATGGTCGGCGTCGGTCCCGGTGATGCTCATGATCCCGCCCTCACCCTGGGCGATCTGGTCGTAGCCGGGACGGCCCCCCTCTGGCCCGTCGTGGCCGAAGCCGGTGATGGACAGCACGATCAGCCGTGGATTGATTTCGGCCGTGCGATCCATGTTGAAACCGAGCCGGTCCATGACACCGGTCCGGAAGTTCTCGATCAGCACGTCGGCGTGTTCGATCAAACGGGTCAAGAAGTCCTTGCCGGCATCGGTCTTCAGATCCGCGGTCACCGACTCCTTGTTGCGGTTGCAGGACAGGAAGTACGTCGAGATGTCTTCGTTCGGGCCGACGAAAGGAGGCCCCCACGAGCGCGAGTCATCGCCACCGCCGGGCGTCTCCACCTTGATCACCCGGGCACCGAGATCTCCGAGCATCTGTCCGCAATGCGGTCCGGCCAGCGCGCGGGTCAGGTCGAGGACGACGAGGTCAGCAAGAGGTCCAGCCATGCCGCGATCGTAGGCGGATTGGACCTGGGTCACGGCAGCTTCAGCGAGATCACCAGCCCGATGATCAACAGCACTCCGAGCACTGCGACGGCGCGGGAGAACCAGAGTGCGGCTTGCTTCGGCAGGACGGACATCAGTCCGATGAGCAGGAACGGGATGCTCACGATCATCAGGAAAACCCCGAAGATGCTGGCGTAGCCATGCTGGTCCCGGCCGCCGCTGCCGGACAGCAGCATGAGGCCGAAGAGAACTCCCACCGTTCCGACTGCGATCGAGATCCCGGCCAGAGCCAGGCCGACGATCCGCCACGGCGACCGGTCCTGCATCATGCCACTTACCCTGCCACGCGCTACGTCCGAACGATCGCACCCGATTGCCGCCGATGATTCGGACGCTGCGGTCCGGGGTTGGGGCGCCAGCCGGCCGAGCGCAGCGCATTCTCTACCTGATCGAGGAAGGCATCCGGCGATACCCGTAGTCCGAGCACTGGAATCCGCAGGACGCGGAACCCGCCCATCGTCACCGTGTTCTGCCGAAGTGCGTCCGGGATGGACGCCTGCACCGATTCGTGCTGCACCCCATCGATTTCCACTGCCAGCCGCCATTCTTCCCAGCAGACATCGAGGTAATGCCTTCCGGCCGGTCGACGAACCACCTGCTGCCGCGACGGCCTCGGAAGTCCCCGCCGACGACACAGGGCGGCGAAGTCGAGCTCCGAGAGCGCCTGCGCTCCGTCCACGAGATCGGCGACAACGGCACCGAGAAGCTTGCGACGGCGGTGACGCAGAACCGATGACAGCACCTCGAGGATCTCGGCCGGGCGGGCCAGACGCTGTTGCGTCGTCATGGCCAGGATGAGTGCGGCCTGCCGATCCGTGCGAGCCCACAGCGCCGCATGCACAGCCGCCGCGGAAGGTCGTACCCGCGGAACGCCCGAGCAGATCACGTCTTCGGGATCCCATCGTCGAGTTTCGTGCACCTCGATGCCAACTGGGCGCCGCGGTCGCGCGGACTTCGGGCAGCTGATGTGAACGACGTCGTCGTATCCGGTCATGCCGGCGGCACGCAGCGCCGTCACGCCGTCGAGAACCGACTTGGAACCGACCTCGAAGACCGCGCACCACCAGATCGCCGGCTCCCCGAGCTCGCCGGTATGCACGGAGATCGCCTGTCGACCGTGTTGTCGCCAGCGCCCGGCGCGAACTTCACAGCGGACCTCGCTGCGGGTAAGGCCGATGGCGTACAGCTGCTGACGCGAGAGCACACCGTCCTGATCAGCGGCCAATGATGCGACCATGCGACGTCGCGCTACCCGTACCTCGCTTGGACGATCCAATGCCAGCTGCGTCCGAAGAACCGTACTCAATCGCGCTCGGCCGTTCGGACGTCCGAATTGATGGTCGGTAGCGGGCATCCCGCCACGATGCGGCTCACCCGGGCGCCTCGGTTGGTCAGCGGTGGATCTGTGCAGGAGGTCAGCTAGCTGTGGATACCGGGATCCGCCGTACGTCCGAAGACTCGGGCTCTATTGACCACGGTTGTTCGGACGTAGCGAGGTGGGGCGAGTACGAGGCGCCTAGGTTGGCGGGGGTGACGGTACGGACCTACGCCGAGCTGGCCGAGGAAATCTTTGCCGCCCAGCCCCGGCTCGGAACCGTGCGGTTGGTGACCGTCGACGGTCCCAGCGGCTCGGGGAAGACGACGTTCGCCGGACGCTTGATCGGCGCACTGTCGATCCGAAGATCGGTAGCCACGGTGCAGATCGAGGAGCTGTATCAGGGCTGGACACTTGATGGTGCATGGAACCGGTTGGACGAGCACGTGCTCGAGCCCATCGCCGCAGGCTGGGACGGCGGCTTCCATCCGTACGACTGGGAAACGGGTAGCTGGAGTCCGCGCTGGTGTGCGGTGCCGGTGAGCGAGGTCCTGGTCGTGGAGGGCTGCGGGAGCGCACCCCTGGCAGCAGACCGGCTCACCAGTGTCCAGGTCTGGATCGAGGCTCCTGCCGAGGTGGCCTTCGCCCGTGGTCTGGCCCGACGCGGGGTCGATCTGCCTCGCCGGCTGCGGGCCTGGCAGCGTGACGAAGCCCAGTACTTCGCCGAGCAGGACACCCGGCGGCGCGCCGACATACGAGCCGATGGCGACCCCACGCCACCGCTGGCCTTCGACCCGGAGTTCGCGTTCAGCACGCTGCCCTAGCGATCCCCACGTCGTACCGGGCAGGCAGACTGACCGCATGCTGCTGGCGGAGGTCGTGGCGACCTCGGAGAGCGTGACCGCCACCCGCTCCCGAACGCGCAAGACCGCTCTGCTGGCCGAGCTGATCGGCCGTCTGGCACCGGACGAGGTCGTCGCCGTTGTCGGGATGCTCGTGGCCGCACCACGCCAGGGCCGGCTAGGGGTGGGCTGGTCGACCCTTCGCCGGATCGGGGCCGCTCCGGCCGAGACAGCCCAGCTCACCGTCGCCGAGGTCGATGAACTTTTCAGCGCACTTGCCGTCACCAGCGGTGCCGGTTCGGCGGCCAGCCGCGAAACTCAGCTGACGAACGTGTTCGCCCGCGCCACTGAGACGGAGCGGCCGTTCCTGATCGGTGTCCTGATGGGCGAGGTGCGGCAAGGGGCGCTGGAAAGCCTGCTCGGTGACGCGATCGCGGTGGCCACGCACACACCGGCGGAACTCATTCGGCGCGTCTGGATGTTGACCGGCTCACTTACCGAAACCGCGTGGCTGGCCGCCACCGGCGGCGCAGCACAGCTGAGCGAGGTCGGTCTGCAGGTGATGCGGCCGGTCAAGCCGATGCTGGCCGCCAGCGCCACCAGCGTCGAAGTCGCCTTGGCCGATACTGGCGAGGCGGTCGTCGATTACAAGCTCGACGGCGCGCGTATCCAGGTGCATCGCGACGGCGACCGGATCGCCGTTTTCACCCGCAGCCTGAAGGACGCAACCACGCGGTTGCCGGAGGTCGTCGCCATCGTCGCGCAGCTCCCCGCGAAGCGGCTCATCCTGGACGGCGAATCCCTCGTCCTGGACGACACCAGCAGCCGCCCGCGGTCTTTCGCCGACACGCAGAGCCGGTTCGGTGCTCAGTCGGTCAGGGAGGAGTTGCTACGCCCGTACTTCTTCGATCTCCTCCACGTCGACGGAGTCGACCTCATCGACGAGCCGCTGAGTGTCCGCCTAGCCGAACTCGAACGGGTCGCGGGTCCGTGGCGAGTCCCGTCGATGCCGGCCGGTGACCCGCAGACCGCGGCGCAGGTCCTGGCCGACTCGCTCGCGGCCGGCCATGAGGGCGTTATGGTCAAGTCGCTGAGCTCGACCTACGCCGCGGGCCGGCGCGGCAGCAGCTGGCAGAAGGTCAAGCCGGTGCGCACCCTGGATCTCGTCGTGCTGGCCGCGGAATGGGGTCACGGACGACGGGTCGGGTGGCTGTCCAATCTCCATCTCGGGGCACGCGATCCGAACGGAACCTACGTCGAGCCAGGTGGATTCGTCATGGTGGGCAAGACGTTCAAGGGGATGACCGACGCCATGCTCACCTGGCAGACCGCAGCCTTGCAGGAACTGGAGGTACGGCGGAGCTCCGGGACCGTCTGGGTCCGCCCGGAGTTGGTGGTGGAGATCGCGTTCGACGCAGCGCAGGTCTCGACCCGCTACCCGGGAGGCGCGGCGCTGCGATTCGCCCGGGTTGTCCGCTATCGGGAGGACAAGGACGCTGCCGAAGCGGACACGATCGGCGCCGTACGCGAGGCGTTACCGGGGGCGCCGGCCAAGACGTGACGTGCGGCTTCCCCGACGTGCGGCACAGGAACATGTCACGGATCGGGCGGACCGCCACCTGGAGGTGTCGGGGCCGGCGCTATTGCGAGGTCGGCAGATCGCTGTCGGGACGTCTCGGCCAGCACGATGCCGGTGAGAATCAGCACCGCCCCGAGCAGCTGCACGGCGGTCAACATCTCGCCGAGAACCAGCCAGGCGACCAGACCGGCCATCACCGGCTCAGCCATACCCAGCAGACCCGTACGAGCCGATCCCAGCGACGAGAGCGCGACGAGTATCAGGGAATACGGAACGACCGTTCCCAGGACGATGATCCACACGACGAGCAGCCACAACTGCGCAGTCATTCCGTCGAAGGACGTCGGTAACGCGATCTCGCGGCCCAACAAGGACCAGGCGAAGGTCCACGGCGGACGCAGCACCGACCAGAACAGCGCTGCAGCGGTGAACACCCAGGCCGCCAGGCTCAGCGGATCGCGAGTTGCCATCCCGCGCTCACTGGACAAGTAGTACGTCGCGAGTGCCGCCGCCGCGCCCAGTCCGGCCAGCAGCCCGGGCCCGTCGAGGGTCAGTCCGTCCCACACCCGAGCGACGATGATCAACCCCAGGACGGCAAGGGTCAGCGCCGCCCACATCCGGGAGCGCACCGCGTCACGGCGGACGAAGCGGACCCACAGCACCACGAGTACAGGTGCGAGGTATTCCAGCAGCAGCGCAATGCCGACCGGTAACCGGGAAATTGCCACGAAGTAGAACCACTGCACCAGGCCGATCCCGATGATCCCGACCAGGACGAGAAAACCCAGCTCCCGCGGCCGGACACGCAAGGTCGAAGGACGGGTGAGCAACAAGAACACCATCAAGACCGCGGCTGACCCCATGGATCGGAGCTGAACGAGGTCCAGCGAGGACAACCCCGAATTCAGCGCGACCTTGCTGACCGTCGCGTTGAGACCGAACAGGACAGCTGCACCAGCCGCCGCCAGGACACCGATCAGCGCAGGCCGACCGACGTTCATCACTGACCCGACGCTAGCGGCTGCGCCCTCTGCCTATCTCATGCCCCGACACGCCGCGGCAGGTGCGGCGTGTCGCAGCAGCAGGTAGGCAAAGGCGCGACAAATAGGTCAGTCCTCGGCGCGGCAATCCTGCTTGAGTCGGGAGCGTTGGCGCTTGTCCTCGAGCCGGCGTTCTCGTGCCCCCCGGCTCGGCCTGGTCGGCCTGCGTCGCGGTCCAGCCGGCGCCACGGACTCGCGCAGGAGCGCGGCCATCCGGCCCCGCGCCGCCTCCCGGTTACGCAGCTGTTGACGGAACTCCGAGGCAGAGATGGTGAGGGTCCCGTCGGTCAATCGCTCCCCCAACCGGCCGATCGCCGTCTCGATGATCTGCTCCGGCCACCCCGGGATCGTTGGCACATGCACGGACAGCTCTACCCGCGAGTCAGCTGTGTTGACTCCCTGCCCGCCGGGCCCCGAGGACCGGGAGAAGCGCCACTGCAGAGCGCGCGCGGGTACGACGAGGTCGTCGGTGACCTGAAGGTCGCCGTACGGTCCGTCCTCCCCACTCATCCCCCGAGCGTGACAGCCTGAACCGAGTTGATCATCGGAATTACCGAGCTTTCGGGCCGGATCGGCCGAAAATAGCCTCGAATTTCCGATGATCAACACCGGCACGGGTGCTCAGCGCTTGTCCACGGGTGGATAGGCGGTCCCACCGGAAAGCCGAGCGTAGCCCGGGCCTCGGTCGAAGAACGGTTCGTCGCCGGTCCGGCTTGTCCGCACTGCCGCGCGGAGTGCGTTGGTCGCCGGCTCATCACACGTGGGTGCCTCCGCCTGCCCGGTGACCACGACTCCGTAGTCCGCACGAGCGCACTGGACGGACACCTTTCCCCATGAGACGTCGCGCAGCACGTCGAGAATCGGTCGGTCGAGGGGGTCGCCCCAACCGCCGCCGCCAGTGGTCCGGATCCGCACCGTCTCACCCGCCGCAAGCGGCTCGGCATCTGCGAGCGCATCGACCTCGCGTTCGTTCGGACCGCCCGGGTCGGCGGTGACTTGGAAGGACCGGCCTGCCCTGCCACCCTTGATCCCCCAGCACGCCAGAATCGACCGGTCGGCGATCGACATGAAGTGCGCCGGCAGCAGCATCCGGATGTGCTTGTCGTAGCCCAGCCCGCCCCGAAACCGACCGGCCCCACCGGAATCGACCGCGAGGCCCAGCGACTCGACGACGAACGGAAATCTGGACTCGCTGAACTCGGTCGGGAGGTTCCGGGAGTCCGGCACGACATGGATGGTGTCCTCACCGTCGGCGAAGTAGCGACCCCCCGATCCGCCGCCGAGGACCTCCCGCATCAGATAGGACTGTCCGTCGGCGTCCTGTCCGTACACCCCGGTGTAGCGGATCGTCTCCTGATCGGCCGGCATCCGACCGTCGACGGCCTTGGCGAGCACGCCGGCCAGGACGCCGAGCAGGCGCAGGATCACGAACGTGCGCGCATTGGTCGGGGCTGGGAACACCGGCGTCAGCATGGTCCCGGGCTCGGGGAAGCGCATCTCGATCAGCGGGACGGCGCCCTCGTTGACGTCGAGTTCGGCCATCCGTTCCGGGGTGTCGGCGAGGTTGCGCAGGATCGGGGCAAGCCACTTCTTCAGGAAACTCCCATCGGCGAAGTCGCCCGCGTGGTTGATCGGCCCCTTGGCCTGCGGACCCGTGCCGGTGAAATCCAGGATCAGCCGGTCACCGTCGGGGTCGTCAGGCCCGCGACGGATCATGGTGATCCGCTGGGCGTGCAGCCGGGGTGGGTCGACACCGTCGTGTTCGGCGTAGTCCTCCCAGACGTAACTGCCGACCGGAATCTTGGACAGGATCTCGCGCCGATAGGTCGCTGTGGTGTTGTCCAGGATTGCGTCGAATACCGACTCGACAGCGTCGACGCCGTACCGGTCGAAGAGCTCGCCGAGCCGTCGGGCGCCCATCAGACATGCGGAGCACTCCGCATCCAGGTCGGCGGCAAGGGATTCCGGCATCCGCGAGTTACGCGTCATGATCCGCAGCGCCGCCTCGTTCGGAACCCCTTCGGCCCACAGCCTGATCGGGGGCACCATCAGGCCCTCTTGGAAGGCGCTGGTCGCGTTGGACGGCATCGAGCCGGGCACCGAACCGCCGATGTCGTCGTGATGGCCGAAGGCCTGGACGAAGGCCACCACGTACGGCGAGCCCTCCGCATCGTCGGCGAAGACCGGCACCGTCACGCAGAGATCGGGCAGGTGCCCGATCCCGCCCTCGGACTCATAGACGTCGTTATGGAAGAACACGTCCCCGGGTCGCATGGTTTCCGGCGGGAAGTCCCGGGCGATCGGGTGGACCAGCGCCGAGTACGACCGGCCGGTCAGCTTGCGCAAGTGCCGGTCGTGAATGCCGGCCCGGAAGTCGTGCGCGTCGCGGATCATCGGCGAGCGCGAGGTCCGGGCGATCGCGGTCTCCACCTCCATCTCCACGCTGGCCAGATATCCCTCGATGATCTCGATCAGCACCGGGTCCACATCGGCGACCGCTGTCTCGGTGAGCCGGTAGCCGTACGGATGCTGGGTCCACCCCCGCCCGGAACCGCTGGGGCGGTTCATGATCGGACCCGCTGTACTCGGAGGTTGCCGTATCGGTCGACCGCTGCCTCGAATCCCGGATGCAGCGGCACCGTGGACCCGAACTCCTCGATCACTGCCGGGCCCTCGAGTACGTCGCCGGCACCCAGTTCGGCCCGGTCGTAAGTGGGCACGTCCGCCCATTCGTCGAAGTACGCGCGCCGGCTTCCCGTGCGGGCAACGTCGGCTCCGGATCCGGCTCCGATCGGAACGACCTCGGGGCTGCGGATCGGGCCGATTCCGGTCACCCGCACGTTTACCCACTCCACGTGCTGCCGGGGGTCGTCGGCGAAGTCGTAGCCGTAAAGCCGGCGGTGCTCGGCATGGAAGGCTTGGGCCACCTGTTCGATCACACCGGGTTCCAGTGCCCCGTCAGCGACCTCGACCCGTACCTCAAAGGCCTGTCCGTAGTAGCGCACGTCGGCGGTGCGTACGAAGCGGCGCTCCCCCGCCGAGAAGCCCTCGCGCCGCAAAGCCGAGTCGGCGTCATGCTGCAGTTCCGCGAACACCGCCGAGAGCTTGGCCGGGTCGAGTCGGTCCTGCCGCACGACGTTGGTACGGACGTAGTCGTTGCGTACGTCGACGGTGAGCAATCCGAAGGCCGAGACGTTGCCTGGGTTGGGCGGCACCAGGACTCCGGCCAGGCCCAGGATGTCGACGAGGCGACAGGCCAGTAGCGACCCGGAGCCACCGAAGGTGACCAGGGTGAAGTCCCGGACATCGAGACCCCGCTTGACCGACACCTGGCGTAGCGCATTGGCCTGGTTCCAGGCCGAGATCTCCAGGATGCCGGTGGCAGTCCCCTCGACCGATCGGCCGAGCTTCGCGGCAAGCGATTCGATCGTCTGCCGCGCGGCGTCAGCATCCAACGGGATCTCACCGCCGAGCAGATGTGGCGGGATCCGGCCGAGAAGTACATGGGCGTCGGTGATCGTCGGTTCGGCACCGCCCCTGCCGTAACAGACCGGCCCGGGATCCGCGCCTGCCGACTGCGGCCCGACCTTGAGCGTGCCCTCTGGGCTGAGCCAGGCGATCGATCCGCCCCCGGCCCCAACAGTGACGACATCGATCATCGGAATCTTGCTCGGGTAGGCGCCGACCGTGCCCTCGGTCGTCAGTGCGGGCTGCCCATCGACCACGACGGTCACGTCGGTCGAGGTGCCGCCGCCGTCGCAGGTCAGGACCTTCCCGGCCCCGGCCGCGCTGGCAATGACGCCGGCCCCCAACGCACCCGCCGCCGGCCCGGACAGGACCGTGGTAATCGGCTGATGGACCACCTCGGCGGCCGAAAGGACCCCGCCGTTGGACTTCATCACATAGAACGGCACGTCCCGGGTGCCCGCCGCCCGCCCACCAGCCGATTCGGAGGTGGCGAACTCGGCCAGCCGACCCGCGATGTTGGCCACGTAGCGGGTGATGTTCGGCTTGACCGCAGCATCGACCAGTGTCGTGATCGCGCGCTCGTATTCGCGGTACTCCCGGAGCACCTCGCTGGAGATGCTGACCACGGCATCGGGATGCTCGGCAGTCAGCACTTCGCGCATCGCGAGTTCGTGGCTGGGGTCGGCATAGGAGTGCAGGAAGCAGACCCCGATGGTGGTGATGCCGGCATCCCGGAAGAACCGAGCCGCGCGTACGGCGTCGTCGTGGTCGAAGGGCCGAAGCTCGCTGCCGTCCACAGCAAGTCGACCACGCACTGTCTTGACCCGGTCGGCCGGAACGATCCGCGGTGGTTTGACCCAGAAGTAGGAGTTGCCGTACCCGTCGGGCACCGACTGCCGGGCGATTTCCAGGAGATGCCGGTAGCCCTCGGTCGTGATGAACCCCAGGTTCTCGACCTTGCCCTCGAGCAGTTTGTTGGTCGCCACCGTCGTCCCGTGGCTCACCGCAGTGAGCGCCTCTCCCCCGACTCCGAGCAGGCCCAGAACCTTGTCGATGCCGGTGAGGAAGCCCTGCGCGGGATCCGTCGGGGTGGACGGAGTCTTGGTGGTGATCAACTCACCACTGTCCTCGTCGACGGCGACGACGTCGGTGAAGGTGCCTCCGGTATCGATCCCGACCCGAATCCGCCGGGTCACGATCGCCCACCCTCATGCATCCGCCCATCCAACCGGATTCGCGCGCTGCGCACCGACTGGCAGGTCACCTGGCAGGTCACGCAGCAGTTGCAGCGCGCCTAGGCTGAACGGGACAAGGACGCTGACCGGAAGTGTGACCATGGCCGCCTGTACTGCCGACCTGTGGGCACATCGGCTGCTGCGACTCCTCGCCGAACAAGCACGCAAGCGCCCAATTCCGGCAGACCCAGGACCCGGTGATCACCTCCTACGAGCGCCGTGAGTCCTGGCGCTGGTGCTTCGTCGACGAAGTCGGTGCATGACCGAAGTCCTGCAGCCGCGAGAACTGCAAACTGCCGCTTCCACTCTGGCCGGCGCACCGAACTTCCGCGTCGATGGCGACCCGCGGTCTCGTGCGCCAGTCCGGTTTACGGACCCGTAATGACGCCGAGGGGGGTGTAGGCCAGATCCGGGAAGATCGGGGCAAGCGAGCCGATGCCGCCGCGGCGCAGCAACCACTCGCCAATGACGTCGCGGTAGTCGGTGGTGACCTGCAGGTTGCCGTCCTGGAGCTGGCCTGCGGTAAGGCCCGGCCAGACCCCGTGCACCTCACCGCCCTTGACCCCGGCACCAAGCAGGAACATGACGTTCCCGTAGCCGTGGTCGGTGCCGCCGCCGCTGTTCTGCTCGATGCGCCGCCCGAACTCCGACAGGGTGACCAAAGTGGCCTTGCTGAGCCACTCGTCGCCGAGGTCAGTCGTGAACGCGGCCAGGGCCAGCCCGACCTCGGTGAGATACCCGGTCATATCCCCGCTGTCCACAGATCCCATGTCGGTGTGCATGTCCCAGCCGCCGAGGTCACACGTCGCCGTCTGCAGACCGATGTCGGCCTTGATCAGCCGGGCGATCTCAGTCAAGGCCCGGCCAAGGCTCGAGTCCGGGTACGTTGCGCCGTTGGCGGGCTCGTACCCAGCGTCGGACAGCGTCTGCGCGGTGGCGAACGCGCCGAGTGTCCCGGTCACCTGCGGCGTGGCTGGGTGCTGTAGCGGGTCGTACAACTTCTGGATGACACCCCCGAGTCTCCCGTCGTCGTCACCCCGCAGGCGGAACTCTTCGAGCGACGGGAACGCGAGGTCTGGCGACGGGCCCTGCATGGCGCGTGGCAGTGCGGACCCGATCGCCACGCAGCCGAATTCAGCCGGGTCGACGGATTTCGCGCGCTCGGTCTGCACCCGATCGATCCAGCCGGTCGAACTGTTCGAGATCGAGCCACGCTCGAAGACGTCCATCGCGCTGAAGTGGCTGTAGTCCGGTATCGGGGAGCCGGCCGCGTGCACGAAACCGAGTTTGGCGCTGTCGTAGAACGGTTTCAGCGGAGCAAGGGCAGGGTGCAGTCCGAAGCGGTCGTCGAGTCGCAGGGTCGCGTTCTCTGGCACGACGATGTCGGGGCGCAGGGTGCGCAGTTCTGGGTCGCGTGGGATGACTACCGACAGGCCGTCCATGCCTCCACGGAAGGACAGGACGACGAGGGTGTCCCCCATCGTCGAGTCCGCACTGAACGCGTACTTGGTGGTCAGCAGTTGGCTGCCGAGCGCCGCGCAGCCCAGAGCCGCTCCGCCTTGCAGCAGACGTCGTCGCGTGAATCCGCGTCGCCATGGATCGGGCGGCGACTCCGCCTCGGGATCGGCTGCCATGTAGTGGCTGTCCGACGAGTCGTCGACCGGACCCATCCTGGACGTTCCCGCCTGCGGACGGACATGCGTCATAATCGGCGTGGTCACATTGCCCAGAGTGCTCATCGTTGTCGGTCTCCTCAGCGCTGCAGGAAGTGGGGCGAGTCGAAGATTGCGCGGGTGTAGCTCTGGAGCCGGTTGCGGACCTGCTCCTGGCTCGTCACCTCTGCGTTCTCGGCCTGGTCGGTGGATTCGAGCAAGGTGGCCCGCGTCTGCGGGGTGATCTCCTGGAAGAGCAGGCGCGCCACGAGCCGGTCGAGCACGGCGCCGGCTGTGGTCGGCGTGGTCACGTCCAGCAGCTGATCGAAGACCTCCTGTGGGGTGGTCACGTGACCCTCGAACCCGCCGTAGACCAGATCGTGATTCCCGTTCCACGTCGCCGAGAACCGTGCACTCGACAGCCAGTAGCCCATGACGTCCGGATAGCCGTTCGGGGGTTGCCACCCCATCGGCTTCTGACCGAGCCGTTCTGCGGTGTAGTACAGCGAGCGGTCCTCCGTGTTGTCGAGCAGCTTGGATTCGGGCTGGAAGTCAAGCACCCGCATGGCCGCGGTGAGGGATTCCAACGGGCGACGGACCTTCTGCCCGATGCTCGCTTGGAACTCCTCGGACAAGAACAGGGTACGGATCACCGGCGCAATCTGGTTGTCGTTTGCGACGAACGCCCGGGTGAGCTTGTCGACCAGGGACTCCGATGGGACGTCGCTGACGAAGTGCCGCGCCAATTTGGTGGCGATGTGCCGCAGGGTTGACGGGTGGCTGGCCAGGTAGCTCAGCAGGGACTCGCCGACCTCGAGACCACCTTCGGGGCTGTCATTGAGGCTCGCCCAGTCCAGGACCTTGACCGGACCGACGTAGTGCCAGTCCGGCCGGAACTGGAAGGTCGCGGTGTCGTAATTGATCGTGAAGCCGGTCAGGGTCTTGGCGGCGTTCTTCACGTCGTCCTCGGTGTAGCCCGCGTCCAGGCCGACCGTGTGCAGCTCGAGGAGCTCACGGCCGTAGTTCTCGTTGGTGTCCTCGCCTCGGGAGCCCTCGTTGTTGAGGTACCTCAGCATGGCAGGGCTCTTCGCGTCGGCGATAAGCAGATCGGTGAAGTTGCCGAAGGCGAGACGGCGGATCACCTCACGGTCCTCGACCGTCTTGCGTCCCCAGCTGTCGTCGTTGTTCGGGACAGGCACCGAGAAATGGTTCGTCCAGAACTCGACGACCTTTTCGAGCAACTGCCGGTTGCTCCAGACGTTGCGAACGATCGTGGCCTCGACCATGTTCAAGTCGGCGGCATAATCGCCGCCGTCCTCGGGGGCGGTCTCATAGATCTGCTTGGCCGTCCAGTTGAGCGCCGAGAAGCGTTTGAGCAGATCATCGACCAGGCCATCGCCGATGCTTGACGGGTTCAGTTGCCTGTCGAGCCAGCTCTCGATGCCCTGCTCCTGGATGTCGGCGACCAGGGTCGGGGTGGGGCCGAACGTCGCGCGCCGCAGGACGTGCAGCTCCTGGTCCTGGCTGAGCACGGTCGCGAGCGGCCCTGGGGGGGCCTCCGGGGTCGGAGTGGCGGTCGGGTCGGCCGTGGGCGACGGGGTGGGGCTGGCGGAGCCCGAGGGGGTGACGGATGCCGTTGGGCTCGCGCTCGGCGACGCGGTGGGCCCCGGTGATGCCGTGGGGGTCGGGGGCGTCGGCCTGCCGGGGCGGCAGGCGGCCGCGGAGAGCCCTATAAGCCCCAGCAGTAGATAGCGTCGTCCGACGGGCGTCTCGCCGGTGTGCTCTTCGTCCTCCTCGAAATCCGGGCTCGTGGATGAGCGGTCATCTGTGTGGATCGTGGTCAATACGCCAGCTCCTCGGATCAGGGATCTCGCTGGCGGCATTGCACAGCAGGACCGAAAATGTGTGCCCCGCGATTGCCGACGCCCACCCTAGGACAGCGGGCCGCCGCAAACACAGCCCTCACCGACAAAAATGTGTGGAACTGTGTGTCGCTCTGGGAGAAGTGGGCTGTTGCACTGGAGGCTCTTGCGGGCGTACCCCGTCCCTCGAGCGATCAGACTGAGCGACCTCGACGCGCCAGCCAGCCGCCCACGGAGGCGCCGACGAGCGCGATCAGAGCACCCCCTGCGGCGGCCACGAGCAGGGGACGCACGTCGACGGGGACCAGTTCCCCCCGTCGACGTGCCGGAAGATAATCCGCATACCTCCGCTGGCCACCTGGTTCAGACCCGCCGTCAGATGTGTCCGACGAGCCGGCGGCGAGCGGCTCCAGTGGCGCCCGGGCGCCGGTGAGTTCGTCGTCGACGGCGGAAAAGAACTGGCTCGCCATCCGTTTCGCCACGGCGGAGATCATTCGTTGCCCCACGCCGGCCACCGGTCCGCCGACTGTCGCGTCAGCCGTGTACGTCAACTCGGTCTGGCCCCCGTCGGCAACCAGGTCGACCCGGCAGGTCGCGTCGACAGTCCCCGCGCCCCCGGCGCCGCTCGCGTTCATGACGTAGCCCTCGGGGCGGACCAGTTCGGTCAACCTCACCTGCCCGTCGTAGCGGCCGCGGATCGCACCGACCCCGGCCGAGACGGTCATCTTGTAGCTGTCCTGCCCGGTCAGGTCCAGCGACTCGCAGCCCGGGATGCATCGAGCCAGGACGCCGGGGTCGGTCAGCGCCGCGAACACCGTCTCCCGGTCCGCATGCAGTTTGGCCGTCCCTTGAAGCTTCATGTCCAGTCCTCCTCGCTCCTGCGGGCGTGGTTCCTCGTGCGTTCGGCCGTTCCGTTCCGTGCTGCCCGGACCAGGTCATAGATCCGGCTGGGACCCAAGGGCATCTCCTCGATTCGGATTCCGAGAGCATCCTCGAGTGCGGCCGCAATCGCCGCCGACCCCGGGATCACGCCCGCTTCGCCCGCCCCCTTGATACCCAGTGGGTTCAACGGAGAGGGGGTCTCCTGGTGCCCGATGTCGATGCCCTGCGGAACCTCGGAGACATAGGGCATCAGGAAGTCCATGAAGGACGCGTTCTGCAACTGGCCCATCTCGTCGTAGGCCATCACCTCGTAGAGAGCGCCCGCCACGCCCTGGGCGACACCGCCGTGGATCTGGCCCTCGACGATCCGTGGGTTGATCAGTCGCCCGCAGTCGTGCACCACCGCATACTTCTCGATCGTGACCGCACAGGTGCCCGGGTCCACTTCGACGATGACGGCGTGCGCACCGCTGGCGAAGGTCGAGCGGACCGGGGAATAGTAGTCGCGACCCTCGAGACCGGGTTCGTCGTCGTCGGCAACGGGCGGGTGCTCGTCCGAGGCGAATCGGGCGAACTGAGTTGCCGCCTTTGATGCCTCGTCGAAGGCGTAACGCAGCGGGTTGGACAGGACCGCGATCGAGGACAACGGGATCACTGCGCCGGGGTCGCCTCGTACGCCGACGACTCCGTCGACGATGTCGAGGTCGGCGGCATCGACCTCGAGAACTTCGGCGGCGATGCGCAGCGCCTTTGCGCGGACCACCCGAGCGGCCAGCGCCACGGCGTTGCCACTCATCACCGCGGCACGGGAGGCGAAGGTGCCCACCGCGTATCCGAACCGCCGCGTGTCGCCGGTGTGGACCTCGATGTCCGCTATGCCTACGCCGAGTTCGTGGGCGACGATCTGGGCAAAGACCGTCTGATGCCCCTGACCCTGGCTGGTCAGCCCGGTGGAGACCAGCACCTTGCCCGACGGCAATACTTGGACGTGTCCACCCTCGTACGGCCCGACACCGGTGC
>JBPCPI010000096.1:0-5802 GCA_050999295.1 Geodermatophilaceae bacterium | reverse complement strand
GGATCACGGTGGCGGCGGTCAGGGTCGCCCAGACGATGATCGAGCCGAGCATGTTCGGGATAAGGTGCTTGAACATGATCCGCCGGTCGGACGCGCCAAGCGCGTGTGCCGCCTCGACGAACTCGCGCTCGCGCAGCCCCAGGATCTGGCTGCGCAGGATGCGGGACAGGTCGAGCCAGCCGAAAAGGCCGATGATGACCGCGATGCCGATGGCGGTGCGCGCGTTCGGGAAGTTGCTAGCAACCACGATAAGCACCACGAGGGAAGGAATGGTCAGGATCAGGTCGACGAAGCGCATGAGCAGGTTGTCCACCCACTTGCCGTAGTAGCCGGCCAACAGGCCGACGAGCAGGCCGAGGAACAGCGCGATCGACACCGCAACGATGATCGTCAGCGTCGATCGCTGAACGCCCCGCATGATCTGCGCCATCAGATCCCGCCCCAGCCCGTCCGTCCCCAGGATGTGGCCCAGCGTTCCGGGACCCACGGAGGCGTCCGCAGGCTTCACCGCGCTGAACTCAAATCCGTAAACTAACGGCCCGGCCCATGCCACGAGCAGCACCAACGCGAAGACGAGCAAGCCACCCATTGCCTGCTTGTTGCGCACGAACCGGCGCACGATCTGCTCGCGCTGGCTGCGCGCCTTGACAGTGAACTCGCGCTCGATCTCGGCCGCTTGTGGCTCTTGCGTCGTGGACGCCGGGCCTGTCTTGAGCGGCTGCTGATCTGTGGTTGTCATAGCGAAACTCCTGCCTACGGCGGGTTAGCTGAGCCGGATGCGCGGATCGAGCACTGCGTAGAGCAGGTCGGCGATGAGGTTGAAGGCGATGACGAAGAATGCCGCGACGATCATCCAGCCGAGTACCGGATTGAGGTCGTCGGCGTTGATGCTCATGATGAGGTACTCGCCCATCCCGTGCCAGACGAACACCGTTTCGGTGATCACCGCGCCGCCCATGATGGCGCCGACGCCCAGAGCCACGACGGTCGTTAGCGGGACCAGGGCGTTGCGCAGTCCGTGCCGGACCAGAGCGCGGCGATAGGGAAGCCCCTTGGCGCGCGCAAGCCGCATGTAGTCCGAGCCCAGGACATCGAGCATCGACGCCCGCTGGAATCGGCTCCAGGCGGCGAAGCTCAGCATCGCCAGCGAGATCGTCGGCAGGACGAGGTGGCCCAGTCGATCCCAGAAGATCTCGGAGTTCGTTCCTGTGAGTTCAATGGCCGGTGATTGCTCGCCGAGGGTGAAGAGGATGCGTTGCCCCACCAGATCGTTGAACTGGATGGCCACGAATTCCTTCAGCAGGGCGGCGAACCAGAACGTCGGTAGCGCGATCAGCACGTAGGTGATGAACGTGAAGATGTAGTCCTCCGGCTTGTACTGCCGCACCGCGGTCAGCACGCCCACGACGATGGCCAACAGGACGGCGAGCACCATCGCTGCCACCACCATGCGGGCGGTGATGCCGAGTCGCTCAATGAGCACGGGCCCCACTGGTGTACCCGCGTTGCTCTCGCCGAAGTCGCCGGTGACGACACCCTTGAGCCAGTTGAAGTACCGGACGAAGAACGGGTCGTTCAACCCCAGCTGTTCGCTCAGATTGTCAAAGAACTGCGGTGGCGGCGGTGGCTGCCGTTGCCGGTAGGCAGACAGCGGATCGAAAGACGCGACGCACAGTGCGAACACGAGCATCGAACTCGCGAGCAACACGACAACAGACGACAGCAACCGCCGAAGCGTGAAGAAGAACACAGTGGGCACCTTACGCCGGGGTGGGTGGTCAAGCGCTACTTGATGCGTTGCAGAAACATTGCGCTTCGTGATGTAGCGGAGGGGGTGGCGCAACCCGATCTCAGGTCACGCCACCCCCGTCCGTCACGCGCTCGTCACAGCGCCGTCGTCAGCGGAACTACGAGACGAGGGCGTACTGGTCGGAGTTCCACACCGGGCCGGCGTTGGTCGTATTCGGCTCGATGCCTTCGTACTCCGAGCTCCACGCCGTGAAGCTCGGCTTCTGGTACAGCGGGATCGTCGCCAACTCCTCCCACAGGATGGTGTCGGCGTCGTTGGCTGCCTGTGCGGCGGCCTCCGGGTCGACCTCGCTGGCCAACTGCTCCAGCAACGCGTCGACCTCGGGGTTGGTGACACCGGCGTAGTTCTGACCGCCACCGGTCTCGTACAGCGAGATGTTGCCCGAGACGTACGGCGAGGACACCCACGCGAAGAGCGCGATGTCGAAGCCACGTGCTTCCAGGCTGGTCGGTGAGTCCGGCCCCTCGAAGATGTCCGGGTCGAGGAACTTCTCGATCGCGAAACCTGCCTCGGCAAGCTGTGAGCTGGCCAGGTCGATCGTCGCCTCACGCAGCGGGTTGTTCTGCGTCGTCGACATCCGCAGTGTCAGCGGACCGTCTGTCGGGTGGACCGCGACGCCGTCCGGGCCGATCGTGTAGCCGACACCCTCGAGCAGTGCGATCGCACCTTCGGTGTCCTGGGTGTTGTACTCCTCCGGCGCCGTGTCGACGTACTCCGGCTGGTTGTTGACGTACATCCGGTTGTTCAGCACCTGGGCGCGGTCATCGAAAGCGCCGACGGTCGCCGACACGAGCTCCTGCCGGTCCAGCGCCAGCCCGAAAGCCTTCCGTACTTCCGGCTTGGCCAGGTGCACGTTCGCGGTGTTCATGTCGAAGTGCTCGAAGGACAACCCGAAGTTGATCTCACTCGTCACGTTCGGCTCGAGGTCCTGGATCTGACCGACCAGGTCCAGCTGCGGCTGCGGGTCGACGAGCTGCAGGTCACCGGACTGCAGACCGGCGACGGTCGTGCCGGCCTCGCCACCGATGGTCTGATAGATCAGGTTTTCCAGACCCGGGCCGTCGCCGTACCACATCGGGTTCGGCGTCAGCGTGAGCACCTGCTGGCCCGCGTTGATGTTCTCCGAGAGCAGCTGCCACGGTCCACCAGAGATGTCCTCGGGAATGCCGTCGGCGATCGGCCAGCCGGTGGTGATCGCCTCGCAGTTCGCGACCGCATCGTCCTTGTCCATGATGTGGGCCGGGAACAGCGTGAAGATCGACTTCCAGTCAGGGAAGGGCGAGGTATAGGTGACGACGGCAGTCTTATCGTTGTCGCCTGGTTCCACGGACTCGATCAGGTCGTAGCCGGTGGTGCCGAGCAGCGACGCGCAGCCGTCGTCGGCAGGATCGGCAGAACGCTGGATCCGCCATGTGAACTCGAAGTCGGCGGCAGTGATCGGCTCGCCGTCACTCCACACCGCGTCCTCGTTGATCTCGTAGGTGATGATCTGACCGCCGTCGGTCTCCTCGAGCGTCGGCTCGGAGGCCATCAGGTCCTCGTCCACGCCGATGGTGAAGTCGGGCAGCGTCACGAACGGCGCAGGCAGGATCCGGATCAGGATGTTCGCCGTCGCCACCGAGTTGCCCGCCGCAATCAGCGGGATCAAGTTCTCCGGGAACGCGGTGTCCTCGCCGTAGATCAGCTGACCGTTTGGCTCGGTGCTTCCGCTGTCGCCCGGGGTCGTGGGCTCGTCACTACCACCACCACAGGCGGCCAGCACCATCGCCGTCGCGGCGATGGATGCGGTCACCGCCGTTCTGCGCCTAATTGCCTTCACGTTGTTGCGCCTCCCTTTCCCCACGCCCTCGTGGGGGAAGAACTGTGCCCGGGCAGGGTTGCGCCAGGCGTGCATACGGTAGTGGCGTCGCGGCCGTTTCGGAAACTGGCCTCGCGCAATCGTGACCATAGAGTGACCCAAGAAGTGCCGGATCGTTGTGAGTCCGAGCCGATTGTTGCCTCTTTTTCGAGCTGACGGGTGGTGCTCCGGGGGGCAGCCGCGTGGCCGGCGACGGCTGCCCCCGCGGAGGCCGTTACTGCACGAGTCGGTACTCGTCGGAGTTGAACACCGGACCCGCGTTGGTCGCGTTCGGCTCGATGCCTTCGAACTCGCTGCTCCATGCCGTGAAGATCGGCTTCTGGTACAGCGGGATCGTCGCCAGCTCATCCCACAGGATGGCGTCGGCGTCGTTGGCTGCCTGCGCGGCGGCCTCCGGGTCGACCTCGCTGGCCAACTGCTCCAGCAGCGCATCCACCTCAGGGTTGCTGACGCCGGCGTAGTTCTGACCGCCATCGGTCTGGTACAGCGAGATGTTGCCCGAGACGTACGGCGAGCTCACCCAGGCGAACAGCGCGATGTCGAAACCACGCGCCTCCAGGCTGGTCGGTGAGTCAGGTCCCTCGAAGATGTCCGGGTCGAGGAACTTCTCGATCGCGAAACCGGCGTCGGCAACCTGAGCGGCGGCCAGGTCGACGGTCGACTCGCGCAGGGGGTTGTTCTGCGTCGTCGACATCCGCAGTGTCAGCGGACCGTCTGTCGGGTGCACCGCGACGCCGTCCGGGCCGATCACGTAGCCGACACTCTTTAACAGGTCGATCGCGCCCTCGACGTCCCGGGTGTTGTACTCCTCCGGCGCCGTGTCGACGTACTCCGGCTGGTTGTTGACGTACATCCGGTTGTTCAGCACCTGGGCGCGGTCATCGAAAGCACCCACCGTGGCGGACACGATCTCCTGCCGGTCCAGCGCGAGGGCAAAGGCCTTACGCACCTCAGGCTTGGCCAGGTGGACGTTCGCCGTGTTCATGTCGAAGTGCTCGAAGGACAACCCGAACGTGATCTCACTGGTGATGTTCGGCTCGAGATCCTGGATCTGACCGACCAGATCCAACTGCGGCTGCGGCTGGACCAACTGCACGTCACCGGCCTCGACCGCCGCGACCACGACGGCCGCCTCGTCACCGATGGTCTGGTAGACCAGCTGGTCCAACAGCGGCCCGTCGCCGTACCACTCGGGGTTCGGCGTCAGCACGATGACCTGCGCGCTGGCGTCGATGCTGTCCGTCAGCATCTGCCACGGTCCGCCGGAAATCTCCGATGGGATGCCGTCGGCGATCGGCCAGCCGGTGGTGATCATCTCGCAGTTCGCGGCGTCGTCGCTCTGGTCCAGGATGTGGGCCGGGTACAGCGTGAAGATCGACTTCCAATCAGGGAAGGGCGCGGAGTAGGTGACGACGACGGTCTTGTCGCTTCCACCGGGCTCCACGGACTCGATCAGGTCGTAGCCGGTGGTACCGAGCAACGACGCGCATCCGCCGGCGGCCGGGTCCGCGGAACGCTGGATCCGCCAGGTGAACTCGAAGTCGGCGACGGTGATCGGCGTGCCGTCGCTCCACACCGCGTCCTCATTGATCTCGTACGTCACGATTTGGCCGGCGTCGGTCTCCTCGAGCGTCGGCTCCTCGGCCATCAGGTCCGCGTCCAGTTCGACGGTGAAGTCGGGCATCGTGATGTACGGGGACGGGAAGATCCGGACAAGCAGGTTGGCCCCGGCGGTGGAGTTGCCGGCCGCGATGAGTGGGAAGAGGTTCTCGGGGAAGGTCGTGCCCTCCCCGTAGATCAACGAGCCGCCGCGCTCGGCCTCGCCTTGCGGCGTCGAAGGCTCGTCACTGCCACCACCGCAGCCGGCGAGAACGATCGCCAGCGAAGAAACCATGGCAGTGATCGTGGTCGAGCGTTTGGTCGCTTTCACTCTGTGCGCCTCCTTGCCCCGTGACTGATGGCTTGCTGCAGGGCCGATCAGGACCAGCCCGAGCAGATCGACCGTAGGGACGGCGGAGGCCGGGCAGGGAGGACGAAGGCAATCGTGACGGACGGGTGATCCAAGCTTGACCGGTTCGCGACTGGTGGAATCGGCCTGTTACCGGCGGGTGATCGGGCCGTGATGCGCGCCCCC
>JBPCPI010000073.1:0-18592 GCA_050999295.1 Geodermatophilaceae bacterium | reverse complement strand
ACCGACGGGTGTCCTTCTACCGCAGCCGCTTCCAGCGAAGCGTACGGCGGGAAGTTGCCGGTGAACCACGCTGTGTCGATGACCACGCCGTGCACCCGGCCCGGCACGCCGAGACGTACGATGGCCCAGTCGTGCCCAGGCTCGTGGCGGCGTCGGGTTTCCCAGCCGTCGTAAACCTTTCCCTTGTGTCCGAAGTCGGCCACCGGAGCGGCCGCCCAGGGCAGTACGAGGTTCTCCTTCTCGGCGAAGAATTCGTCGTTGGCGGCAACGACCGCACCGGACAGCGAACGGGAGGCGAGGTCGGGCAGGCCCGCGAAACCGGGACCGTCGGTCGTCACGACGGGCGCCTGCTGCGACGCGGACGGTCGGTCAATCATGAGTTCCCTCGGGTCAGAAGTCGGCCAATCGGGTGCGGGCCCGTCTCGCGACCGCGTACCCAACTCTGTCGCACGATGCCAGACAACGTGCGCCCCGCGTACGGCGTGAGCGCATGCCGGTGCTCCAGGCGGGATGGGTCGACCACGAACCTCTCGTCCGGGGCGAAGACGGCGAAGTCCGCGTCGTGCCCGATCGCGATCTGGCCCTTGCGGGTAAGACCGGCCAGCGCGGCCGGAGCCTGGGCCATCCAACCGACGACCTCGACCAGACTGGCGCCGCGCTGCTGCGCGCCGGTCCAAACCGCCGACAGGGACAGCTGCAACGAACTGATCCCGCCCCAGGCCGCACCGAAGTCGCCGGTGTCCAGTCGCTTCAATGCCGGTGCCGAGGGGGAGTGGTCGGACACGATGCAGTCGATGTCGCCATGTCGCAGGCCGTTCCAGAGCCGGTCACGATTCTCGGCCTCCCTGATCGGCGGGCAGCACTTGAACTGGGTGGCACCGTCGGGAACTTCCTCGGCGGCGAAGGTCAGATAGTGCGGACAGGTCTCCACGGTGATCGGTACACCGTCGGTACGCGCCTCGCGCAGCATGGCCAGCGCATCAGCGTCGGCTAGGTGCAGGACGTGCGCCCGGCCGCGAGTCTCGCGGGCGCCTGAGATGACGGCCGCGATCGCAGACTGCTCCGCGCCCCGCGGGCGGGAGGCCAGGAAGTCTGCATAGCGGGGGCCGTGCGGCGCGGGCGCGGTGTCGATGGTGTGTGCGTCCTCGGCGTGCACGATCAGAAGGCCGTCGAAGTCGGCGACTTCGGTAAGTGCGGCTTGCATTCCGGCGTTGTCGAGCGCCGGGAACTCATCTACGCCGGAGTGCAGCAGGAAGCACTTGAACCCGAAGACGCCCGCATCGTGCAGCGATCGGAGCCGACCCAGGTTGCTCGGTACGGCCCCTCCCCAGAAACCAACATCCACGTGGCATTGCCCCCGCGCGGCCGCACGTTTCTCGGCTAGCGCGCTGACGTCGGTAGTCGGCGGGATGCTGTTGAGCGGCATGTCGATGATGGTGGTGATCCCACCCGCGGCCGCAGCGCGGGTTGCGGTGGCAAAGCCTTCCCAGTCCGTGCGTCCGGGTTCGTTCACGTGGACATGGGTGTCCACCAGTCCGGGGAGCAGGACCACCTCCTCGCCTAACTCCACAACCCTGTTGCCAGTGAGTTGGTCGCCGTACGGCGTGATCTGGACGATCCGGCCGGCGCGTACGCCCACACACGCACCGACCTGGCGGTTTTGGCCAAAACCACCACGTGGATGGGTGCCCACCCCTTCCACTGCCGGGGTCATGATGGCTGCTGGGGCGCGGATCACGAGATCGAGGTCGGGCACCAGACGACCTTCCCATCCGGCGGCCCCGGTTACGCCAACCGTTGGGTGCGGCGCTCCGGAAGCCGTGCAGTATCAGCCCCAGCAGAGCGTCCTGATCACCTGGCGACAGCTGGGCCAGGGTGGGTGCATGGTTCAGCGACCAGTCCACCGCTGGTTTGGTTGTCGGGTGGCCGCTGCTCCTTGGCGTGCTTTCGCCGCCGGCGATTACCTCGGTCTGCGCTGCGTATCCCCCTGATCAGGAATGTGGCTCCGGCGCTTGATGCGCCGTGACAGTGGTCGGTCGAGAGGCGGTCAGATGCGCGACGTCCGGTACGAGATTCGGCCGATCGGCTGGGTCGAGTCCCCGCTCGTCGACCGCGACGCCGCACCCAAACAGGGCGATGAGGGATCGCCGGAGGCCTGGCTGGTGTTCGATCCAGCACTCCGGACCGGGATTGGCGACCTCGTGGTTGGCACCGAGATCATCGTGCTGACCTGGCTGGACCGCTCGCGCCGGGACGTCCTGGTGGTGCATCCTTGCGATCGAGGGCACTCGGGTGCGCGTCAGCGATCTCGAGGCTTTGGACGGAACACCCATCGTGGACGTCAAGCCCGTACTCGAGCCACGGGGTCAGCGGTGAGGTAGGTGCTAGGCGGCAAGGGCGAGGGCGAAGGGGAGTACGGCGGTGGCGCCGGCGCGACGAAGTTCTCGGCCGGCCACCGTCATGGTCCAGCGCGAGTCAGCAAGATCGTCGATCAGCAGGATCGGTTGGTCGCCCAGTTCGGCGATCCGGTCGGCTAGCTCGGGTCCGACCACAAACCGTTCCCAGACCGTGGCCAGCCGGAATGCGCTGTTGCCACCGGGCTGCCCGGTCGGACCGCCGTGGGCGAGATCCAGCCCGCCGAGGTAGGGCAGCCGACCCAGCTGGGCGAGCCCTCGCCCTAGACCGGTGACCAGTTGGGGTCGGCGCCGAGAGGGAATCGAGACGATCGCGCCCGGCCGGCGGTCCCAATCCCAGGCCGCCAGCACCTGGGCGCAAGCACGCAGCAGCGCCTCGTCGGGCGGGCCATCCAGCGAACGAGCGGAGGGGGACGCAGGCGATGCGGTCGAGGCGGTCGACGTGAGCCGCGCGGAGCGGCCAGCGTCGCTTGCGGCATCCGGATCCTCCTCGATACCGGGGGGCTCCCGGTCCAACATCCCCACCGATGCCTCATGGCCGAGGCCGTCGTCACCCAGAAGGGCGCGCAGCCTCTGGCCCCAGCCGAGATCGGTGAGCCGGGCGACCGCCCGCCCGGTCTGCAGCTGGTCGTGGATGCCGATCTTGCCGCGTACCGCGACCCCGAGCCGTTCCACGCCGGTGGGCCACTGTGCGCGGGTGGCTAGTTCCACGCCGGGACGGTCAAGGCGCTCGGCGGCCGCCGCTGCTGCCTGCGCGGGGATGTCGGTCGGGTACCAGGGCCCTGCGCAGACGTCGCAGCGTCCGCACGCTGTCGCCGTCGGGTCGTCCAGGGACTGCTGCAGGAACGCCATCCGGCAGGTCGTCGTCGGCGAATCGGCGGGTCGCGCGTAGGCGATCATCGCCTTCTGCTCGGCCTCGCGCGTCCGGGCGACCCGCTCGTACCGCTCGGCGTCATAGACCCATTCCTGGCCCGTACCCCGCCAGCCGCCGGACACCCGTTCGACGGCGCCGTCAACGGCGAGCACCTTGAGTAACAGCTCCAGCCGGGTCCGGCGAACGTTGGCCACGGTCTCCAGTCGTGGTGTGGACCACGGCTTGTCTGAATCACGCAGGGCACCCAGGATGGCCGCCGCGTCGTCTTGTCGTGGCATGGAGGAGGTGGCGAACCATTGCCAGATGGCCAAGTCCTCCGTACCGGGCAGCAGCAGCACATCGGCGCGCTCCACGGCCCGTCCCGCGCGTCCGACCTGCTGGTAGTAGCTGACCGGCGAGGACGGCGCCCCCAGATGGATGACGAACCCGAGGTCGGGTTTGTCGAAGCCCATCCCGAGTGCAGACGTGGCGACCAACGCCTTGACGTCGTTGGCCCGCAGCGCCTCCTCGGCCGACCGTCGTTCGGCGTCGTCGAGGCGACCGGTGTATGCGCGTACGTCGTGGCCCGCGTCACGCAACAGGGCCGCGGTCTCCTCGGCCGCTGCGACGGTGAGGGTGTAGACGATCCCGCTGCCGGGCAGGTCGCCCAGATGAGCCGACAGCCAGGCCCACCGGGCCCGGTCGGTGGGAAGCCGAAGGACGCCCAGGCGCAGGGAGTCCCGAGCCAGCGGTCCGCGCACGGTGGTGACCTCGACCCCCCCGGCCCCAAGCTGGTCCGCAACGTCGGCGACCACGCGCTCGTTGGCGGTGGCCGTGGTCGCGAGCACCGGGGTACCCAACGGCAGCTGGGTGAGCAGGTCCCGGATCCGGCGATAGTCCGGCCGGAAGTCGTGGCCCCAGTCGGAGATGCAATGCGCCTCGTCGACGACCAGGAGTCCACAGCGACGCAGCAGGTCCGGCAGCAGTTCCGCTCGGAAACGCGGATTGGTCAGCCGTTCGGGTGAAACCAGCAGGACATCCACGTCATCCGCGGCCAGTCGCTCAGCCACGTCGTCCCACTCGGTCGTGTTCGCCGAGCTCATCTCCATGGCGCGGACGCCGGCTCGTGCTGCGGCAGCAACCTGGTCGCGCATCAGCGCCAGCAGCGGGGAGACCAGCAGCGTCGGGCCGCTACCCCGAGCCCGCAGCAGAGCAGTGGCGACGAAGTAGACCGCGGACTTACCCCATCCCGTGCGCTGCACGACCAACGCGCGGCGCCGTCCCTCGACGAGGGCCGCGATCGCCACGTGCTGGCCCTCGCGAAACTCCGCAGCCGGCCGGCCGGTCAGCTCCCTGAGCACCGCCAGGGCCTCGTCGGCGAGGTCATGGCGTGGGGTGTCGACCTCGGTGCTGGGGGGCATCCCCTGACAGTAGGCACCCCTACTGACGCCGGGCAGGGCACGTCCCGGCCCATCCGAGCGAAGGCGTCCTTTTGTGCCAATAGGTTCGATAGAAGGACGCCTTCACTCTGGTGAGGTGGACAATCGAGGGTGATGCTTCCGCCCGACAACCACATACACACCCAGTTCTCCTGGGACACCAGGTCGCGGTCGTCGATGGTCCGCGCGTGCGAGCTGGCCATGGACGTCGGCTTACCGGGGGTTGCCTTCACCGAACACGTCGACTTCATCCAGTGGAGTGCGCAGGACAACCCTACGAACGCCGGACCAGAGGCACGCGCGCCGGGGAGTATCCAGCCGTTGGACGTCGAGGGCTACGCGGCCTCCATCGCCGAGTGCCGCGAACGCTTTCCGCATCTCCGGATCCGGTCCGGAATGGAGGCAGGCGAACCGCACCTGTTCTCCGGCGGCGTCGCGGCCCTACTTGCCCAGGCACCCTTCGACCGGGTTCTGGGCTCGTTGCACTCGCTGCCCAGGGACGGCCTGCTGGTCGGCGTCGGCTGGTTCCTCAGTGGCGAGACGGCCTACGACGTCGTACGGGACTACTGCGCCGAGATGTTGCGCATGGTCGAGGGCAGCGAGGCCTTCGAAGTGTTGGCGCACTTCGACTACCCACGTCGCTACTGGCCCCGCTCGGCCGGCCCGTACGAGGAGGCCAAGGTCGAGGCGGAGCACCGGGAGGTGTTCCGGGCGCTGGCCGGTTCCGGCCGGGTGCTGGAGATCAACACAGCCAGTCCGCTGGCATCGGCGACGGCCATGGGGTGGTGGTATGACGAGGGTGGCGGTGCGGTCTCCTTCGGAAGTGATGCGCACACGCCGCAGCGGGTGGGTGACGGGTTCGACGTCGCGGTTGACGTCGTCGAGGCGGCGGGTTTCCGTCCGGGCAAGGACCGCTTCGACTTCTGGCGCCGCTGAGCCAGGTCCCTCCGCGTGATCTTGACGTTGTGGTGGCGACACGCCGAGAGATGACGTCAGAATCCGCAATAAGGTCAAGATCACGAGCGAAGGGGCACTCAGGGCCGACGGCGAGCGAGTGTGTCCAGGGCGGCGCGATCCAGGTCGGTTGCCGCGGCAATCTCGCCGGCCGACAGTGCGCCACAGTCCAGGCCGCGGATGAGGACCGAGGCCAGCGCCTTGGCTGTCGCGGGTTCGTCGAGAACGCCTCCCTCGACCTGAGAGACATAGGTACGGAGCCGGGACGCCGCCATCGGCATCGCTTGGCGGTAGAAGGCGTAGGTCGCCAGGTAGCGGGTCACCAGTTGCGCCGGGTGCAGGTCCCAGCCCTGGTAGAAGCCGCGTTCCAGCGCGCGCCGGACCAGGCCGGAATGCAGGCGCCAGGCGGCGTGAACCTGGTCCCGAGAACCGACCGGCAGGATGTTGGTGGAGCCGTCCACGGCGGCAGCGCGAGTACCGGCGACAGCGAGCTGCATCGTCGCCTTCGCGTGGTCAGCCGCCGGATGGTCAGAGGCCTGATGAGCGGCGGCGATTCCCAGCGCGGCGCTGTAGTCGTAGGTGCCGTAGTGCAGTCCACGGCATCGTGACCCGGGCGCGTGGACCATCAACGCAAGGGTTGCCCTGCCATCCGGACCGAGCACAGCCTGCGGAGTCTCGATCTGCAACTCCAGACCCAGCCGGCCAGCCGAAAGCCCGTACGCCGATTCCAACTCATCGAGCACAGTCACCATGACCTCGACCTGCGCGATGTCGGTGATCTTGGGCAGGGTGATTCGCAGATCGGTTCCGTCCAGTCCTGCAGCCCCGCCGACCCGGTCGAGGAGGGTGCCAAGGAAGAGGTCCAGCGACCGTAGACCGCGGGCTCGTACCGGCGCCTCGAGGCACTTGGCCCGCAGACCCAGGAACGGTGGTGCGACCCCGGCGAGTACATCGGAGCCGACGGCCGTGGCGGCGGCGGCTACATCAGCGTCCTCGACGTCCGCAGCGCCGCGATAGCCGTCCTCAGCGTCCACCCGGAGATCCTCGATCGGCTCCTGGGACAACTTGGAGAGCACCAGATCCCAGACGTCGCCGGCCAGAAGCGGGTCCATGCCGAGCACGCCCGCCATCGCGGCTGCATCCGGCGCATGCTCACGCACGGCAGCCAAGGCCGAGGCGCCCCAGGAACCGGCAAGTCCGCGTTCGATCCGGTCGGCCGGGACGTACACGGTGTGCACGGGCCGACGCGTCCCGGCCGGTCCTGGGTAGTCGCGCAGGCGCTGCCGGTCGATCGGCTCCAGCGCGGCCTCGATCGCGGCGAGGGTGTCCGCGCTCAGTCGCATGACCCTCCCTTTCCCGGTACCTCGATGCGCGCGGCGCTGGGCTGGCATCCTCTCACCGTGACCGAGCATTCGCTGGGCTGGTTCAACGATCTGCCCACAGATGATCTAGAACCGCACCTACGCGCCTGCAACGCAGCGGATCGGTTCGTCAACATCGTCGCCGCCGGACGTCCGTACGCCACTGTCGCCGATCTCTGCGCAGCTGCGGAGACGGTCACGGTCGACCTGGACTGGGCAGACGTCGAACAGGCCCTGGCCGCCCATCCACGGATCGGCGAACGGGTGCATGGGGAGTCCGCCGAGGCCCGATCCTCCCGTGCCGAGCAGGCCTCGATGGGTACGGCCGAGGACGAGATGCGGACCGCCCTGGCCGAGGGCAACCAACAGTACGAGGAGCGCTTCGACCACGTGTACCTGATCCGCGCGGCCGGTCGCAGCCCTGCGGAGATGCTGGCGGAGTTGCATCGGCGACTGGACAACGATGAGACGAGCGAGCGGGTCGAGGTCACTCGACAACTCGCCGAGATCACCCGGCTACGGATCGAGAAATTGGTGAGCGACGCATGAGCATCACGACCCACGTCCTGGACACCGCTAGGGGCCTTCCTGCGTTCGGAGTCAACGTGTTGTTGACCGATCCCGCCGGGGACGCCGTGGCCGCGATCACCGACCTTGACGGGCGGGCATCGCTGGCCGAGTCTCCGCTGCTCGTCGGCAACTACCAACTCGTCTTCGCGACGGCGGAATACTTCGCGCTGACCAACGCACCGACGTTCTACCCGGAGGTCACGGTTGCCTTCACGGTTGTCGACGGCGCTTCTCATCACCACGTTCCGCTGCTGATCTCGCCCTACGCCTACTCGACCTACCGGGGGAGTTGAGATCGGTGGGGATCAGCCTCGGGCCCAACCAGTACGGCAAAGCTGAGGTCCGCGTCGTCACCGTTGATCGCTCCTCGCCCCGGCATGTCCTGCGGGACCTGAACGTGTCCTGCGCCCTGCGAGGCGACTTCGCCGCTGTGCACCTCGAAGGCAACAACAGGCACGTGCTGGCCACCGACACCCAGAAGAACACTGTCTACGCCTTCGCCCGGAACGGCATCGGCGACATCGAGGAATTCGGGCTGCGCCTGGCCCGGCATTTCGCCGACGCGTACGACTGGCTGACCGGGGCCCGTGTGGAGATCGAGGAGTACGGCTGGGACCGGATCCCGGTGGCCGGCTCGGCCCACGACCATGCCTTCTCGCGGGCCGGCAGCGAGGTCCGTACGACAGTCGTGACCGTGGACGGCGCCGAACGACATGTCATCTCCGGCCTGTCGGGTCTGGTGGTGTTGAAGACGACCGAGTCCGGGTTCGCGGGATTCCCACGCGATCGGTACACCACGCTGGCCGAGACCGACGACCGGATCCTAGCCACTGCGGTTACGGCTCGATGGCGTTACGCCGCAACACGTTTCAGCCAGAGGTCGGACGAGGCACCCGGTGTGGACTATGCGGCGACGTACGCCAGCATCCGATCGACCTTGCTCGAGACGTTCGCGGTCGGTTACAGCAACGCCCTGCAGCAGACGCTGTATGCCATGGGTCATGCCGTCCTCGCAGCGCATCGGGAGGTGGCCGAGATCCGGCTGTCGATGCCGAACAAGCATCACTTCCTCAGCGACCTCGCCCCGTTCGGGCTGGACAATCCGGGCGTCGTCTATTCCGCAGCGGACCGGCCGTACGGGCTGATCGAAGGAACCGTCGTACGCGATGACGAGCCGCCTGCGGACATCGCCTGGTGGGCCACTCCCAGCTTCTGCTGATCGCCTTTCGGAGATCTACCACTTGCGCTCTTCGGTATTTCACCTATCGTTGAATCAATAATTCAACGATAGGTGAAAGGCGGAGGCGATGAAGGAAGCCGTCGAGGTCACCGATCTCGTCGTAAAGCGGGGCGGAAAGGAAGTCCTGCACGGGTTGACCTGCTCGGTGAGTCAGGGCTCGGTCACCGGACTGCTCGGGCCGAGCGGCAGCGGCAAGACCACACTCATGCGCTGCGTGGTCGGCGTCCAGATCGTGACCAGTGGCTCGGTCCGAGTGCTGGGCGAGGATGCCGGGACCGCCGGGCTACGCAGCCGGGTGGGCTACGTGACCCAGACGCCATCGGTCTACGCGGACCTGACGGTGCGCGAGAACGCCCGCTACTTCGCCGCCGTGCTCGGCACAGGTGGCAATGCCGCGGACCGAGCCATCGCGGATGTCGGGCTAAGAGAGCAAGCACCGCAACTTGTCTCGACGCTGTCCGGAGGGGAGCGGGCGCGGGTGTCATTGGCCTGTGCCCTGCTCGGCGACCCGGAACTCTTGATCCTCGATGAGCCGACGGTGGGCTTGGATCCGGTATTGCGCGAGGAGTTGTGGGGCATGTTCGCGTCGCTGGCCGCTGGGGGTACGACCCTGGTGGTCTCCAGCCATGTCATGGACGAGGCCGGGCGATGCGACCGGATCCTGTTGCTGCGCGACGGTGACCTGATCGCCGACGACAGTCCGGATGCACTGCGCCGCGCCGCAGGGACCGCGGATCTCGATCAGATGTTCCTGACGCTGATCCGGCAGCGGGCGGAGGTGGCCTGATGTCCTGGCGGATGACGTGGGCCACGGCGAAGCGGGTTCTCACCCAACTCTCCCATGATCACCGTACGGTCGCGCTGCTGATCCTGGTGCCGAGCCTGCTGATGGTTCTGTTGCGTTTCGTTTTCGACGATGACGCGATCTTCGACAGCATCGGCCTGCCGCTGCTCGGGGTCTTCCCGCTGATCATCATGTTCCTGATCACCAGCGTGGCGATGCTGCGCGAGCGCACCTCCGGCACCCTGGAGCGGCTACTCACCACTCCCATGCACAAACTCGACCTGCTGCTGGGCTACGGAATCGCCTTCGCGGTCGCAGCGGCCATTCAAGCGGCGGTCGCGACCGCGACGGCCTACCTCCTGCTCGGTCTTGACACGCAAGGTGCCTGGGGTTGGGTGGTCGGAGTCGCGGTGGGCAATGCCGTACTGGGCATGGCTCTGGGGCTGTTCGTCAGCGCCTTCGCCCGGTCGGAGTTCCAAGCCGTGCAGTTCATGCCGGTCATCGTGTTGCCGCAGTTTCTGACCTGCGGGCTACTGATCGCCCGCGATCAGATGGCCGGTTGGCTGGAGGCGATCAGTAATGTGCTGCCGATGTCGTACGCGGTCGATGCGCTCCAGGAGATCGGGGCCCAAGCGGAGGTCACCGGCACCCTGGTTCGTGACCTGGCGATCGTGTTCGGCGCCACGGTGGTCGCTCTGGGACTGGGCGCGTTGACGCTCCGGCGGCGCAGCGGTTGAGTCCGATTGACCACGGCCAGGTGCCCCCCAGGCTCCCCCCGGCCGCTCGGCGACCGCGGGGTCCCCGCCCCGGCGGCTCCGACACCCGGGCCGCGGTGCTTGCCGCGGCCCGGGAGGAGTTCGCCACCCGGGGGTATGACGGGGCCACGATCCGCGGGATCGCCGTCGCCGCTGCGGTGGATCCCGCCTTGGTGCACCACTACTTCGGCACGAAGGACAAGCTGTTCGCCGCGGCCCTTGAGTTGCCCTTCAACCCCGCTGACATCTTGGCCCAGGTTCTGGCCGGCGGGATCGACGGTGCTGGGGAGCGTCTGCTCCGCTCAGTTTTCGCGGTCTGGGAGAACGCCGCCTCACGCGCCCCGATGCTCGCACTCATTCGGACCGCGACGACCAGCGATGCCGGCGCTGCGATGCTTCGCGAGTTCCTTGACCGCAATGTCGTGCATCGGGTCGCCGCAGAGTTGACCCCTGATCGAGCACGGTTGCGCGCCGCGCTTGTGGCCTCGCAGATGGCCGGCCTGCTGATGGGAAGGTATGTCATCTCGCTGCCGGTGCTGGCCGAGGCGTCGGTCGAGGACATGGTCGCGGCCGTGGCGCCCAACCTGCAGCACTACCTGACCGGAGACCTGGGCCGCCCGGTGACCCCCTGACGAGCCGCCGCCGAGCCGGCAAGGGACTTTCTCCGGAGAAAGTGCGGTCAGCGCACGAGCAGACGCGACATTCTCCGGAGAAAGTGCCGTCAGGGGGCGGCCCACTCGGGCCGTACTGTGGATTCCTGTGGTGAGTAGGTCTTCCGGACCGGATGGGTTGCTGGCCGTGGACCCGGCCGCGCTCGAGGCGTGCCTGCGGGTCATCGCCGAGGTCGACGCGTTGAGCCGCGCCGACCCTGAGCATCCCGCTGCGGTCGCTGTCCGGTTGGCCACCGCCCACCTGTTCAAGACGGTCAAGGTAACCCGGCGGGCCCAGCGGCGGGCGGCGGTCATGGCCGCGGATCACGCCGTCACGTCCGCGACCGCCACAGCGGCGCCGGGCCGGATCGATGACGAGACGCAGGGCAATCCCCTGGTCTCGAACGTCGTCGGAGCCAGGGCCGGAACCCTTCTTCGTGCCCGGGCCTGCTACATCTGCAAGAACCGGTACGCAGATGTCGACGCGTTCTACCACCAGCTCTGCCCGTCCTGCGCACACCTGAACCGGGCACACCGCGATGCGCGTACCGACCTGACCGGCCGCCGAGCGCTGCTCACCGGCGGGCGGGCCAAGATCGGGATGTACATCGCCCTGCGGTTGCTGCGCGACGGCGCGCACACCACGATCACAACGCGCTTCCCACGCGATGCCGTACAGCGCTTCGCCGGGATGCCAGACAGCTCTGACTGGTTGCACCGCCTGCGCATCGTCGGCATCGACCTACGCGACCCGGCCCAGGTGGTCTCGCTGGCGGAATCCCTTGCTGCAGAGGGACCGTTGGACATCCTGATCAACAATGCGGCCCAGACCGTACGACGCTCGCCCGGCTCGTACGGGCCACTGATCGAGGCCGAAGCCGCACCGCTGCCGCTCGGACCGATTCCGGATCTCCTCACCTTCGACAGCATCCGCGACGCCCATCCCGCCGCACTGGTCAACTCGATGGCCGAGCACCCGACCGCTCAGGCGCTGATGGCCCTGGCATTGACGGCGGGATCGGCGTCGCCGGCCCGGATCGCTGCCGCAACCACCATCGATGCCGGGGGACTGGTCCCCGACCTGCACTCGGTGAACAGCTGGACCCAGCGGATCGGCGAGGTGGATCCGCTCGAGTTACTCGAAGTGCAACTCTGTAACACCACGGCGCCGTTTCTCCTGATCAGTGCCCTGCGACCGGCCATGGCGGCCGCGACGGCGCGCCGCAAGTACGTCGTGAACGTCTCGGCGATGGAGGGACAGTTCTCCCGCGCGTACAAGGGTCCCGGGCATCCACACACCAACATGGCCAAGGCAGCGCTGAACATGCTGACCCGGACCAGCGCGCAGGAGATGTTGAACGCCGACCGGATCCTGATGACCGCGGTGGACACCGGCTGGATCACCGACGAGCGACCGCATCCGACCAGACAGCGTCTGGCCGATGAAGGTTTCCATGCGCCGTTGGACCTCGTGGACGGGGCAGCCCGGGTGTACGACCCGATCGTCCAGGGCGAAGCCGGGCATGACCTGTACGGCTGCTTTCTGAAGGACTACGCCCCGGCAGCCTGGTGACGATGCCCCCAGCGGAGCGGATCTCTGGGGTGCTATGCCGATTTCTCGGACTCGGGATAGCGCCCGCCAGGCGCCACGACAGTCCCCTTCGGCAACGTCGTCTCCCCACCGACGAGGGCGATGTCTCCGTCGCCACCAACTCGTGCCTCGGCACCGATCTCCACGCGCTGATCGAGAATGGCGCGTTCGACGACTGCGCCGGATCTGACGATGACGCCGTGCAAGACGACGGAGTCGCGAACGCTGGCGCCGGCTTCGATCTGTACGTCGGGGGAGACCACCGAGCCGCGGACCGACCCGTAGATGTGACAGCCGGGCGAGAGCAGGCTGTTGGCGACCTCGGCGTCGTTGCCGATCCCGGCCGCTGCGGAGCGTCCGCCCTGGGTCTGGATCCGCCACCCCGGCTCATCCAGATCGATCGGCGGCTGCGTCGCTAGCAAGTCCATGTGCGCTTCCCAGTACGCCGGTACGGTGCCCACGTCCCGCCAGTAGCCCTCGAAGCGGTGCTCGCGCGCCTCGCCAGCCGCGACAAGTTTCGGCAGCAGGTGATCGCCAAGGTCCTCCAAGCCCTCGTCCTGGTCGACCTCCTCGGCCAGCTCGTCGAGGAGGTCCAGGGCCCGGTCGGGGGTGAAGACGAAGACCTCATTGGTCACCAGGTCGCTGGCCGGCTCCTCCGGCTTGTAGGCGTAGTCGGTGATCGCCCCTTCGTCGGAGACCTGGACGACGCCGTACCGGCCGGCATCCTCTTTGGCCACCTTCGTGGTCACCATCGTCACGGATGCCTGACTCGCCAGGTGCCCCTGTACGACGTCGCGATAATCGAGTTTGTAGACGGCATCGGCGCTGACGACGACGAGTGCCTCGGGACCGAACTCCCGGATCATCGGGGCGTTGCGCCACAGCGCGTCGGCGGTGCCCTGATGCCAGCCGCCGCGCTCGTTCCCCTGATGCGGGGTGCAGGACCAACAGGCCACCGGTCGTCCGATCCAGATCCCAGGGCCGCCCGTTGGCCAGATGATCAGACAGCGAGCCGGGATTGAACTGCTGGACCACCCACACGTCGGCGATACCCGCGCGCAGGCAGTTGGACAGCGGAAAGTCGATCAGCCGATACATCCCGCGAACGCGACGGCCGGCTTGGCCCGGTTGTGGGTGAGTAGCTCCAGCCTGCCGCCCGCGCCGCCGCCGAGGACCACGACCAGGATGCGGGTGAGTGCCATTCAGCCTCCAACGTTTCATGCACCTGGGCCATGCCCTGGTTGCCCGTACGCCATGTTAAGCAAGACCGAGCGCCACGAGTGCAGCCTCTGGCTGCTCGACGTGGACCAGATGCGAGGCGTCGGGAAGGACGTTGATCCGAGCATGCGGGATGTCGGCGAGCAGTCGCCTGGCATCGGCGGTCGGCACGAGGCGGTCTGCCGCGCCGTACACCGCCCAGATCGGGCAGTTCACCCCGGACCACGACATGCCCGGCCGATAGCGGAACCCATTGCGAGCGGCGGCCCGGAACGACGCCGGCCGCAGCTCGGCGACCAGATGATCGACGACCGATTCCCGCAGGGCCCCAGGATGGGCGGCGAACGGCGACAGCAGTGGCCGTAGCAGACCCCGCCGCGCGGCGCTGCGCAACGTCGCGACGCCGGCATCACCGGTGAGGGCCAGCAGATATTGCGAGCCGAAGGTAGCGGCGGCGCGGGCCTCGGCCAACCCGCCCGACCAGCGGCCGTTCATCGCGTCGACGACCGAGTAGTACGGCCCGGCCGCAATATGCAGCGACTCGACATGTGCGGCGTGCCGCACCGCCATGTCGGCGACCACGAGGGTTCCCATCGAGTGCCCGACGAGGCGGACCGACGAGAAGCCCAGCTGGGCCACCGCGACCTCAATGATCGCGTCACCCACCTCGGTCAGGTCCAGCCGCCCCCGCCGATTCTCCGACCTGCCGAATCCCGGCAGATCGAGGAACAGCGTCGGACCGAGGTCGACACCCTGCCGGTTGGCGGCGTACACGAGCGGCCCCCACGAATCCATGTCGTCATGGACCCCATGCACGAACACGGTTCCCCTACCGCCCTGGTTCGGGCCGGTACGCAAGCACTGCAGACGGCCGAAGACGCTCGACACGACGAATTCGCCCCCGACAACACGGGTGGCCAGCGGGTGTACGTCATACGGGCAGTACGTCCCCTGCACCGCCATGAGGTCATCCTCGCGCGTGGGGACTCGACCTAGCGGGGTACGCGCAAGGCCCGCAGGTACATTGACCCGTCGTTGCGCAGACCTCGGGATAGCTGAGCCTGGCGGTAGGAAGTTGCAGCAGCGCCGACGGTTCGCTCATGCGCCTGAGACTAGGGGCGGTCAGTCTTCGACCCCCGCGGGCGCGGCGCCAGAACAGGCCCGCACCACCTTCGCTGTCATGAAGAACGGCGACTGCTGGGGCACACGCCGCTTTCCGTACAGTCACGCCTTGCCGGCGTCGGCGCGTCGGCCGGACAGTTCTAGATCGGACAGCGTTGCGTCCAGCAGCGCGTCGATCGCCGGCCACTGCATCTCGGGTTTGCTGATCCGAAGGTCGATCAGCCCATGCATCCACGCCCACAGCTGGATGGCCAAGAAGAAGCTGTCCCGGTCGGGCACGGCGTGCGGCCGGGCATCGAGGCACCGTTGTACGGCGTCGACCAGTGCGAGAAACGACGCATAACCGGGATGAGCGGTCTTGCCGTACGTCCCGATGCCCTTTGGCCCGAGAGCGGCTGCACTGAAAAGGATTCGATAGTGACCCGGATGATCCTTGGCGAATCTGAAGTAGGCACGGCAGCGACGGCGTAGTGCATCGAAGGGGTCGGAGCCACCTGCCTCGGCATCGCAGAGCCGTCGGCCAAAGTCGCGGAAGCGGTCCTCCAATACGGCCCGTAACAGACTCTTGCGGTCGGCGAAGTGCAGATAGATGGACGGAGCCGTCACGCCGGCTGCGGCAGCCACCGCCCGGATGGACAACTGGTCGGGGTGGCCGCGGTCGGCGAGCAGGGCACTGGCAGCCTCGATCAGTTCCTCCCGCAGTCGCGCGCCCTGACCTCGTCGGTTGCGTTTGCGCGGTCCCTCCGTCATGGCCACATGTCCATCCTCTTGATATGAACATCCGTATATTTATATACGTAAGTTTACATCTACTCTGCGCTGACCTGCGACTTCACTGGTACGCGAAATCGACGCAGATGAGGCGCTTTCCTCGGATCTGGACACCACCGTCATCGACAGTCCAGAGTGGGATCATCGCAATGCCCCTGAGCAAGAAGATATCGCCTGTTCACTTATAGACACCGAGCTTGCGAAGGCATAAGCCAGAGGGAGGGTCCGATGTCCCGCAGGGATCTACTGGGCAGGCTGCTGCTCAGTGTCGCGATCATTTCGGTCGCCATTGCACCGCTGACTGCGGACTTGAACGAGACGCACATCTTCAACCACGAGTGGCCACCCCATGCTCGATTCCACACCGCCGTCCTGATGTTCCTCTCCATCGGGCTCAGCCTGATCGGGCTTTGGCTCCTATGGCGCAGGACTTCGGAGTTCAGGACTCATGTTTTCGTGGCGATGCTGATCCCGGTCCTGTCCTGGGGCTCGTTCTTCCTGGCGTTGCTGCTCCCGGAGACCGGGGCCGAGGATGTGCCGGGAGAGTTGCCTCGAGTAGCAGGTCTGCCGGTGAACTTGTTCGTGGCCGCCATGTTCGTTGTGCTCTCGGTCGTGGCTCGGTGGCTATCGCTGTCGGCCCAGGGCGGCTCGGATGCTGTCCGCCGGGAGCGACCTGTGACCGGGTGCTTGACATGCAGTTGATGGTCGTAGGTGCGACCGGACCGCTGGGGCGCGCAGTGGTGGACAGCGCACTGGGGCGTGGCCACAACGTGAAGGCGTTGGTGCGCAACCCGCAGTCGGCCACCCTGCCGGACACAGTGCAAACCGTGCAGGGGGACGTTCTCGACCCGGCCTCGCTGGAGCCGGCCGCGCGTGGCTGCGAGGCTGTGGTCTGCGTGTTGGGTACGCCCAGCCCGCGCACGGCGACGACCTTGCTGGAGACGGGGACCGCGAACCTGGTCACGGTGATGAAGCAGGTACCGGTGCCGCGCCTCGTGTGCGTCACGCTGCTGGGCATCGGAGACAGTCGATCCAACACAGCGTTGCTGTACCGCCACATCATCCTTCGCGTGCTGGCGCCGATGGTTCCCGACAAGGAGAAGCAGGAACGGGTGGTGCGCGAGAGCGGCCTCGACTGGGTGCTGGTCCGTCCGCCCACCATCGTCGGCGTGGGCCCGTGGAGAGCCGCGCGTGTGATCCGAGACGGCGAACGCGGCCGGGTCGGACTCGTCAGCCGCAACGCACTGGCCGATCTACTGGTCCAGTCGGCGGAATCCGACACCTATCTACGGCAAGCGATCGCCGTAGGCCGATAAGAAGGGCACCAGATGAACGTTCTGGCGTTCGCGACGCTAGTGGTCACCGGTTTCGTGTCCTGCGCGGAGTTCGGCTCGTACGCATTCGTGCATCCGGTGATCCGCCGCCTGCCGCAGACCGAGCACCTGCGGGTCGAGCAAGGCCTGCTCAAGACCTTCGGGCGCGTGATGCCGGTGGGTATGACGTTGTGTGTCGTACTCGCGATCAGTTTGGCCGTCGGCGCGGAGGGCGACTCGCTCATCTGGCGCTGGCTTGCCGCCGCCGCCTTCGTGCTGGCCCTCGTCTCGACGGTTGTCTTCAACGTGCCGATCAACCTGGCCACCGGGAAATGGGACGCGCAGAATCCGCCAGCCGCCTGGAAGGAGACCCGCAACAAGTGGGAGTTCTTCCAGGGGCTGCGGTCCTGGCTGCTGTTGATCGGCTTCGTTCTGATCTGCGTCGGTGAGTCGCTGGCTTAGTTGTGACCTTTGGCGGTATCTGGCGGCGTTCTATCGGTGCTATTCGGCGCCGATGACCAGGGTGCTCCGGGCGGCTTCGATGACGTCGTTAGTGATGACGCTGAGTCCGTTGATTTTGAGGATGCGCTCGATTTGGGTGAGCAGGCGGTGCAGCAGCCTGAAGTTGCCGCGGGTGATGCGGCTGACTGCGGCGACGGCTTGGGCGTCGGTGAAGTCTGCGAGGTCGAGCGTCAGGCCCAGGCGCTTCCAGTGCCGGGTGAGCACGAAGGCCAGTTCGTCGTCGGTGAGCGACCGGTACTGGTGGGCGAAGCCGATCCGGCTGTACAGCTGGGGGTAGACGGCAAGTCATTCTCGAGGCCGGGCATTCCGATCAGCAGCAGCCCGAGTCGCCGGCGGTCGAATCGGTCGCGGAGGTGCTCGAGCGAGTTGCGGGGAGGCGATCGGCTTCGTCGACGACGATCAGGTCGACGTGGGCGAACGGACGGTTTCGTGCAACGAGGCCGCGCTCGAGGTGCTGATCGATGCAGATGTCGACGCGCTCGGTCAGGTTCTCTAGATCGTTGAGGAAGTCCTTGTGGTTGCCCTTCACGACGGGCGTGTAGAAGACGGTCCGCGAGCGGGCCAAGGCGGCGTACACCTTGGCGTCGCTGGCCTCGCGTGGTCCCCAGCTGTCGAGCAGATCCTCGGCGGTGTCCCAATGGGCGTAGCGGCGCGGGTTGGCCGGTGATCGGCCGGGTGTTAGGCGCAGCAGGAGGTGGGCATCTGGTTGCGGAACAACCCGGCGACCAGGCGCAGGCTCTCGGCCATCGTCAGATAGGGGGCCCAGGTGTCGGCGATGTCATCGACGGTCATCTGTGCCTTGATGGCGTACGTGGCGGCGAGCATCATCTCCCCGGCCGCCTCCGCGGCGGCGTGCACGCCGAGGACCCGGCCGGTGTCGGCGTCGGCGACGAGCTTGACCACCCCGCGGGTGTCCCGGTTGGCCAGTGCCCGCGGCACGTCGGACAGTTGGAGCACTCGACAGTCGGAGCGGTGCCCGGCAGCCAGAGCTTGGGCTTCGGTTAGCCCGGCCGAGGCCAGCTGCGGGCGGGTGAA
>JBPCPI010000251.1:0-11425 GCA_050999295.1 Geodermatophilaceae bacterium | reverse complement strand
CGGAGGTGTTTCCCGGTGATTGACCATCGCAGCGAGGCACGAGTTAACCCGAGATTTCGGGAGCATCGACCGAGTGTAAGCGGGGGAGGATCGGACCTTCCGGTGCGCGAAGCGCACGAGGCTGGGCGATCGAGCGGAGCGAATCTGAGCGAAGCGACAGGGGTGTCATTGTGATCTTTCAGGCACCGGTGTGGCTGTGGTTGTTGCTGGCCAGTCTCGCCCTGGTCGGGCTGTACGTGGCGATGCAGCTGCGGCGCAAGAAGTTCGCGGCTCGCTTCACCAACGTCGACCTGCTGGGTCGGTTGATTCCCAAGCGACCGGGCTGGCGCCGGCACATCGCCTTCGGGCTGCTCGCACTGGCGCTGGCAACCCTTACGGTGGCCCTGGCAAAGCCCAGCGCCGAGGTCCGCGTCCCCCGCGAGCGCGCGACCGTGATCATGGCTGTCGACGTCTCGTTGTCCATGGAGGCCGACGACATCTCACCCAACCGCTTCGAGGCGATGAAGGCTGCGGCGAAGGATTTCGTGGACATCCTTCCCGAGCGGATCAACCTCGGACTCGTGTCCTTTGCCGGCACTGCCACACCGGTTGTGACCCCGAGCATCGATCGAGCGGCAGTCCGGAACGCCATCGACCAACTCGAGCTCGACGAGGCAACCGCGATCGGCGAGGCGATCTTCGCCTCGCTGACCGTGCTCGACAACTTCCAGGCCACCCTGGAATCCACTGGTAACGAGGCTCCGCCAGCACGGATCGTGCTGCTCTCGGATGGGTACAACACCGTGGGCCGGGAGAACAGTCAGGCGATCGACGCGGCCAAGGACGCGGGCGTGCCGGTCTCCACGATCGCCTTCGGCACCGACTACGGCACCGTCGAGATCGAAGGTGAGGAGCAGCCCGTTCCGGTGGACAGCGAGTCACTGCGGGAGATCGCCGAGGAGACCGGTGGGACGTTCAAGGAAGCGGCCAGCGCCGCAGAACTGACAGCGGTCTACGAGGACCTGGGTTCTCAGATCGGGTACGTCACCGAGCCGCGGGAAGTCACCCCCTGGTTCGTGGGCGGCGGCCTGGCCTTGGCCTTCCTCGGTGCGGTGCTGTCCCTGCTCTGGACCAACCGCCTGCTCTGAGGCCGCAGGCCAGCGCGCGACTGTCATGAGAATGGCAAGGGCCGTCGGGACGAGATCAGTGTTTCGGGCTGGGATCGGCCGCGTTGGTGACCCCGGAAAGTCACATGTCGGCAGCTCTTTGGCGTGTCGGCGGCGGCTAGTCGGCTGTCGGGTAACTGGTCAACCGATAGCCTCGGGCTGAGCGGGCACGGAAGGTGACAGACGGCAGAGGAGTCGCGTGGGACGCAGCGTTCTGGTCACGGGGGGAAACCGGGGCATCGGCCTGTCCATCGCCCAGGCTTTCGCCGCGCAGGGCGACTCTGTCGCGGTGACACACCGCTCCAGCGAGCCGCCCGAGGGACTCTTCGGCGTCCAGTGCGATGTCACCGACCCGGTCTCACTCGATGCTGCTTTCAAAGCTATCGAGGAAGAGCAGGGAGCCATCGAGGTCCTGGTCTCCAACGCGGGCATCACCCAGGACGGCCTACTGCTGCGAATGGGCGACGATGCGTTCACCGCCGTAGTAGACGCGAACCTGTCCGGTGGTTACCGGGTCGCCAAGCGGGCGGCGGCCAAGATGTTGCGGGCCAAGTGGGGACGGATGATCTTCATCTCCTCGGTGGTCGGCCTCAGCGGGTCGGCCGGGCAGGTCAACTACGCAGCCGCCAAGGCTGGCCTCGTCGGTCTGGCCCGCTCCATCGCCCGGGAACTGGGCTCGCGCAACATCACCGCAAACGTGGTGGCACCCGGATTCGTCAACACAGACATGACCCGGGACCTCCCCGAGGCGCGGCGGGCCGAGATAGTCGGCCAGGTACCGCTGGGCAGGTATGCCAGTACGGAGGAGATTGCCGGCGTCGTGACGTTCCTGGCCAGCGACGCGGCGGCCTACATCACCGGCGCTGTGATCCCGGTGGCCGGCGGATTGGTAATGGGGCACTGATGGGGATACTCGAAGGCAAGCGGCTACTGATCGCCGGGGTGCTCACCGAGGCCTCGATCGCCTACTCCGCGGCGAAGGTCGCCCAGCAGGAGGGTGCCCAGCTGGTCCTGTCCAACTTCGGACGAGCGCTCAAGCTCACCGAGCGGATCGCCAAGCGGCTGCCGGAGCCCGCCCCGGTGATCGAACTGGACGTTAGCAACGACGAGCACCTGACCAGCCTGGCCGGCCGGGTAGGGGAGCACCTCGACGGCCTCGATGGCGTTCTGCACTCGATCGGTTTCGCGCCGCAGAACGCCCTCGGAGATGCGTTCACCGAGACGCCGTGGAGCGACGTGTCCACCGCCGTACAGATCTCGACCTGGTCCTTCGCCGCCCTGACCCATGCCTGTCGGCCGCTGTTCGGGGACAAGGCCTCGGTGGTCGGCCTGACCTTCGACGCGTCGCGGGTGTGGCCGGTGTACGGCTGGATGGGGGTGGCCAAGGCGGGCCTGGAGTCCACCGCGCGCTACCTGGCGCGGGAACTCGGCCCGGAGGGGATCCGGGTCAACCTCGTCGCCGCCGGCCCACTGCGAACGATGGCGATGAAGTCCATTCCTGGCTCGGAACAGTTCGAGGACGCCTGGGCGCAACGCGCACCACTGGGCTGGGACGTCAACGACAACGGCCCGGCCGGAAAGGCTTGCGCGGCACTGCTCTCCGACTGGTTCAGCGCCACCACGGGTGAGATCGTGCACGTCGACGGGGGCTACCACGCGATCGGCGCCTGATCAGCCAGCGGTGCCGGACGACGACGACGAAGGCAATGCCGTACTCCTGCTTTCCTTCGGCGGTCCGGAGGGGCCCGACGACGTCCTGCCCTTCCTGGAGAACGTGACGCGGGGTCGCGCAATCCCGCGCGAGCGGCTGGAGTCGGTGGCCAGGCATTATCAGCACTTCGGCGGCGTGAGTCCGATCAACGAACAGAACCGGCGGCTACGCGCAGCGATCGAGGCGGAGCTGGCCGCGCGCGGACGACCGCTGCCCGTCTACTGGGGAAACCGGAACTGGGAGCCCTACGTCCAGGACGTGGTGGCCAGGATGGCCGCTGACGGGATCAACCGGGCGGTGGCCTTCGCGACCTCGGCGTACTCCTCGGCCTCCGGCTGCCGGCAGTACCACGAGGACCTCGCCCGGGCCCGGCAGGCGACCGGACCGACAGCACCGGCGATCGAGAAGGTGCCGCACTTCTTTGATCAGCCGGGTTTCATCACGGCGAACGCCGATGCGCTGCGCGAGGCGTTGGCTCGGTTGCCCGCGGGCCTGACTGAGCAGGCCAGGATCGTGGCGACCGCGCACAGCATCCCGACCTCGATGGCGATGGCCGCCGGACCATCCGGCGGGCTGTACGAACAACAACTGCACGCCACGGCCCGGGCCGTCGTGGATGCCGTCGACCCCAGCCGTCCGGTCGACCTCGTGTGGCAGAGCCGGAGCGGGCCGCCGCACGTGCCCTGGCTGGAGCCCGACATCAACGACCACCTGGTGCGCCTGGCCGGGCAGGGTGTCCCGGCGGTGGTCGTGTGCCCGATCGGGTTCGTGAGTGACCACGTCGAGGTCCTCTGGGATCTGGACATCGAGGCCCGCGAGACCGCGGTGGCATATGACCTGATGCTGGAGCGGGCAGCGACCGCCGGGACCCATCCGGCGTTCGTGAGAATGATCGGGAATCTGGTGGAGGAGCGACTGGCGGGCGGCTCCCGCCGGTTGGGCACCAGTTGCCCGGCCACCTGCTGCCTTGCGGCCTGAGCGCCGCAGTCAGCGATCGACCGTGCGGCTCACCGGCATCCAGCTAAAGGCGCACATCAGAGCTTCGCGGACGGCACCGGACAACCGCCGAAGTGCGGCGTCGCGGCCGCCTGCGCCGTAGCTGTTGAGCGCGCCGCCGGGGGCGTCTGCCATGGCCAAGTCGAGGATCGCGGTCAGCTGAGCACACCTCGTGGCCAGCGCTGCGGCGGAGGGGTCGTGATCCGGCGGGAGGAGGACGGCTTGTTCGCGACGCGTCAGCGACTCGACACCTGAGTTGCAGCGCGCCACGTCGAGCACGGTCAGGGCGTCGGTGGCTGCTCGGACGGCCAGCCGCAGCGCACCAGAGGCCTGCGAGACGGTCTGCTGATCGCCCGGCGTGGCCGTGACCGGGGCAGCACCGGAAACATCCATTGCCAGCCACCCGCCATCGGCGGACGGGTTGTCATCGGGCAGGAAAGCCAGAGCCGGCCCGACCACGAGCTGACCAGCAGTAATGGCCGTGGCCGACAGGCCAGGGACGCCCGGCACCCCGCGGATATCTCCGGCCACCGGAAGAACAAAGCGCAACGGCCCACCGCCGCAGGACCGTACGGCACTCAGGGCCCAGCCGACCGGCGCTGGGTCGGGATGCTCCGGCAGTCCACGGACCGTACGGATGCCGGCGTCGTGCACGGCCGCTACGACCGCGTCATAGGCCACCGCACCGCGCAGCCAGGAGTTGACCCAGGCAGTCAGGGCACCGCCGATGACGAAGCGTGAGCGGCCAGACGGGGCCGAGGGCGGGCCTGGCTGGGGCGGGGTCGGCACCGGTCGACTGTAATAGCCGGCCAGGTAGCTCGTTGACGAGCTAGAGATGACCTTGCGGTGGTTGGATGGACCCATGGAGCCCTGGGTCATCTGGCTGATCGCCGCAGGCGTGCTCGCCGGAGCTGAGTTGCTCACCCTCGACTTCGTGTTGCTCATGCTCGCCGGTGGCGCTCTGGGCGGCATGACTGCGGCCGCGGCCGGTCTGCCGGTGGGTCTGCAGCTGGCCGCCTTCGTCGTCGTGGCCCTGGGGTTGCTCGTTTTCGTGCGGCCCTTCGCCAAGCGCCAGCTCATGTCGCGCACGCCGCAGCAGATCGACGGCGCTGAAACCTACGTCGGCAAGGTCGCCATCGTGACGCAGCGGGTGGACCACATGGACGGCCGGATCCGGTTCGGCGCGGATGACTGGAGCGCGGTCTCCCAGTCCCGGCAGGACATATTCGAGGTCGGTACCACCGTCAGAGTCATGCAAATCCGTGGGGCGACAGCGGTCGTCGCGGAATCGCACGAGTAGTCAGTCCCTGGGAAGGAACCCTCCGTGGAGTTGATCATTGCACTGGCGGTCATCGCCATCATCGTCATCATCATCGTGGCGAGAAGTATCAAGATCGTCCCTCAGGCACAGGCAGCAGTCGTGGAGCGGCTCGGTCGCTACAGCCGAACGCTCTCTCCTGGACTCGCGCTCCTGGTCCCGTTCGTCGACCGGGTCCGGGCCACGATCGACCTGCGTGAGCAGGTCATCTCCTTCCCGCCGCAGCCGGTGATCACCGCCGACAACCTGCAAGTTGGCATCGACACGGTCGTCTACTTCCAGGTGACCGATCCCCGCCTTGCCGTGTACGGCATCGCGAACTACATCCACGGCATGGAGCAACTGACTACGACAACGCTTCGTAACGTCGTGGGCGGGCTCAACCTGGAAGGCGCGTTGACCGGACGCGACGGGATCAACTCCCAACTCCGTACAGTGCTCGACGGCACGACCGGACCGTGGGGCCTGCGAGTGGCCAGGGTCGAGATCAAGGCGATCGAACCTCCACTGTCCATTCAGGACTCGATGGAGAAGCAGATGCGTGCCGACCGGGACAAGCGGGCTGTGATCCTGACCGCCGAAGGACAGCGCGAATCCTCGATCAAAATGGCGGAGGGCCAAAAGGTCGCCCAGATCCTGTCCGCCGAGGGACAGAAGCAGGCGGCGATCCTCGGGGCGGAGGCTGAACGACAGAGCCAGATTCTGCGCGCCGAAGGTGAGCGAGCCGCTCAGTTCCTCACCGCCCAGGGCCAGGCCAAAGCGATCGAGACGGTCTTCGAGGCGATCCACCGCGGCAAGCCAGACTCCGGCCTGCTGGCCTACCAGTATCTGCAGACCCTTCCGCAGATCGCGCAGGGTGACGCCAACAAGATGTGGATCGTGCCAAGTGAGTTCAGCCGGGCCCTCGACGGCCTGGCCACGCTGGCGGGTGGAGACGCAGAGAAGAAGTCCTGGATGGATGTGGAGGCAAGCGGCGACGGACGTGGGCCCGCCGAGAAGATCGACACCGAGGGTTGGTTCGATTCGAATCTCCCGCCGGCTGCCGAACAGCCCGAGGCGAAGTTCGAACTCAGCGAGTCCATCGACGCCGGCGTGCCGATCCCGGCCCTGCGCCCACGCGGTGGTTCGGGGCCCGGTGGCGGTGCGCCACTGCCGCCGCCTTCGGGACCGCCCTCGCCCGGCCCCGCACCGACCGACCCTGGTCCCCCCGGATCTGTGCCGCCTGCGGGTCTTGGCGGTCCGCCGCCGCCCAATCCCTACGACACCCCTGCGTCCTGGCCGCCTCCCGGCCAGTCCGGTCAGCAGTAACCTGCCGATATGCGGTCTATCTGGCGGGGCGCGGTCTCCTTCGGCCTGGTGAGTATCGGTGTGCGCATGTACTCCGCGACCGAGGACAAGGACGTCCGCTTTCACCAGGTCCATCGCGAGGACGGCGGGCGGATCAAGTACAAGCGGGTCTGCTCGATCGACGGCGAGGAGGTGGCCTACGCCGACATCGCCAAGGGCTTCGAGCTGCCCGACGGTCAGTTGGTCATCCTGACCGACGAGGACCTCGACGACATGCCATTGGGCACCAAGCACTCGATCGATGTGATCGAGTTCGTCCCAGGCGAGCAGATCGATCCGATCCTCTATGAGAAGACCTACTACCTGGAGCCGGACACCGGCCCCGCCGTACGGCCGTACGTGCTGCTACGGGAGGCCCTGGAGAAGTCCGGGCGGATGGCGTTGACCAAGATCGCCATCCGGCAGCGGGAGGCGTTGGCCGCCATCCGCGTTCGCGACGGCGTCCTGGTGTTGCACACGATGCGCTGGCCGGACGAGATCCGGGAGACCGAGTTCGGCTTCCTCGACGAGGACATCGCGGTACGGCCGCAGGAGTTGAAGATGGCCGAGTCGCTGGTCGAGTCGATGGTGGCCGATTTCGACCCAGAGGAGTTCAGCGACGACTACCGGGAGGCGATGACCTCTCTCATCGATGCCAAACAGGCCGGCGGACAGGTGCACACTCCCGAGCCCGAAGTCGAGGAGGACAGCGGCGGCCAGGTCGTCGATCTGATGAGCGCACTGCGGGCCAGCGTCGCCAGGGCAAAGGGCAGCCCAGCGCCGGCGAAATCGACAAGCTCCAACGCCAGCATGGACGCTGACGATGAGGACGCTGGTACGTCGCGGCCAGCGGCGAAGAAGGCCACGGCGAAGACTTCGGCGAAGACTTCGGCGACGAAGACGACCGCGAAGAAGGCGGCCGGCAAGTCCGCTCCGGCGAAGAAGGCGACCGCCAAGAAGGCCGCACCCAAGGCCGCGGCGAAGAAGGCCCCGGCCAAGAAGGCTGCCGCGAGCACCCAACGCCGGCGTTCGGCCTAGCCAGCCACACCCAAGATGCCCTCGCCGGATCGGCTGGCGACCTATCGCCGTAAGCGACGCGCCGACCGTACGCCAGAACCCATCCCGGACCGGCACGACGACACCTGCAAGCACGGATCGGTGTTCGTCATCCAAGAGCATCACGCGCGGCGGCTGCACTGGGACCTGCGCCTGGAGCGAGACGGGGTGCTCGCCTCGTGGGCGGTCCCTCGCGGCCTGCCGCCCGCGCCCGGCGATTCCCGGCTGGCCGTACACACCGAGGACCACCCCATGGAGTACCTGACCTTCTCTGGCGAGATCCCGGCGGGGGAGTACGGCGGGGGCCCGATGACCGTCTACGACACCGGCACCTACTCGACCGAGAAGTGGGACGAGCGACACGTGATCGTCGATCTGTCCGGCGAGAAGATCACCGGCCGGTACGCGCTGTTCCCGGTCGAAGGGGACAAGCAGTGGAACATCCGGCGCCTGGATCCACCGAGTGATCCTGACTACGTCGCGGTTCCGGACCGGATCGAGCCGATGATGGCGGTCCCGGGCGAGTTGCCATTTCCCCGCGAGGACGCCGCGTGGGCGTACGAGATGAAGTGGGACGGCGTCCGGGCGATCGGCACGGTCAACGGGACGGCGCTCCGCCTGCGCTCGCGCAAGGGCAGCGACATCACCGCCAACTATCCGGAACTGGGTGGATTGGGGATCGCCATGGGCCCTGTCGATGTCGTGCTGGACGGGGAGGTCGTGCGCCTGGGTACTGATGGGCGGCCGGACTTCGGTGCCCTGCAGCACCGGATGCACGTCGGGGACGCGACTCGAGCCAAGAAACTTGCGGAGTCGGCTCCGGTGACGTACCTGATCTTCGATCTCCTCTATGCCGCCGGACGATCTGCTGTCGGTCTCCCGTACGAGCAGCGCCGCGCGCTGCTGGCAGACGTCGTGCCGGAGGGTCCGCACTGGCAGGTGACTCCGTGGTGGTCCGGTGGCGGGGCGGACGTGCTGGCTGCCAGCCGGGAGTACAAGCTCGAAGGCATCCTGGCCAAGAAGCTCGACTCGCCCTACCGGCCGGGGCAACGAAGCCCGTTGTGGCGCAAGGTGAAGAACGTTCGCACGCAGTCCGGGGTCATCGGGGGCTGGCTACCGGGCGCCGGACGCCGGGCCGGGGGCCTCGGGTCGATCCTGCTCGGGATCCCTGAAGAGGATGGTCTCCGGTTCATCGGCAGCGTGGGGACCGGTCTGACCGACCAGATGCTCGATGACCTGGGCCGGGTGCTGCGCCGGCACAGTCGCAGGACTTCGCCTTTCAACGAGGCGATCCCACCGACGGCCGGGAAGAAGCCGCAGTGGGTCGAACCGGTGCTGGTCGGCGAGGCGTCCTACGCCGAATGGGGCTCCTCGGGACGGTTGCGGCATCCGGTCTGGCGCGGCCTGCGCGATGAACTGTCCCCCGAGGACGTGGTGGACGAGTCGGAGTAGCCGGGCCGTCGAAATCCGGTATGGCACCGCGATCACGGCAGAATGCCGGTCATGGCGGGTGCGAAGGTGCGGGTACGGGTAGGGGAGCGCACCCTCGGCGTGACCAACCTCCAGAAGATCCTCTACCCCGAGATCGGCTGGTCCAAGGCCGACGTGATCGACTACTACGCCACCGTCGGTCCGACGATGCTGGCCTACCTCAAGGGCCGTCCGGTCACGTTCAAGCGTTATCCCGACGGCGTCGAGGGCCAGTCCTTCTTCGAGAAGAACACCGCGCGCAACGGTCCGGACTGGCTCACCCACGCTGTCCTCCCGGCCACCCGAAGCACCAAGGACCGCACCGAACTGGACTACGCGATCCTCAACGACCTGCCGAGCATCGTCTGGGCGGCCAACCTCGCGGCGCTGGAACTGCATGTCCCGCAGTGGCGGGTCGGGGCCAAGAAGCAGGTTCTCGCGCCGGACCTCATGGTCTTCGACCTCGACCCCGGGCCACCGGCCACCATCGTGGAGTGCACCAAGGTAGCGCTACTCGTACGCGAGATACTGGCCGAAGACGGGCTGACAGCGTACGCCAAGACGTCCGGCTCCAAGGGAATGCAGCTCTATGTCGGAGTGCAGGTGCGCGACCACGACCGGACGAGCAGCTACGCCAAGGCTCTGGCCGAACGACTGGCCGCCGAGCACCCCGACCTGATCGTCTCGCAGATGGCCAAGCACCTGCGCCCGGACAAGGTCTTCATCGACTGGAGCCAGAACAACCCGGCCAAGACCACGGTCGCGCCGTACTCGCTGCGGGCCCGGCCGCAACCCACCGTGTCCACGCCGATCACCTGGGACGAGGTCGAGGACTGCCGGTCGCCCGGTGACCTCCGGTTCCTAGCCTCCGAGGTCCTCGCCCGGGTCGAGGAACACGGCGACCTGTTCGACGGCCTGCTGACCAGGCGAACGGCTCTGTCGCACGCCGACACGCGTTAGGGCAGCCAGTTGGACTGATCGACGTTCATGTGGCGTCAGCTCTTGCTACAGTTGCTACATGACGAGAACCATCCCGCATCGGGAACTGCGCAACAACAGCAGCTCGGTTCTCCGGGAGGTGGCTCACGGGGAGACCATCGCGGTCACTAACCGTGGCGAGGTGGTTGCAATCCTGGTGCCGCCCGCAGACGATCGGGATGGATTGAGAGTGCGCAAGGCAACCGAATCGGGTGGCTTCGCCACGCTGCCGCGGCTGCAGCTGGAGCACTCCGTGCAAGACAGTCTGGACGACCTGCGCGGCGAGCGTTAGCTCCGCGTGTACTACATCGACACCTCGGCTGCTGCGAAACTCATCATCGACGAACCTGAGTCGGCGCCGCTTGCCGGCTATCTTGACGGTCTCGCGGCCGAGGAGACTCCGATCGCGTCCAGCATGCTCCTGGAAACGGAGCTGCGCAGAATCGCCGTCCGCGACGACTTCGAGCAGGCTTGGGTGTCAGCCGTGTTGGCTCGATTCGACCTCTACGAGTCGCCGCGGTCGCTCTACCACGAAGCGGGCCTGCTTCCCGGTCGGCGCCTTCGGACCCTGGATGCGCTGCACCTGGCTCTGGCAGTTCGACTGGGAGCAGAGGCGATTCTGACCTACGACAGCCGCCAGACCAGCGCTGCCCAGAGCCTTGGCCTGATGGTCATCGCGCCATTCTGAGCGGCGCTGGTTCGAGAGGGTGTTCGAAGGGGTGTCCGAGGGGGGACTTGAACCCCCACGCCCGTTAAAGGGCACTAGCACCTCAAGCTAGCGCGTCTGCCATTCCGCCACCCGGACTACATGCACCTAGCGAACAGGTGCAGCGAGCCACGATACCGAAGGGGTGAGGTCTCGAACGGGGACCGGTGGTAGGAAGGCCCATGGCAACGATGCCCAGGACCCAGACCGCGCAGGACGAGGTTGTCGAGCTCTGCTCCGACCTGATCCGCATCGACACGACCAACACCGGAGACACCGAGACCAGCGCGGGGGAACGGGTCGCGGCTGAGTACGTTGCCGCAAAGCTCGATGAGATCGGGCTGGAGACGACCATTCTCGAATCGGCCAAGAACCGGGCAAGCATCGTCGCCCGGATCGCCGGCCAGGACCGGACTCGGGATGCGCTGCTGATCCACGGCCACCTGGACGTCGTACCGGCCGAACCCGCCGAGTGGAGCGTGCATCCCTTCTCCGGTGAGGAGCGCGACGGCTACCTGTGGGGCCGCGGCGCGGTTGACATGAAGGACATGGACGCGATGACGCTGGCCGTCGTCCGGCAATGGCATCGCGAGGGTTACCTGCCACCGCGCGACATCGTGCTCGCGTTTGTCGCCGACGAGGAGGCCGGCGGCAAGTTCGGCGCCCGTTGGCTCGTCGACAACCACCCGGAGCTCTTCGAGGGTTGCACCGAGGCGATC
>JBPCPI010000238.1:0-34443 GCA_050999295.1 Geodermatophilaceae bacterium | reverse complement strand
AGCGAGGAGCGCAGCGAACGCCCGTGCGGAGCACGGAGTGACACAGTGAGCGAGCATCGCAGCGAGGTACGAGCAGGGAGCGCAGCGAACACAGCGCCCCAGGGCGCGCACGTGCGGAGCACGTCATGTCACTGAGCGAGCCGAGCACCAGTCCAGCGGATCTGGTCATCCTCGGAGGTGGATCGGGCGGTTACGCGGCGGCGTTCCGGGCGGCGGAGCTCGGCATGTCGGTGGTTTTGATCGAGAAGGACAAGGTCGGCGGCACCTGCCTGCACCGCGGCTGTATCCCGACCAAGGCGCTCCTGCACGCCGCCGAGGTCGCAGACAGCGCGCGGGAAGGTGAACAGTTCGGTGTCAAGACGACACTCGCCGGGATCGACATGGCCGGCGTCAACGCCTACAAGGACGGCGTAACCGCGCGGCTCTACAAGGGGCTGCAAGGCCTGGTCAAGGCTCGCAAGGTCACCTACGTGGAGGGCGAAGGCCGGCTGGTTTCTCAGACGGCCGTCCAGGTCGGCGAACAGACCTACGAGGGCAGGCACGTACTGCTGGCCACCGGGAGCTACGCCCGGTCACTGCCTGGCCTGGAGATCGACGGCCAACAAGTGATCACCAGCGACCATGCGCTGCGGCTGGAGCACATTCCGGCATCGGTGGTCATCCTGGGCGGAGGGGTGATCGGATGTGAGTTCGCCAGCGTCTGGAAGTCCTTTGGTGCCGACGTCACGATCGTCGATGCCCTGCCGCACCTGGTGCCCCTGGAGGACGAGTCCTCGTCCAAGCTTCTGGAGCGAGCCTTCCGTAAGCGCAAGATCGGCTTCGAACTCGGCAGCCGGTTCTCCGGCGTAACTACGACCGACAACGGCGTGCAGGTATCCCTCGAGAATGGCAAGACGATCGAGGCCGAACTGTTGCTCGTGGCCGTCGGCCGCGGCCCGGTCTCGGACGGTCTCGGGTACGAGGAGAACGGCGTGATCCTGGACCGCGATTTCGTGGTCGTGGACGAGTTGTGTCAGACCTCGGTCGCGACCATCTCCGCGGTGGGGGACCTGATCCCGACACCGCAGCTAGCTCACGTCGGCTTCGGCGAGGGGATCCTCGTCGCCGAGCGGCTGGCTGGGCTGCCGGTCGTGCCGATCGACTACGCCGGCGTCCCGCGGATCACCTACTCCGAACCCGAGGTCGCCTCGGTCGGATTGACCGAGGCGCAGGCAAGCCAGAAGTATGGCGAGATCGAGGCGTTGACCTACGACCTGGGCGGCAACGGCAAGAGCCAGATCCTCAAGACCCAGGGCGCGGTACGGGTCATCCGGGAGAAGAACGGCCCGGTCGTCGGCGTCCACATGGTCGGGTCCCGGGTCGGTGAGCTGATCGCCGAGGCCATGTTGATCTACAACTGGGAAGCGTTGCCCGACGAGGTCGCGAGCCTCATCCATCCGCACCCCACCCAATCCGAGGCACTCGGCGAGGCACACCTGGCGCTGGCCGGCAAGCCTCTGCACGTACACGGCTGATCCGCACTCAAAGACCTCCAACACAAACTGAAGGAGCCACCACCGCCATGCCGACGTCCGTCACCATGCCCCAGCTGGGCGAGAGCGTCACCGAGGGCACGGTCACCCGATGGCTGAAGCAGGAGGGCGAAGAGGTTCAGGCCGACGAGCCATTGCTCGAGGTCAGTACCGACAAGGTGGACACCGAGATTCCCTCGCCGGCCAGCGGGGTGCTGCGCAAGATCATGGTGGCCGAGGACGAGACCGTGCAGGTCGGCGCCGAGCTCGCGATCATCGGGAACGCCGACGAGGACGCCGGGTCCGCGGATTCCGATGGCGCCGAGCAGTCGTCGGACCAGGGGCAGTCCGACGAGCAGTCGCCGGCCGATCCAGACCAGGCCCAGCAGGGGCAGTCCGAGGAAGCTCCGGCTGGCTCGGAGCCGGCTGAGCCCGCGCCAGGTGATGCGGAGCCAGCTGACGCGCCCGCCGAGCAGCCCCAACCGGCGGCCGCCGAGGCGTCCGCCCCGGAGGAGCGCAGCGAGACCGACGGCGGTGGCAGCAGTTCAGGTGCGGCAGCTTCCGGTACGTCGGTGACGATGCCGGCCCTCGGCGAGAGCGTGACGGAGGGCACCGTCACCCGCTGGCTGAAGTCGGTCGGAGACAGCGTCGAGGCTGATGAACCACTACTCGAGGTCAGCACGGACAAGGTGGACACCGAGATACCAGCGCCGACCAGCGGCACACTGCTGTCCATCGCGGTGGGCGAGGACGAAACGGTCCAGGTGGGTGCCGAGCTCGCGGTCATCGGATCCGGTGACGACTCCGAAGCGGCCCCTGCACCCGCCCAGACCCAGACCCAAACCCAGCCGGAGACAGCGGCAGAACCGGAGGCTGCAGAGTCGGAAGCCCAGGAGCCGGAGGCTGCAGAACCTGAAGCCGCGGAACCGCCACCGGCACCCCGCGAGGAGGTCGATGCAGCGCCGGATGCGCAACCGCCGAGCGAATTCCCGGCGCCTCCGGCCGAGTCCGAGCAACCTGCACAGGACAGCGCACCGAGCCACGCATCGGGGGCCACCGCTGAGGGCGGCGCCTACGTCACTCCGTTGGTCCGCAAACTGGCGGCTGAACACGAGGTCGACCTCGGGTCGGTGACCGGGACCGGTGTAGGTGGGCGGATCCGCAAACAGGACGTGCTCGAAGCAGCGAGCGGCGCAACCCGGACAGCCGGGGCCCCAGCATCGTCGCAGCCCGCCGCAGCCACGCAGCAGGAAGCGGCACCGGCCGCACCCGCTGCCATGTCGCCAACCGCGGCTCCCTCGCCGGACGCGAGCAAGCGCGGGCGTACCGAGAAGTTGACCCGACTTCGTGCGCTGATCGGCCGGCGGATGACCGAGTCCCTTCAGGTGAGCGCGCAGCTGACCACCGTGGTCGAAGTCGACCTGACGCGCGTCGCGCGCCTGCGTGATCGGGTCAAGCAGGAGTTCCTGGCTCGCGAGGGTGTGAAGCTGTCCTTCTTGCCCTTCTTCGCCCTGGCGGCGGTCGAAGGGCTCAAAGCCCATCCGATGGTGAACTCCTCGATCGACTCAGAAGCTGGGACGGTCACCTACCACGAGAGCGAGAACCTCGGCATCGCCGTCGACACAGAGCGCGGCCTGCTCGTCCCAGTCATCCACAACGCGGGGGACCTCAATCTGGGCGGCATCGCCCGGAAGATCGCCGATCTGGCCGACCGGACCCGCAACAACAAGGTCACGCCGGACGAACTGGGAGGTGGGACGTTCACGCTCACAAACACCGGCAGCCGCGGGGCGCTGTTCGACACTCCGATCATCAACCAGCCGCAGGTGGCGATCCTTGGAACCGGGACAGTCGTGAAGCGTCCGGTCGTGGTGGACGATCCGGATCTGGGCGAGATCATCACCGTCCGCTCGATGGTCTATCTGGCCCTGACCTATGACCACCGGATCGTGGACGGCGCAGATGCCGCACGGTTCCTGGTGACCACAAAAGACCGTCTCGAGGCCGGCGACTTCGAGTCGTCGTTGGGACTGTCCTGACCCTCGGCGCTCGTGCGGTCGCGAGGCAGCGCACGTGAAGGTTGCGATCACCGGCGCCTCGGGGCTGATCGGTACCGCCGTGAGCGCCTCGCTCCGCGCCGACAGTCACCAGGTCGTCTCGTTCGTACGGCGTGCTCCGCGCTCGGCCGACGAGGTCCGGTGGGATCCCTCGTCGCGGCGCCTGGACCCGACCGACCTCGCCGACATCGACGGAGTCGTTCATCTGGCCGGGGCCGGCATCGGCGACAAGCGCTGGACACAGTCACGCAAGCGCGAGTTGCTCGACAGCCGGGTCAACGGCACAGCCGCAGTAGCCAAGGCGCTCGCGGCGGCGGTCAACCGGCCGCGCTTCCTGATCTCCGCATCCGGCGTGCACTACTACGGAACAGACACTGGCGATCGGCCGGTCGACGAGAGCGACCCCAACGGTGCGGGTTTTCTGGCGGAGGTATGTCAGCGCTGGGAGGCCGCAGCAGATCCGGCCCGTGACGCCGGCGTACGGGTCGTGCATCCACGCAGCGGGCTCGTCCTCGCCCGTCGCGGGGGCGTCATGGATCGACTCCTGCCGCTTTTTCGGCTAGGGGTGGGCGGCCGGATCGGCGACGGCCGAGCGTACTGGCCGTGGATCAGCCTGCACGATGAGGTTGCGGCGCTGCGGATGCTGATCGACTCCGAGCTGTCCGGCCCGGTGAATCTAAGCGGCCCGGAACCGGTCACCAATGCCGAGTTCACGAAGACACTGGGCGCAGTGCTGCACCGACCCACCCTGGCCACCGTCCCGTCGTTCGTCCTGCGGATCGTGATCGGCGACTTCGCCGACGAAGGGATCCTGCGGGTTCCTCGGGCCCTCCCCGGTGTCCTGACCGAGGCCGGGTTCCGGTTCACCCACCCGACCCTGCGCGAAGCGCTCGAGGACATCACCGCTACCTGACTGGTCAGCTGAGGCGCTGCGCTGTCTGGACCCGCCAGCCGTCCTCGGTCAAGGTCATGGTCATCGCCACCGCGGTCGGTCCACGTCCGGCATGGTCGGCCAAGGCCGCTGCGCGCGAGTCGAGCGCGGGCACGGTCTCGTACCCGCCGAATTCGTCGATGATCTGCAGGCTCGCGTAACCGGTGTTTAGCACGCTTACCTCGCTGACTTCCAGCACGCGCGGGGCGAAGCCGCGTAGAACCTGCCCCGCTTGCGCCAGGCGGGTCAGCTCTGCGGTGTCGGCGACCAACTGTGGGCTGTCGGCTGTGAACACCTGGTCCAGTAGCTCGACCGCGCCGGTCACGAAGGCAAGGGCGCGGCGCTCATACAACAGGGCCAGCAGGGCTGCCCACGCCTGCGGTGAGTCCGGGACGGCCCGCTCATCGAGCCCGGCTGCGGTGGCGTCGGCCGCATCTGCCGACCGGTCTGCAGCTGACTGGCTCGATGCCGCACCGACAGGTCCACCCGCCTGCGCCGGAACTGCATCCGAGGCGTTCCAGCCAAGGCCGAGGACGAGGACGGTCAGTGCCGTCAAGGCGACGAGGGCTGCGACAACGGCCCGCCGCGGAACGATGTGGGCTGCCGCCGAAAGCCTGGAGGGTGGTGGGTTTGAGATGCCGAGGACGGCACCGGCCAGTGGGGCCCGCTCTCGTCGGGCACCCGGTGTCGCGGCATGGCGGGCCGAGTTGCCACGGCGTACCGCACCTGCGATGTCCATCGGAGCGGGTTCGGGCACCGCGGAGTCCTGATCTGCTGTCTCCGAGGGTTCAATCGGGGGGAGATCGGGCCACTGCACAGGCCCGGCCAGATGCAGCGGCTCGGGTTCGAGTGCGGCTCGTACGTCGGCGGCGAAGTCCTGAGCGCTGCCCCGTCGTTCCGGTTGATCGGACAGGCCACGGGCGAGCACGTCGGCCAGTCGTCCGGGCACCCCGGTCTGCAGCCGCAGGAGCTCGGCGTCCCCGGCACCCTCAGCGGCCAGCTGCCAGGTATCGGCGCCGGTGCCCCCTGCCCAGGGTGGGCCGCCGGTCACGGCATGAAAGCCGATAGCCGCAACCCCGAACACGTCCGCTGCCGCCGTCAGCGGGCCACCCCGTGCCACGGACGGATCGAGATACTCCAATCGCGCCGTTCCCGACGGGATACCGGTCAAGCTGGGCCAGATCCCGAGGTCGGTGACGACTGGCCGCCCGTCAGGGGTCAGCAGGATCGCGGATGGTGTGAGACTGCCGTGCAACAGTCCGGCCGCGTGGGCTGCACCCAACGCGTCCGCAACCGGAGTCAGTAGGGTCACGACCTCGGCGCTGCCCAGCCGCCCCCGCTCGGCCAGCAGCGCGGCGAGGCTGACTCCTGCGACGAACTCCTGCACCAGGACCACGCAGGATTCGTCCCAGCGGAGGTCAATCATTCGGGCCACATGTGGGTGGTTGAAATCACGGAGTCGGGAGGCAGCCAGCATCTCGGTGTCCACCGTCGCGGCGGTGAGCCACTTCAGCGCCACGTCGGCGCCGCCGCCGTCGGGTCGGGCGCGCCACACTTCGCCGGTTGCGCCGAAGCCGACCAGCTCGAGCACGGTGAATCCATCGAGGCATCGCTGCATCCGAACACGCTAGGCGGGGACCGCACCACCCCGTCGGGACTGTCCACAGCCCGACCCGCACCGACTCAGCCAAAGGGCAGGGGTTGTTGCGGCGGACCGTGCGCGGGGTCGACCCCGTCGAAGAGACTGCTCACCGACTCCCCGACGTGACTGCGCTGGATGGCCTCGGCGAACAGGTCCGCGACCGATCGCACCTGCAGATGCTCCCACGGCTGGTCGGGCGGCGGAACCGTGTCGGTCGTGACCACCTCGGTGACCATCGGATGGCGGCCCAGCAGGTCAGCCGCCTTACCTGTGAACAGTCCGTGCGTACAGGCGACCGAGGCGCCGGTGGCACCGTCTGCGGAGAGCTTGTCGAGCAGTTCGACGATGGAACTTCCGGTCGCGATCTCGTCGTCGAGCACGATCGCGTGCCTGCCGGCGACATCACCGACGATGGCGTCGATGATCACCCGGTCGTCGGCCAGCCGTCGCTTGCTTCCGGCCGCGACCGGGGTACCGAGCAGACGGGCGAACTGGGTTGCGGTCTTGGCATTCCCGAGGTCCGGCGAGACCACGACCGTCTCGCTCAGGTCACGGCCCCGGAAATGTTCTGCGAGTTCCCCGATGGCGGTCAGGTGGTCGACCGGCACGCCGAAGAAGCCGTGCACCTGCGGAGCGTGCAGGGCCATCGTGATGACCCGATTGGCACCCGCGGTGATCAACAGATCCGCCACCAGCCGCCCGCCGATCGAGATCCGCGAGGCGTCCTTCTTGTCCGAGCGGGCGTAGGCGTAGTGCGGGATCACGGCCGTGATCTGCGACGCCGAGGCTCCACGAGCCGCGTCCAGCATCAGCAGCAGTTCCATCAGGTGTTCCTGGGTGGGCGGGACCAGCGGCTGTACGACGTAGACGTCGCGTTGCCGGCAGTTCGCCTGGAGTTGAACCTGCAGGCAGTCGTTGCTGAACCGGATGATCGAGGCGTGCGAGAGCTCCACCCCGAGGTGAGCACAGATTCGCTGCGCAAACTTGGGATGGGCGTTGCCACTGAAAACGACGATCTCGCGCACCGCGCCCCAGACTACGGTTTGACCCTGGCCATCGGGTGGGCTGTCTTCGCCGGCCGCTCGGTTTACCCCAGCCAGCAGGTGGGCTGGCTTCGCCCGGCCGCTCGGTTTCATCCCGGCAACAAGGTGGCTGGCTTCGCCCGGCTGGACGTCCAGGTTGATGGCGGGAATCCGCCGACCAGCGAGGTCCGGCGCGGCGGCGTCGTCAGCTCACCAACGACTGATCGGGAAACACTTTATTGACAGCTGGTGGCGGTTCGGCAGACCGGGTCTGGTCGCTCGGACCGGTCCCCTCCGGACGGCTAACCTGAAGGCATGACTGCCCCTCTCGTGTTCATCTGGGCCGGCTCGGTGGACTACCGGAAAGCCTGGGAGCGCCAGCAGCATCTGCATTCCCGTCGCGTGGACGATCGGTCCCCGGACACGGTGTTGCTGTTGGAGCACCCAGCCGTCTACACCGCCGGTAAGCGGACCGAGCCTTTCGAGCGTCCGAGCGACGGGACACCGGTCGTGGACGTCGATCGCGGCGGCAAGATCACCTGGCACGGGCCGGGGCAGCTGGTCGGGTACCCGATCATCGCCCTGGCGCAGCCGTTGGACGTCGTGGCATATGTTCGGCGATTGGAGGACGGCCTGATCAAGGTGTGCACTGATCTCGGTGTGCCGGCCGGACAGATCGCCAGGAGAAGCGGGGTGTGGCTGCCCGCCGTCGGGGATCGGCCCGATCGCAAGCTCGCAGCGATCGGAATCCGGGTCTCGCGCGGGGTGACGATGCACGGGTTTGCGATCAACTGCAATCCGGACCTGAGCGCGTACGACCGGATCGTCCCGTGCGGCATCAGCGACGCGTCAGTGACCTCGTTGAGCAAGGAACTCGGACGTGACGTCACCGTCGAGGAGATCCTCCCGCTGGTCGAGCACCGGCTGGGTGAGGTCCTCTCCCCGGAGCACGCGCGCGCCGCCTGAGCCGTCAGTCACCGGCTCTCCCGGCGTTGGAAGTACTCGCGCTCGGCGTCCGTACGGGCAGTGGACGCGGCGCGTACCCACGCCCGCCGCGCGTCATGGGTACGGCCAAGTCGGTCGAGCAGTTGAGCCCGGGTGGCATGGGCGTAGCAATACCCGTCCAAGCGACTGATGTTCATCACCTCGTCCAGATCGGTCAGCCCTGCAGCCGGACCATCTACATAGGACAGTGCTAGAGACCTACCGAGCGCGATCGTGGGACTCGGCTCGAGTGTGGGCAGCGGGCCGTACAACTCGACGATCTTCGCCCAGTCCGTGTCTGCGAAGCTGTCGGCGCGGGCACCCGGAATCATCCTGATGACGGTGGCTGCGGCCGCGCAGGGCACGGCGATATCGGTGGCCATGGACATGACCGAAGGAATCGTCCCTCGATTCCGCACGATGGCCATCTCCCGAGCCTCGGTCCTGACCGGCCACGTCGTCGGAAGCCTCATCCAGACGATGCTGGGCATGGCCGTCGTGCTCGGCGTCGCGCTGTTCGTCGGGTTCCGTCCCACCGCTGACCTGGTCGAGTGGATCGCCACCACGGGTGTCCTCTTGATCATCTCCATCGCGCTGATCTGGCTCTCGGTGGCCTTGGGCATGGTCTCGAAGAGCGTCGAGACCGCAAGCAACCTTCCGATGCCGCTGGTCCTGCTGCCCTTCCTAGGGAGCGGGTTCGTGCCGACGGACTCCCTGCCGACCGGACTGCGCTGGTTCGCCGAGTTCCAGCCGTTCACTTCGGTGATCGAGACCCTTCGAGGTCTGTTGCTCGGCACCGCCATCGGCAGCAGCGCGATCATCGCTGTCGCTGGTGCCTGGCCATCACAATGGTCGGATACTTGTGGGCGCGTGCGGCCTACAACCGGGAACCTCGCCCCTAGATAGAGGCAGAACTTACGCGCGCGAGCAATGTGCGGAAATCGGCAGTTTCCCCCTCGACTTCTGCAGGTTCTCGCACATTGCCCGAGGTGTCCGACCGCCCGACCTATCCGATCACGAAGTTGACGAGCTTGCCCGGCACGAAGATCACCCGGCGCACCTCGGCTCCATAGAGATGTGCGATCACGTTGGAATCCTGGCGTGCCGCCGATTCCATCGCCTCGCCATCAGCATCCGACGGGACGGTGACGCTGCCGCGTAGCTTCCCGTTCACCTGAACAGCGATCTCCACGGTGTCCTCGACCAGGTGCTGCGGATCGGCGGTCGGGAAGTCGTGGCGCGCCAACGATTCGGTATGCCACATCCGCGACCAGAGCTCCTCGGCGATGTGCGGAGCCAGCGGGGCGATCATCAGCACCAGCGGCTCGGCCATGCCTCGCGGAATCGCCCGATCGGCGTAAGTCTGGGTGGCGTGATTGACCAGTTCGGTGATCCGGGCGATCGCGATGTTGAACCGCAGTGACTCCATGCCGCCACGCACGCCCTCGATCACCCGGTTCAGGACGGGCAGGCTCGCGGCGTCGACCGGATGATCACCGACGCGCACCGCGCCGGTCTGTTCATCGACGACCAGTCGCCACAGGCGCTGCAACAGCCGCAGCATCCCGATCACGGCCTTGGGATCCCAGGGCCGCGACTGATCCAGGGGTCCGGTGAACATCTCGTACAGCCGAAACGTGTCCGCACCGTAGTCGGCGAACATATCGTCCGGCGTGATCATGTTCTTGAGGCTCTTGCCGATCTTGCCGAACTCCTGCCGTACGGCGGTGTCCTCGTAGAAGAACTCACCCTGGCGGGATACGACCCGGGAGGCATCGACATACATCCCGCGCTCATCTGTGTAGGCCGGAGCCTGCAGCATCCCCTGGTTCACCAGACGACGGAACGGCTCGCTACTGGAGACGTGACCCAGGTCGAACAGGACCTTGTGCCAGAACCGGGCGTAGAGCAGATGCAGGACAGCGTGTTCGGCGCCGCCTACGTACAGATCGACGCCTCCGATGTCGCCTTTCTCGCGCGGACCCATCCAGTACTTCTCGATCTCGGGATCGCAGAACACCGTGTCGTTGTGCGGATCCAGATAGCGCAGCTCGTACCAACAGGAACCTGCCCAGTTGGGCATCGTGCTGGTCTCGCGGCGGTAGGTCTTGGGGCCGTCGCCGAGATCCAACTCGACGGTCAACCATTCGCTGGCCCGAGCCAGCGGCGCCTCGGGCTCGCTGGTGACGTCGTCATCGGCGAAAGTGCGGGGCGAGTAGTCCTCGACGTCGGGTAGCAGGACCGGCAAAGCGACATCCGGTACGGCGATCGGCCGGTCGTCTTCATAGACGATCGGAAACGGCTCCCCCCAATAACGCTGGCGGGAGAACAGCCAGTCCCGCAGGCGATAAGTCGTGCGCGCCTGACCATGACCGCTTTCGAACAACCAGGCGATCATCGCCGCCTTGGCCTGTGCCACGCCCATCCCGTTCAGGTCCAGAGAATCGCTGGCCGAGTTGATCGCCGGACCATCGCCGATGTACGCCCTACCCTCGAAGCCTTCCGGCGGCGCGACCGTACGGACGATCGGCAGGCCATAGGCCTCGGCGAACTCCCAGTCCCGCTCGTCCTGACCGGGCACCGCCATGATCGCTCCGGTGCCATATCCGGTCAGCACGTAGTCGGCGATGAAGATCGGGATCTCTTCGCCGGTCGCGGGATTCGTGGCGTAAGTGCCCAGGAAGACACCACTCTTGACCCGCTGGTCGCTCTGCCGTTCCAGCTCTGAGCGCCGGCTTGCCGACTTCTGGTATGCCGCAACCGCTTCGGCTGGTCTGCCGCCGTCACCCCGCCACGATTCGGCTACCCAGTCCGGCCAGTCGGTGGCGGTCAGCTCCTCGACCAGAGGGTGTTCTGGGGCGAGCACGATGTAGGTTGCGCCGAACAAGGTGTCTGGCCGGGTCGTGAAGACATCGATCTTCGGACCGTCGCCGTTGTCGAAGCCGCCGGTGTCGAAGGCGATGATCGCCCCAGTAGAACGTCCGATCCAGTTGCGCTGCATGACCTTTATCGACTCGGGCCACTCGAGGGCGTCCAGATCCGCCAGCAAACGGTCGGCGTAGGCAGTGATCCGCATCTTCCATTGCTTCAACGGGCGTCGGAAGACCGGAAAGTTGCCCCGCTCGCTGCGGCCGTCGGAGGTGACCTCCTCGTTGGACACGACCGTGCCCAAGCCGGGAGCCCAGTTGACCGGCGCCTCGTCCAGATAGGCCAACCGGTGCGCGTCCACGACCGAGTGCCGCTGGGCCGCAGTCAGTTCCGCCCACGGTGAGTTGCCGGGATTCGTGCCCAGCGCCGGCTGCCGGATCCCGGCATCCAACTCCGCGGTCAACGCCTCGATCGGCCTGGCCCGCCCGGCCTCCTCGTCGTAGTAGGCCGAGAAGATCTGCTTGAAGATCCATTGCGTCCACTTGTAGTAGCTGGAATCCATCGTGGCCACCGAGCGCCGGCTGTCATGACCGAGCCCCAACCGGCGCAGGTGCCCTCGGATCGTGACGATGTTGGCTTCAGTGGTGATTCGTGGATGCTGACCGGTCTCGACGGCGAACTGCTCGGCCGGCAGGCCGAACGCGTCAAAGCCCATCGTGTGCAGGACATTGTAACCCAGCATGCGCGTGTACCGGGAGTAGACGTCGGTGCCGATGTAGCCCAACGGGTGGCCGACATGCAGGCCCTCGCCAGACGGGTACGGGAACATGTCGTTGACGTAGAGCTTCGGTCGTTGCCCCGCTCGCTCATCGAATCCGTCGGACAGGTCACCGACCGGATTGGGAGCCGCGAAGGTCCCCTCTGCCTCCCAGCGATCCTGCCAACTCTGCTCGATCCGACCCGCCAGTGCGGCGGTGTACCGATGCGGCGGTGTGTCCGGGTCGGGCCGAGGGCTCGCCTCGGGTGACGGGGGAGAGACCACTACCTCGCTCATCGTGACGGCTCCTCGCTTGACGTGTCCGGGCAACAAAAAACCCCTCGCAGAGAGGGGCTGCCGTGCTGGGCTGGTCGCGGGGACCGTTGGCTCAGCACGGCCTCGGAAGAAGCGAGAACCGGCGCATGAAGACGACTATACCGAGCCTGGGACCCTGCCGCCGTAAGTCTCCCTGTTCGGCGACCCAGACCCCCTTGGAGGTAGGGCTGAGCGGCCAGCGCAAGCTGACCACCGCGTTGGCTGGGGTAGGGCTGAGCGGCCAGCACAAGCTGACCACCGCGTTGGCTGAGGTAGGGCTGAGCGGCCAGCGCAAGCTGACCACCGCGTTGGCTGGGGTAGGGCTGTCGTCATCCCGGGGCAGACAGGGCAGGATGGTGCCCCTGTGTTGTCATACCCGGAGGTGGAACGTGTTCGGAAGGAAGAGCCGAGGACAGGTCATCGGCGAGGAACTGTCCGAGGGATTCAGTCACGTGCGTACCGCGGCGAACGAGGCCACGAAGGCCGCAGCGGAGGCCCTTGCGCCCCGGGTCGAGGCGGCCCGCGACGCCGTGTCCCCCCGCGTCGAGGCAGCCCGAGAGGCAATCGTTCCTCGGGTCGAGGCAACCCGGGGCGCCATAGTGAAGGGGCTCGACACAGCCCGCGAGCAGGCTGAGGAACGGCTCGCCCTCGCACGTGAACAGGCCGAGTCCAAGCGGGCCGAAATCGCCAACGCCAGCAGGCGCAGCGCCAAGAAGACCGCCAAGCGGGCCAAGAAGAACGCCAAGCGGGCCAAGAAGACCGCCGTTGGGGCACGAAAGGACGCCAAGGCAGCGATCGCTGAGGCCAAGGCGCAGGCGAAGGCAGCCGGGCGCTCAGGAGCCTCCGGATCCGAGAAGAAGCGTCGCCGTTGGCCGTTCCTACTGGCCATCGTCGGCGTTGTCGGGGCAGTTGTGGCCAAGAACCGTGCCAAGACCGATGACGACCTGTGGGGTGCACCATCGGACTCCCCCGTACGCGAGTACACCGAGGACCCGCGACCGGCTGCGGCCAGCGGCGCGTCGGCCACCCCGGCGACTGACGATCCCTACCCCGGCGTCACCGCTGACAGTGACGGCACCATCGCTGAGAAGACCGACGACTACAAAGCCGTCGCCCCGGACAACGATGGACCGCTGCACGGCAAGCTCGCCGACTCCGCGCACGAAACGGGAACCGAGGTCGGTGATTCACCGCAGGCGCAGGAGGAGACCTGGTCGGAGATGATCGACGCGACCAAGGACAACGACGTCGCGGGCAACGCCGAGGAAGCGGCCAAGCACGCAGCCAAGGAGCCGACCAAGAAGTCCAAGGATTCCTAGGTCGGAGACCAGAACGGGGCGTCGGGTTCCGGGCGTAGGCTGGTTCGAGTGACTGCTTCGCCGACCGTGGAACCCGACGGTCGCCGCATGCTGCGCCTGGAAGTCCGAAACGCCCAGACCCCGATCGAACGTAAGCCGCCGTGGATCAAGACCCGCCTGCGCACCGGGCCGGAGTATCAACAGCTGAAGTCCCTGGTCAAGAGCGAGGGCTTGCACACGGTCTGCGAGGCGGCCGGCTGTCCGAACATCTTCGAGTGCTGGGAAGACCGTGAGGCGACTTTCCTCATCGGCGGCGACCAGTGCACCCGGCGCTGCGATTTCTGCCAGATCGACACCGGCAAGCCGGCGGACTTCGACGCAGACGAGCCCCGCCGGGTCGCCGAGAGCGTCGCCACGATGCAACTGCGCTATGCCACGGTCACCGGCGTCGCCCGCGACGACCTACCAGACGGGGGCGCGTGGCTGTACGCGGAGACCGTCCGTCAGATCCATGCCGCCGTACCGGGATGTGGCGTCGAGCTGCTGATCCCCGACTTCGATGCACAGCCCGACCAGCTGGCCGAGGTCTTCGGTGCGCGGCCCGAGGTGCTGGCGCACAACGTGGAGACCGTCCCCCGGATCTTCCGCCGAATCCGACCGGGGTTCCGGTTCGACCGTTCGCTGTCGGTGATCACCACAGCACGGGAGGACGGTCTGGTCACGAAGTCCAACCTGATCCTGGGCATGGGCGAGCAGATCGACGAGGTCGTCGAGACCATGCAGCGGCTGCACGACGCCGGCTGCGACCTGCTCACGATCACCCAGTACCTGCGCCCCTCGCTGCGTCACCATCCGGTCGAGCGCTGGGTGCACCCCGACGAGTTCGTGAGCCTGCAGGCCCAGGCGCAGCGGTTGGGCTTCGCGGGGGTCCTGGCCGGTCCGCTGGTCCGCTCCTCCTACCGCGCCGGACGGCTCTACGAGCAGGCGATCGAGCAGCGGGCCTTGCGTGCCGCCGGCGACGTGTCGCCCAGCGTCGTCGCCGTATCCTGACCGACATGGCCAAAGCACCCCCGACCGACTCGTCGACCCGCCGGGGTTCTGCGTCCTCTCGCCCCGGCAAGGCGGCCCCGCTGACCGGCCGGGCGGCAAAGCGCCAGGCCAGGGCCGCCAAGAAGGCGGCCAGGGGCCAGGGAAAGATCAAGACGATCATCCAGGGCTACAAGATGACCAAGGAGCGCGACCCCAAGCTGCCCTGGGTCATGCTCCTGGTGTTCGTCGTGACCGTCACTGTCGTTCTGGTCCCGTCGATCCTGTTCCTGAACGTCTTCGTGATGTTGCCCTTCGCCATCATGCTGGGCGTCCTGGTCGCGTTGATCGTCTTCGGGCGCAGGGCGCAGAAGGCAGCCTTCGGCCAGGTCGAAGGGCAACCCGGTGCCGCCGCCTGGGTGCTGGAGGGCATGCGCGGGCAGTGGGAGGTGGAGGCGGGTGTCGCGGGGACGACCTCGATGGACGCGATCCACCGGGTGCTCGGACGCCCCGGTTTCCTGCTCGTCGGGGAAGGCGTTCCGCATCGGGTGAAGAGCCTGATGGCGCAGGAGAAGAAGAAGCTGGCTCGCATCGCCGGGGATGTGCCGATCTACGACATCGTCATCGGTGACTCCGAGGGCCAGGTCCCGCTCAAGAAGCTGTCGACGCATGTGATGAAACTCCCGCGCAACATCAGCGCAGGTGAGGTCAATGCGATGAAGCGCAAGCTTTCTGCGCTGGGCGGTGTGGCGGCGGGCAAGAACAAGATGCCGATTCCGCAGGGTCCGCTGCCCAAGGGCGCGGCCATGACGGTCAGCCAGCGCGCGATTCGTCGCCGCGGCGGCTGACCACCCCGCTCGGGGGGTCCTTGGGGGCGAAGCCCCCCGAGTGTGCGTTACCCGGCTGAAACACCTGGGACACCCTGAGGCAATGCCCTCTGCCTAGCGTCGCGTCGAGCCCTAGAGCGAGGTGAGGACCCGAGATGTTCGAAAGCCCCGATCAGGTCGTCAAGTTCATCGGCGACAACGACGTCGAGTACGTCGATGTCCGATTCTGCGACCTGCCCGGCGTCATGCAGCACTTCACGATCCCGGCGTCCACCTTCGGCGAGTCGACCTTCGCCGACGGCCTGGGCTTCGACGGATCCTCCATCCGTGGATTCCAGGTGATCAACGAATCAGACATGCTGCTGCTGCCCGATGCCAGCAGCGCCTTTCTGGACCCGTTTCGCAAGCACAAGACCCTGAACGTCAACTTCTTCATCCATGACCCGATCACCCGCGAGGCGTACAGCCGCGACCCACGCAACGTCGCGAAGAAGGCCGAGGCATATCTGGCCTCCAGCGGGATCGCCGACACGGCGTACTTCGGTCCGGAGGCGGAGTTCTACATCTTCGACTCGGTCCGCCACGACACGACGGCGAACTCCGGCTACTACTTCCTGGATTCGGTCGAAGGCGCCTGGAACTCCGGGGCCGAGCTCAACGCCGACGGCTCGGCGAACCTCGGTTACAAGTCCCGCCTCAAGGGTGGGTACTTCCCAGTCGAGCCCTATGACCACTACAGCGACCTGCGCTCGGACATGATGTCGAACCTCATCGCGTCCGGGCTCCAACTCGAGCGTGGACACCACGAAGTGGGCGGCAGCGGACAGGCTGAGATCAACTACCGTTTCGACACGCTGCTGCGCGCGGCCGACGCCCTGATGTTGTTCAAGTACGTCGTGAAGAACACCGCACTGGCCCATGGGAAATCGGCAACGTTCATGCCCAAGCCGCTCTACGGGGACAACGGTTCAGGCATGCACTGCCACCAGAGCCTGTGGCAGGGCGACGATCCACTCTTCGCCGCCGAGACCGGGTACGGCGGTTTGTCCGACCTCGCCCGGCACTACATCGGCGGCCTGTTGCACCATGCGCCGTCCCTGCTGGCCTTCACCAACCCGACGGTCAACAGCTATCACCGGTTGGTCCCCGGTTATGAGGCGCCGATCAACCTGGTCTACTCCGCCCGCAACCGTTCGGCGTGTTGCCGGATCCCGATCTCGGGTGACAACCCCAAGGCCAAGCGCATCGAGTTCCGCGTACCGGACCCGTCGGCCAACCCCTACCTGGCCTTCTCGGCGATGCTGATGGCCGGGCTGGACGGGGTGAAGAACAAGATCGAGCCGCCGGCCCCGATCGACAAGGACCTGTACGAACTACCCCCCGAGGAGGCCTTGAACATCGCCAAGGTCCCGGCCTCCCTGGACGCCGTGCTGGACACCCTGGAAGACGACCACGAGTACCTGCTCGATGGTGGCGTATTCACCCCTGATCTGATCGCGACCTGGATCGAGTACAAGCGCGAGTTCGAGATCGACCCGATTCGGTTGCGGCCGCACCCGCACGAGTTCGCCATGTACTACGACATCTAGCCGCCACGACATCTAGCGCAAGCAATCCTCCGCAACCGCTGATGTCGGTCATCTTCACCTACGTCGAGGAGCGCACCCACGCCGACGCCTTCGTCACGATGATCTATCTACATCGGTGTCGTTCGTCGAGCTGAGCCCGGTGTCCACCACGGTCAGGAGTGGATCGCCAGACTTGGGCTGGATAACCACGAATCTCGGCTCATGGTGTCCGGTTCGGGGAAAGTGTCCCGACGCCGAGGGAGCTTGTCGCCTCCGCGAGCCGCTCGTCGTAGGGAGCTGCGGGACCGGTTCGATCCCTGGAAACCCGGTTAGGGTTACTCGAATCGGCCACGGGCTGGAGGTAGGGATGGCTGAAGAAGGCAGCGGCCAACCGCTGCAGGCATCCGAGCAGAGTGACGGTGTCGAAGGTCGCGTCTGCGACACCGAGCACACAGGCTGCGGTGGGCTCTGTAAGGAGAAGGGCAATGCATCCGGCCAACATGACGGGCAGCACCGCTGTCAGAAGTGCTACATGAGTTTCGGGCCAATGTGAGTGCGGTAGCCGAACTGGCCCCTGAGACACGTGGCTTACTCACTGCACGGAACCGTCTGACGAGCCCCATCGTGACAGTCGATGGTGTCGCATCCGAGACGCTGCGTCCCGGATGCGGATTCGGCAGTTGCTCGAGATGCAGCTGCGGAAAGTTCCAGGGCTCAGGCGGTGACGAGGGACCGCCATGCTCGAACCAGGGGTGCGGGCATGCCTATCAAGATCACTGGCCCGGCTGAACTGTGCCGAGGCGTGGGATTTCGTCTCAACCTCTCCCTCCCAAGGCGTGAGAACCGGTCGCAGGTGCGTCTCTCGGTAAGCCGTCTCCCGAGGACGTCCGGCTCCAGTCCCGCCCAGCAAGTCGGCCGGCTCCCTAACCGGGCTGAAGAAGCATGATCCCGCCGACTATCTGGGCCGCCCAGTAGACGCCGGCCTCCCGAATCGTGATGCCCTTGGCCAGCAGCACGCCAAGGGTGACCGCGGCATTGACGTGGCAGCGCTAGACCCGCCCTTTGCGGCGGGCTAGCGCCTGGCGGAGAAAAGTTCATCAGCCGCGTGCTCCCGCCCAACTGGGGCAGTTCTCTGTTGCTGTTATGGAACCGGTGGCGGATCCACAGGCGGCGGGGGCGGCGGCGGCGCCGCCTGCGGCGGATCCATCGGCGGCGGGGGCGGCGGCGGATCCACCGGCGGCGGATCCACCGGCGGCGGGGGCGGCGGCGTTGTGGTTGTTGTCGCGGTCGTGGTGCTCGTGCTGGTTGTCGAGGGACGCTGCGTGGAGGAGCCCGGGGTGGACCGGCCCTGGGTCGAGGACTGACCCGTGGAGGGGTCCCCAACGGATGGGTCGGCACTCGAATCGCTCCGCGGTGTGCCGATCTTGGCGAACGGGCCTGTCGCTGTGTCGTCACAGGAAGGCATGGTGATGGTGCTGAGGTCCAGGTTGACATCGCCGTTACGTACCAGCACCCGTCCGTCCATTGTGGCCCCAGCCTGCAGACTCGCCGACGACGACGACAAGACACTCCCGACGAAACCGGAGTTAGCGCCAAGTGTGGCCGAGGTCCCCACCTGCCAGAAGACGTTGCAGGCCTGCGCGCCATTGGTCAAAGCGACGACGCTGTCTGGCGCAGTGATCAGCGTGGAACCAGCTTGGAAGATGAACAGCGCGTCGCGATTGTCCTGCCCGTCCAGGGTGAGCGTTCCGGTCAGACTCAGCGCCGCTGCCTGGTTGTACACGCCTGGCCGCAGCGTCATGCCCCCGACGTCGGCAGGAAGCGACTCGTCCGATATCCGGTTCGCCGCGTCGAAATATGCGGTGGTCAGGTCGGTTCGCGCCTGGAATGCCACCGCATCCGCACCGTGCTGCGCTCCATGCACGATTCCGGGTGGAAAGCCGGTGATTGCGTTACCCGCCCGAGCCCCTCCGACGTCCCCGGTGATGACCGAGAGACCAGTGTTCTTGACCGTACTGCCGGCTAGGACCGCGAAGTTCAGCGCCGTACTAGGAGCCGCATCCGGTTGGGCCCGGTCATCGGTGCTGCCGAACAAGAGACTTGACCCGAGGGTGAGCGCCGCGACGCCGACGACAGTGGCAACGGTGGCGATGAGCACGCTACTGGGCGAGCGCGACCACAGCGCCGTCAGCCGCCGCAGCCCATCCATGAACTGATGGTAGCGACGCTCGGCCTCGGCGGAGCCACGAAACGACGGCTTAGGCTCTGCGTCGTGTACGCACTGACAGTGGCCTGCTCTCCCTACGCGAGGGCGAGTACATGGCCCACCTGGTGACCAATCTGATCGAGGCGGCCCGCGAGGATGGCCATCGACCGGCCGTGAAGTTGGACGACGCGGTGCTCAGCTACCAGAATCTATTGGGTGCCGCGAGCCGGGTGGCGGGGATGCTGCAGGGACGCGGCCTCGAGCCAGGTGACCGGATCGGCCTCGTCCTCCCGAACGTCCCGGCATTTCCGGTGCTCTTCTACGGATCTCTGATGGCTGGGTGTGTGGTCCTGCCCTTGAACCCGTTGTTGAAGGCTCGGGAGATCGAGTACTGCCTCCGGGACTCGGGCGCAAAGCTCGTCGTCGCCTGGGAGCGCGGGGGTGACGCCGTGCCCAGGGCTGCTCAATCGACGGGATGCGACCACCTTCTCATTTCGGACTCCGGACCATCCTCGGACCAGCTGGCCGGGGCGTCGGCACTGATCGACCCGGTCGAACCGGCCGACGACGACAACGCGGTCCTGCTTTACAGCGCGGGCATCACGGGAAAGCCGATGGGCGCCCAGCTGACCCACGCCAATCTGGGTAGTAATGCCGCAGTCTCGGCTCAGGTGCTCGGCTGCACTCGGGACGACGTCATGATGGGCTGCCTTCCGTTGTTCCATGTCTTCGGCCTTACCGGCGCCCTGAATGCCTCGGTGTCCGCGCGGGCCTGCCTGACCCTGATCCCACGGTTTCATCCCGCCAAGGCGCTCGAGGTCATCGAGCGGGACAAGGTCACGATCTTCGAGGGAGTGCCGACCATGTACGCCGCACTGCTCAAGATCCCCAACCGTGACTCCTATGACGTCTCGGCGCTGCGGACCTGCATCACGGGGGGCTCGGCCATGCCAGCAGAGGTGCTGACGGCCTTCGAGGACGCCTTCGGCTGCACCGTGCTCGAGGGGTACGGACTGTCCGAGACGTCGCCGGTCGCCACGTTCAACCATGCAAACCAGGAGCGAAAGCCCGGCTCGATCGGCACCCCGATCGCCGGCATGGAACTCAAGCTCGTCGACGACGAGGGGAACGAAGTCACCGACAGCGGGCGGATCGGGGAGATCGCGATCCGCGGCGGGGGCGTCATGAAGGGCTACTGGAATCGCCCGGCGGCGACCGCCGCGGCGATCCCGGACGGCTGGTTCCGCAGTGGAGACCTGGCCGTCCGGGACAAGGACGGGTATTACTTCATTGTCGGCCGCAAGAAGGAAATGATCATCCGTGGCGGTTACAACGTCTATCCGCGGGAGATCGAAGACGCCCTCTGCGAGCACGAGGCCGTCGCCGAGGCCGCGGTCATCGGGCTCGAGCACGCCGACCTCGGCGAGGAGGTCGGCGCCGCTGTGGTGCTCAAATCCGGCGCGAACATCTCCGTCGAGGACCTGCAGCGTTTCGCCAAGGAACGGGTGGCCGCCTACAAGTACCCGCGACACCTGTGGATCGTCGACGAACTGCCCAAGGACTCGACCGGCAAGGTCTTGCGACGCGAGGTAGTGCCGCCGCACGACGTCGCCGGCCGGGCCCGCTAGCCGATTTGCAGGACCTGCATCCCCGAGCCCAGTGTCTGGTTGAACGTCTGTGCGGTGAAACCCTTGACCGCGGTGTCTCTGGTCGACGGCTCGTACACCGAAACCGGGGTGGCCCTTTCCAGGCCGATTGTCACGGTCAATGGATCCACTCGGAGATTCTGGCCGCTCATGGTGTTGCGGTCCCATTCGTAGAGGTTCACCGCCTGCCAGATAACGAGCAGGTGCTTTCCGTCCGACCGGTGCAACAACGCGCTGCGCAGCTTCGTGCTCGTCGTGCCATTCGTCATGACCTGAACGCGAAGGCTAGCCGGGGTCCGTACCTGAACATGACGTACCAGACCCAGGAATCGGCGCATCGAGTCGAACCCCTGCTTACGCCGCCAGGTCGACGGATCGACCGATGGTGTCGTTCACCATGCCGAACCCCGCCTCGCGGGTGGCCACGTTGGTGTCCTTGTACGGTGGGGCCTCATCCAGCAGCTCGTAGGCGAAGAACTTCCGCCCGTCCACGGCATGAACCATCATGTGTTTGGGTGCATAGAGACCGGCCACGTCTTGCGGCACCAACCAGGCGCCGCCGGTGTAGCCGCGGCCGATCGCTGTCGTGTAACCCCCTTCGGACACGCACAGCGGCTTGCCGCCGTGCACGGGATCGAGGACAGCCAACCGCTCGGCTACCAGCAACCCTGGGTCATAGTCGCCCGGGTATAGGTGCGCGTCACATCTTCGGATGTTCCGTCACCGGCGTCGCCGCTTTCGTCTAGCGGACGGCGGCGTCCTAGCCCCGTCAAGCCGGTGGGATCAGCCGCCCAGAATGAAGGCCACTAGGAAGCCCAGCGCGGTCGGCATGCCGACCCACCAGCCGCCCTCACGATAGGCCTCCGGGATCAACGTGTTGGCCAGGACGGCGACAGTCGCTCCACCGGCGAAGGCCTGGATCGCGGCGATCCCGCTTCCTGAGACCTGGCCTCCCAGAGCGTTGCCCGCGACAGTCACACCCACAAGGACGAGGCCGGTGAACGCCCATAACGCGAACACCCTGACCCGATGCATTCCGTAACGCTCGCGCATGCGCGCCGCTCCGCTGACCGCCTCGGGCACGTTGCCGACCGCTATCGCCACGAGCAGCACGACCCCACTCATCCCGGAGTCCATACTGATTCCCAGGGCGAGGTTCTCCGGCACGCCGTCGAGAACCACGCCGAGCAACAGTGCCCACCCAATGGCGCTGGGACCAAGTCGTTTGTCGAGCACATGATTGGCGACCACGTATGTCACCGCTCCGGCGAGCAGCGCAGCCCCCGCGAGCCACGGGCCGCCCTCGTCGAAGGCAGGCTCAAAGAGTTCGTTGGATGCGGCCGCGATCAATGTGCCCGCTCCGAAAGCCATGAGCGCGGCCAGCATTCGATCTGGCAGTTTCCAGCGCAAACCCACGGCAGCGCCGATGACCAGTGGCAGGGCTGCGCCGATTCCGAAGAGCAGTGCGGTCAGCATGCCGCCGCCAGAGATCCAGGCATCGAGTCAGCCGTAGAAGATGCGCTCGACGACCGTGCGGGTACGCCGAGTCACGCGCAGGTAGTCCTCTAGGAAGTCGCCAGCGTCGTGATCCGGCGGGTAACCCATAGCGCGGGCCACTCCCAGCAATTCCTTGCCGATCCGGGGAAGTTGATCGCCGGCGCGACCGCCAACCAGCATGATCGCGTTGCGGGACCGGCTGGCCATCATCCACCCAGCTTCCAAGGCCGCGGCCGCGTCCACCGCGAGCAGACCCAGCGACACCATGGCACGCAGTGCGTCCACTGTGGACGTAGTGCGCAGGGACTCGTGCTCCCCACCATGCCTCAGTTGCATGAGTTGCACTGTCCACTCAACGTCGGCCAACCCGCCCCTGCCCAGCTTCGTGTGCGTCGCCGGGTCCGCCCCGCGTGGGAGGCGTTCGGAGTCCACCCGTGCCTTGATCCGACGGATCTCGACGACATCGGCCTGCCGGAGGCCTGCTGCGGGATACCGCAGTGGGTCGATCAGAGCCAGGAACTCCGCAGCCAGACCCGGGTCCCCTGCGACCGGCGCGGCTCGGAGTAGAGCCTGGCGCTCCCAGGTCTGCGCCCACCGTTGGTAGTAGGCCCGATAGGAGGCCAGGGATCGTACGACCGGCCCGCTGCGTCCTTCCGGCCGAAGGCCGGTGTCGATGACCAACGGCGGGTCCGTTCCCGGAGCGGCCAGCAGGGTCCGGAGTCTTTCAGCGACATCGGCCGCGGCCCGGGCGCACGCCTGTTCGTCGGCGCCATCCTTCGGATCGTGCACGAAGAGCACATCAGCATCCGAGCCGTACCCCATCTCCGCGCCACCGAGGCGGCCCATGCCGACCACGAGGAACCTGGTGGGAAGTTCCGCATCGGCGCCGGCCACGGCGCGCACGGCGGCCACGAGCGCGGCCCGAATCATGGCCGTCGCGGCATCGCTGAGTCCGGTCAGAAGCTGCTGGTGCTGCGCCAGTCCCAGCAGGTCACACATCGCCAGCCGCAACAGTTCGTGGCGGCGCAGGGCTCGTACGGCCGTGACTGCCTCCACTGGGTCGGCACTGCGCTGGGCCACGGCGGTCCACGCCGTCGAGAGTTCGGCAAGCTCGGCCGGCATCAGCTCCGCGTCATCGCCGAGCAGCTTCAAGGCCTCTGGGGCGCCGCCGAGCAGGTCTGCCACATACTTGCTCGTCCCTAGGACCTGGCCCAGCCGGTCGAGGACCTTGCCCTCGTCGCGCAACAGCCGCAGGTACCAGGGGGTTGCGCCGAGCTGCTCGGAGACGGATCGGTAGGCCAGCAGTCCCGCATCCGGGTCGGCCGCATTCGTGAAGCTCTGCAGGACAACTGGCAACAGCAGTCTTTGCATGGCAGCCGTCCGGCTCACCCCGGAGGTGAGCGCGCTCAGGTGTCCCAGAGCCGCATCGGGGGCGGCGAACCCGAGTGCGGCCAGCCAGCCGCGCGCAGCCTCCGGACCCAGCCGGAGCTGATCACCGGGCACCCGGGACACCGCGTGGAGCAGCGGTCGGTAGAACAACTTCTCGTGCAGCCGCCGAACATGTCGGGTGTGCAGGCTGAGCTCGGCCGACAACACGTCGGCCGGCTCCCCTCGACGATCCGGTCGGTATCCCAGAGATCTTGCCAGCCAGCGGAGTTGCACGCGGTCATTCGGCAGGAGATGGGTGCGCCGCAGACGCAGCAGCTGCAGCCGATGCTCGACGGTGCGCAGCAGGCGGTAGGACGCGGCGAGGATCTCGCCGTCCTCGCGGCCGACGTATCCGCCCGAGGTGAGTTCGGCGAGTGCGGGCAGCGTCCCCCCGAGTCGTAGCTTCTCGTCGGCGCGTCCGTGTACGAGCTGAAGCAACTGGACGGAGAACTCGACGTCGCGTAGCCCACCTGGGCCCAGCTTGAGTTCGCGCTCGGCCAGCTGGGCCGGAACATTTGCCTCGACCCTGCGGCGCATCTTCTGGACGTCCTCGACGAAGTGCTCGCGCTCGGCGGCCGACCAGACCATCGGCCACAGCCGATCGACGTAGGCGGCACCGAGTGCTGGATCCCCCGCGACGGCGCGCATCTTGAGCAGCGCCTGGAACTCCCAGGTACGCGCCCACTTCTCGTAGTAAGCGACATGGGAGTCGAGCGTGCGTACGAGCGGCCCGGCCTTCCCCTCCGGACGCAGAGCCGGATCGACCGGCCAGGCCACCTGCGCGCAGATCGCCATCAGGTCGGTGGCCAGCCTGGTCGCGGTACGGATGGCTGCGTCGACCGCGTCGCCGTCTGGTCCGGCTGGGCTCTGCACGGTTGCGCTGGGCGCGCCGACGAAAATGACGTCGACGTCGCTGACGTAGTTCAGTTCCCGTCCCCCGCACTTGCCCATCGCGATGATCGCGAGTCTGCAAGCCGGAGCATCCTCCGGTAGGCCAGCGGAAGCGATCGCCAGCGCGGCCGTGAGGGTGGCCGCGGCGAGGTCGGACAGTTCGCCGGTCACTTGCTCGAGGTCGGCGGATTCGGCGAGATCGCGAGTAGCCAACATCAGCAGCCCACGCCGATAGGCAAGCCGCAGCGCTTGGATGGCCTCCCGACGCCGAGTCCTGGTTGCAGCTGCGCCGGTACCGGTGGGTGGCTGGTGGGGATCGGCGCCGACGATCTCGAGGAAGTGGCCGGTGATGGCGGCCGCCGACTGCGGCTCGGTGGTCAGCCCCTCGGCAGTGAGCAACCGCCAGTCCCCTGGATGGGCGACGAGGTGCTCCCCCAGAGCGCTGCTCGCCCCAAGTACGGCACACAGTCGGCGCCGGAGGGCACCGTCGGAGACCAGCGCCTGCTGTAGTTCGCTCGGTTGCCCACTGGCCAGCGCCAGCCGGTGCAGGGACCGCAGAGCCAGGTCCGGGTCTCCCGATCTGGTCAAGGCAGCAAGCACCTCCGCCGCCCCGGCCCCAGCCGGTGCGTTGGCGGCGGCATCCCACAGAGCAAGGCTCGGCTCGATGATGAGTTCGGCTGCCTGGCTGGCATCCGAGAAACCCATGCGGGACAGCCTCGCTGCGCGGCGCGAGTCGGAGTCGGGCCCGGCCACGGAGTCAGACCGCGCGGCTGTGCTCGGTCACGACCGAGGCGAACCGGGCAGCGAAGGCGGCCCACACCTGGGCCAGCTCCCGGTGCGCCTGCGCCCCGGCCTCGGCGAGGACCAGCTCGCTGTCCAGCCCCGCACTGTCCAGCCCAGCGCCATCCTCGGCTGCCCACACCGCAACCAGCTCCGGAGTCGTCTCGATGTGAAACTGCAGACCCCAGGCGCAGGCACCGACCCGGAAGCTCTGGTTCGGATAGGTCACCGAGTTGGCCAGCAGGACTGCACCCGGCGGCAAGGTGTCGATCTCGTCGTGATGCCACTGGATGACCAGTGGAGTGATGGGGAGCTGGGCGAACAAGGGGTCGCCGAAGGCGGCGTCTCGTTTGCCAACCAGTAGGGCACCGATCTCCGGGCCAGCCACACCGGTCCGGACCGAGCCTCCGGCCTCCTGAGCCAGCAACTGCCCGCCGAGGCAGATCCCCAGGACGGGAGTGGGCCGAGCCAGCCCGTCCCGCAGCAGCAGCCGTACGTTGCTCATCCACGGCGTGGCCTCGGGACTGTCGTTGGCTGATTGGGCTCCGCCCAGTACGACCAGCCCGTCGAATCCGCTGAGGTCATCGGGCAGGTGATCGCCGGCGTGCGGCCGCTGGATCACCAGTTCCAGCTCGGCTGCACGCAGCCAGTCCCCGAGCGGCCCGATTGGGTCGCAGGCATCGGGCTCGATGACCAGAACAGTCGGCACCTGGGCAGCCTAGGTGCTCCGCTCAACGTCCGAACGACCGTACGCAGTAGAGGTCGGTGCTTCGGACGCAACTGCTCACATGACGGGGAGGTAGCGGGACAGCTCGAACGGCGTGACCTGGCTGCGGTAGTCAGCCCACTCTGCGCGCTTGTTGCGCAGGAAGAAGTCGAAGGTGTGCTCACCAAGAGTCTCGGCGACCAGTTCGCTGCTCTCCATCGCGCGCAGGGCCGCATCGAGGCTGTGCGGTAGGTCGTCATACCCCGCCGCTAGGCGTTCGGTGTCGGTCAGGGACCAGACGTCGTCTTCGGCCTCGGGCGGCAGCTCGTAGCCCTTCTCGATCCCGCGCAACCCGGCGGCGAGCATCGACGCGAATGCGAGGTAGGGGTTGCAGGCCGAGTCGGGTGACCGGATCTCGACGCGCGTGGAGTTCGCCTTTCCCGGCTTGTACGACGGCAGCCGGACCAGCGCGGACCGGTTGGCCCGGCCCCAGCACACCGAGGACGGAGCCTCTCCACCAGCGACCAGACGCCGGTATGAATTCACCCACTGGTTGGTCACCGCGGTGATCTCCACCGCGTGCGCAAGCAGGCCCGCGACGAAACTCCGCCCGGTCTGGGACAGCCCTACCGGGTCGCTGGCGTCGTGGAATGCGTTTCGGTCACCCTCGAACAGTGAGAGATGGGTATGCATGGCCGAGCCGGGCCGATAGGTGAACGGCTTGGGCATGAACGTCGCATGCACGCCCTGCGACAGCGCGACCTCTCGTACGACATGGCGCAAGGTCATGATGTTGTCGGCCATGCTCAGGGCATCTGCGTAGCGCAGGTCGATCTCCTGCTGGCCCGGGGCGACCTCGTGGTGGCTGAATTCCACCGAGATGCCCATCGCCTCCAGGGCGAAGACTGCCTCGCGCCGGAAATCGTGGGCCACGTCGTGCGTCGACAGGTCGAAGTATCCGCCGTGGTCGGCGGGCTCAGGGGGGGTGCCGTCGATAGGGAGGTCCTTGAGCAGGAAGAATTCGATCTCGGGATGGGTGTAGAAGGTGAATCCCATGTCCGCGGCCTTGGACAGCATCCGGCGCAGGACGTGCCGTGGGTCGGCCCAGGACGGGGACCCGTCGGGCATCGTGATGTCGCAGAACATCCGCGCGGAATCCGGCCCGGCATCGTTTCCCCACGGGAAGACCTGGAAGGTGCCCGGATCAGGCTTGGCAAGCATGTCGGACTCGAAGACGCGCGCGAAGCCCTGCACCGCCGAGCCGTCGAACCCGATCCCCTCTGCGAACGCCGCCTCGATCTCAGCCGGTGCGACCGCAACGGACTTGAGATAACCCAGCACATCGGTGAACCACAACCGGACGAACCGGATCTCTCGTTCTTCGAGCGTCCGGAGGACGAACTCCTGTTGACGGTCCATATCCCCGCAGTCTGCCTTCGCCGTGTTACCGGCGAGTTACACAGTGCGCGACAACCGCACGGCGCTCAGGACAGCGCAGATCCCAGGACCCACTGCTCCCACGGGATGTTCCAGTCGCCGAACCCGTTGGTGGGCTCGAGCGTTCGCCCCGTACCGGTGACCTGGACGATGTCGCCCCAACCGAAGTTCTCGTAGAAGTACGCGGCGTTGGACGTACTCACATTGATGCAGCCATGCGAGACGTTGCGCCGGCCCTGGTCGCCCACCGACCAGGGGGCGGCGTGGACGAAGATCCCTGAGTAGGTGACCCGGCTGGCGTACTCGACCTCGAGTCGGTAGCCGTCCGGAGCGTCGACGGCCACGCCGTAGGTCGAGGAGTCCATCGTGTAGTAGCGGTCCTGCTGCATGACGACCATGGTCCCGCTGGGGGTGAGGGTGCCGGACTTGCCCATCGACGCCGGGATCTCGCGTTCCAGAACGCCGTTGCGGTACACCCGCATCGTCAGGTCGCTGTTGTCGAGCTTGGCAACCATGGCGTCATGGATGTCGAACTCCATGTGCCGGTTCTCCGCGCCGTAGATGTTGTCGCCGACGTTGACTCCGTAGATGCCGACATCGAACACGACGTGGGTGCCCGGGGCCCAGTACTCCTGCGGGCGGTAGTGCACCTCGCGATCGTTGAACCAGTGCCAGGACCCGACGACCGGAGGGGTCGTCGTCACCGTGAGGCGATTCTCGACGGCCGCGCGGTCCTCGATGTCCTCGTTGAACTGGACGACGATGGGCATCCCGACGCCGACGCTGGTCATGTCACCGAAGGGCGTGATGGACGCCTTCGTGAACGACCGCGGCTCGACTGTGGTGATCGAGCCGGTCGCGGTCGTTGCCTTGCCGCTGGGGTTCACCGCAGTTGCGGCAACGCTGTAAGTGGTGTCGTACTGCAGCAGTTCGGTGGCCTGCCAGACCTTGGCGTCCGCCGACAGCGCGCCAGGAACAGCTACGCCGTCGGAGTCGGAGACGACGACAGCGCTAAGGGTGCCGTTGCCCGCGGCGATCGTCACCGGCGTCATCGGCGCGAACTGGCCGCTGCCCAGCGGCGGATCGATGCTGACGACCGCGTCGGGTACCACTGCCTCGGTGGTCGCAGGAGCTTCCGATGTCGGCGCCGTCCCGGACGCGTCCGCTTCCGGATCAGAACATCCAGCGGCACCAAACAGCAGCGCAAGGGCCGCCAGGCCCGCCGCACCCGCGCGGAAGCGACCAATCCGGCTGGATGGCTGCGTCATCGACTTGCTCACTCTCGAGGTTCGGTTCCCGGCACGTTCATACTTGCTAAACGCTTCGGGGAGCCCGGCGGTTGTGCCGGTTGCAGAACATTCTCGATCGGCAGTGTCGGCGGTCACATCATCGCACACCGTAGCCCGATGTCGCAGGCAGTAAGGAGGACCTATGGCAGTCCCACCCGGCAACCCCGAACAGGGCGCGTCCGGCTATCCTTCGCCGCCCTTTCGGATCGCGCTGGCCCAGGTGAACATGTGTGTGGGCGACCTCTCCGGCAACACCGAACGGGTCCGCTCGCAGGCTCGGGCGGCGGCGCAGGCCGGAGCCGATCTCGTCGCTTTCCCGGAGATGATGCTCACCGGGTATCCGCCAGAGGATCTGGTGCTTCGGCGTTCGTTCGCGCAGGCCAGCGAGGCGGCCCTCGATCTGCTGGCGCGTGCCCTCGTAGCTGACGGGTGCGGTGAGCTGCCAGTCGTCGTCGGCTATCTGGCCCATGACGACGGCGCCCGCAACGCCGCTGCACTGCTGCACCGCGGTCAGGTCGCCGCCCGCTATTACAAGCACCACCTGCCCAATTACGGCGTCTTCGACGAGGCGCGGTACTTCCGCTCCGGAACCATCCTGCCGGTCATCACCGTTTCCGGCCTCGATGTGGCCATGACGATCTGTGAGGACTTGTGGGTGGACGGCGGACCGTTCGCGGTCGCCGGCGAGGCCGGGGTGGATCTGATCGTGTGCATCAACGGGTCTCCGTACGAACGCGCCAAGGACGACATCCGGCTGCCCCTCGTGCGCCGCCGGGCGCACGAAGCCGGGGCCACCATCGCCTATGTCAATACCGTGGGTGCGCAGGACGAGCTCGTCTTCGACGGTGACTCGATGATCGTCGGGCCCGGAGGTGAACTCCTGGCACGAGCACAGCAGTTCCAGGAACGCCTGCTCGTGATCGATCTGGTCATCGAGCCGGGCCGATCACGGCGCGACGGGCCGATCGGTCCCCTGACGGTGCGCCGGACGGCGCTTCCGGTGTACGGGCCTGTCCCCGGCGGCGCCCGGCCCGATCTGCCGAGCGCACCACACTTCACCCCGACGACCGACCTCGCAGAGGTCTGGGGAGCCCTGGTCACGGGGCTGCGTGACTACGTGGAGAAGAACCGATTCCAGTCGGTCATCCTGGGGCTGTCCGGCGGGATCGACTCGGCTCTCGTTGCCGCGCTGGCTACCGACGCCATCGGTGCCGACCGGGTGTACGGCGTCTCCATGCCCAGCCGGTACTCCTCTGCGCATTCCCGAGGCGACGCGGCTGATCTCGCGCAGCGGCTCGGTTGTCATTTCGACACGATCGCGATCAAAGCCATGGTCGCGGCCTACCTCGAGGCGGTGAAGCTGACCGGACTGGCTGAGGAGAATCTCCAGGCGCGAATCCGCGGGGCCTTACTCATGGGACTGTCCAACGAACACGGTCATCTGGTCCTGGCCACCGGCAACAAGAGCGAGATCTCGGTGGGGTACTCCACGCTCTACGGCGACAGCGTGGGCGGGTTCGCTCCCATCAAGGACGTCCCGAAGACGCTGGTGTGGGAGCTGGCCCGCTGGCGGAACTCCCAGGCGGTCGAGCACGGTGCGGTCGAACCGATTCCGCATAATTCGATCTCCAAGCCGCCCTCGGCCGAGCTCAGACCAGGACAGCAGGACAGCGACTCACTTCCTGACTACGCGATCCTCGACCCGATCCTCGCTGACTACGTGGATCGCGACCTCGGCCACCAGGAACTGATCGAACGCGGCCACGATCCGGAAATCGTGCGCACAGTCCTGCAACTGGTCGATCGGGCCGAGTACAAACGCCGTCAATTCGCCCCGGGAACGAAGATCTCCCTGAAGTCATTCGGACGTGACCGACGTCTCCCCATTACCAGTCGCTGGCAAGAGACTGCGCAGCCCTAGGCGTGCCAGGCTTGGTGCACCCGGGGACACCGCGATGGTGCTTCGAGGGAGGACAGCGTGATGACGAGTACGAGTACGACTGGCAGCTCCGGATCCGAAGCTCCCGCGCGGGTCAGGATCGGGCATCTGCAAGCCCTCAAGGATGCGCACGAGCCCTGGCCGATGCTCACCGCCTACGACCAGTATGTCGCCGCCATCTTCGACCAGGCCGGCATCCCGGTGCTCCTCGTCGGGGACTCCGCAGCCAACAACGTCTACGGCTACCCGAGCTCACTGGGCGTCACCATGGAAGAGCTGCTCCCGCTGGTCCGAGCCGTCGTCGGCGCCACCAAGCGGTCGCTCGTCGTGGCCGACCTGCCTTTCGGCAGCTACGAGTCCTCGCCCGAACAAGCGCTGGCCTCGTCGGTACGGATGATGAAAGAAGCTGGCGCACAGGCGGTGAAGCTAGAGGGCGGGGTGCGGGTCGCTGCCCAGATCTCCAAGATCACCGAGGCAGGTGTGCCAGTGATGGCGCACATCGGCTTCACTCCGCAGAGCGAACACCGCTTGGGCGGATACCGCGTTCAGGGCCGCGGTGCGGGTGCTGACCAACTTCTGGCCGACGCACATGCCGTGCAAGAGGCGGGTGCTTTCTCGGTTGTGCTGGAGATGGTCCCGGGAGAACTCGCCGGCCAGGTCACCAAGGAGTTGACGATCCCGACAATCGGCATCGGCGCCGGTTCGGATTGCGACGCACAAGTGCTGGTCTGGCAGGACATGGCCGGCCTCAACGTCGGGCGGGTAGCGCGCTTTGTCAAGCGGTACGCAGACCTCGACGGGGTGCTGCGGGGTGCTGCGGCCGCATTCGCTTCCGATGTCCGAGGCGGCACGTTTCCCGGACCCGAGCACACCTTTGACTGAGTTAGCTTCCGGAAGCTCGCTCATGCCTGCGGGGTCAGTTGCGCGCGAAGGATCTCGGGAGCTTCCAGCAATGATGGGCCGTACCACGTCAGGTGGCGACCACTGACCAACGCGATGGGCTTGCCAGGGAAAGCCTCTGGACCGTCGATGGCGCTGAACGGGTAGGGCTCATCGGGAAGCACCACGAGGTCGGCGACAGCGACCCGTTCGTCGTCCAGTTCCACTTTGGGGTAGCGGTCCGGATGGTCGGCGAAGGTATTGCCTATGCCCAGATTTCGCAGGACGTCCCCGGCGAAGGTGTTCTGGCCCAACACCATCCAGGGACGCCGCCAGATCGCGATCACGGCGCTCCTCGTGGGGACGATACGCGAAGGCGCCCGCCAGACCTGCCTGCTACGGATCAGCCAATTCGGCCGGCCCCCGGTCACCGCCCCCAGTAGCGCATCAAGGCTGTCGAGGGCTTGCGCAACCGTCGCGGGTGCGGTCACCCAGACCGGAATACCGCTGGAGCGCAAGGCCGCCAGATCCTCGGCGCGATTCTCCTCGGCGTTCGCGACTACGAGATCGGGATCCAGGGCGCGGATCGCATCGAGGTTGGGCCACTTGGTTCCACCGACCCGTGGCAGGTCCAAGTCGCCGGGGTGCGTGCACCAATCGGTCACCCCGACCAGGAGAGGTCGAGCTGTGGCTGCGATGGCCTCCGTCAGAGAAGGGACAAGGCACACGACCCGACGCGGGCGCTGCACGATCAGGGGCTGACCCTGATCGTCTACAGGGTCCATAGCGGAGATCGCTGCGACGGACTTGTTAGCGAAAACACCTGACGACTAATTGGCTCAGCGCGGACCGGAGACAGCGGACGCTGTCTCCGTCGGGAAACGATGCCGACCTCGTACCTGCTCAGTCGATGAGCCGTTAGCGAGATGCGGTGGTCTTCTTGGCAGACTTCTTCTTCGCAGCACTCTTCTTGGCTGCCGCTTTCTTGGCCGGTGCCTTCTTTGCTGCCGACTTGCCTCCGACCTTCTTGAGCGTGGTCGTGGTCCCCACCTTCGGACGCGCCGCCTTCTTGGCAGTTGTCTTCTTGGCAGTTGTCTTCTTGGCTGTGGACTTGGTACCAGACACCTTGGTGGCCACCTTCTTTACCGCTCCCTTGACCGTCTTTGCAGTCTTCTTGGCAGGGGCCTTCTTGGCAGTAGTCTTCTTTGCTGGTGCCTTCTTCGCAGTGGTTTTCTTGGCCGACGCCTTAGTGGCGGTGGCCTTACGTGCAGCAGCCTTCGCGGCCATGGGTCCTCCTAGATGAGCGGGTGTTGCGATCACTGTTGATTGCCGCGCGAGCCGCGTCAACACTCCACGCCGATCACAGGTGCACTCATCCATTCGTTTTGCCCGGCGAACGAGTGCGAAGTCATGCCGCGCATCCGCGCGTAGCTGGCGTTTGTCTGTTGTCGTTGCTCACGACGGACTGGTCTCGTGAACTTCTAGCACCACTGTGTTGTCTTGGACTGCAACGACTGTCAGTCATCTGCTACCGAAGAATCTCAACTGTCGCTCGCACATCGAGACCGGCGTTGGCGTCCCCGAGGCCGCACCCGACCCTCGTCCGTATCCACTCCGCAGTCGAGGATCGGCGCGAGAAAATCCAGCGGCCCTTTCCGTCGTGCATCGTGACGAGCGGGTCAACTATGGAGAACTACGCGGTCGCGCGAACTGCCTCACAGCACTACTGACGGCCCGCTGTTTGCATTGTTTGGTGTGATTGTGCACTTTCGTGTGCACTTCCTGCGTGCTGGCTGCTGGCAGCATTGTCCGCTGTAGACTGTCCGTTGTGGACATTGGCCCCCGTCCTTGCGGATCCGATCGAAAGGCTCGGTTTCAGCCTTGCCGCGTGTTCCCCACGAGACCGGAAGTTCAGCGCGCGAAGACCGGCAAGTTGCGGGCATCGGCCGCTTGGGCAAGACGAACGTCAAAGGTCGCGACTGTCGCCGCGGCGTCTTCCGCCGCAAGCAACACCCAACAGGCCGCGGGCCCTATCTTGCGCCACCCAAGACCGAGGCTTCGGTGCGGATGATCCCGCTGCCTTGGGTCGCCATTGAGGCGCTCGCGGCGCATCTGGCGGCCCTCCCAGCCGGCCGGGACGGGTTCGTCTTCACCAACGACCTCGGTCGGCCGATCAGGCGTACCGCGTTTTCCGCGATCTGGCGGCCCGCCGTGGCCTCAGCCGGTACTCCGGACGGGACCGGGTTCCACGCGCTCAGGCACAACTACGCTGACCGCCGTTTCCGAGCTCGAAACGTCCTCTCATGCCGCGACGCGCATGCGGTCGTGGATTCACACCTCAGCTGCGGCCGGCCCCGGGACGGACGGTGGTCAGCCAGTGCCGGCGACGACCGGGACCGGCCCGAGCAGGCCGAAGCCGTTCGTCTTCACGAGCGCTCGTGGCTCTGCGGGTGCTCCACCGACGCGTCCGCCCCAGGGAACACGAGCACTTCGTGCCCGTCGTCACGGCGAACGAGGTACGGCGGCGCGCCGTCCCGTCCCCGAATCTCGATGATCTCGGAGCTCTGGTCGGGCGTACCGACGACCCGGCCTCGCACGTGCAACCGGTCACCCACTACCGCGCGCATGGCAACTCCTCTCACGGCTGCTCACCAGCAGCCTCTACCTTCCTGCTCGGCAGTGGAAGAGGAAGCTGCGCACGTGTGCCGGTATGCATCGATGCTCTGGCCCACAACACCTTGGGGCGCCTGTGACAGTCGAAAGCCCGTGGTCCGTCCGGTCCGCTCACTCGGGGTGTCTTCGCGACCGGCCGGATGTCCCCTCATGCCGCGAACCGGAAATCGACATAGGACCTTTTCTCCGGGTGTTCGTCGTGTCGGGCCGAGTCAGCTCGCCTCGAGGAATCGGCGGATGGCGTCGCGGACGACATCACTGACGTT
>JBPCPI010000222.1:0-3771 GCA_050999295.1 Geodermatophilaceae bacterium | reverse complement strand
GTCCGGCTGGACCAGGAGGGGGTCGATCAACGGAGGGAGGGCCGAGCCGACCACACCCTCCAGGTTGACGTCCCCGGTCGGCAGTGCCCGACCCGGCTCGGTCAGCGCGTCTCCTGCGACGATTCCGAGCAGACGGGCCTCTTCCAGGACTGTCCGGGCGGCGAAAGCGAACTCGGGGCCACGGCGCGGCGCTGCCCATGTCACGAGCGCGAGGAGCTCGTCAGGGGCCCAACTCACGCCTCCGGCGGTGCGGGCCAGCGGATCCAGGACCGCTCGTCGGGTGGCCGGGGCGCTGTGCCGGATCAATTCTGGCGACAGCGGTGCGAGGGTCCGGCCGGCACCGTCTCGCCGGCCGGCCAGTCCGGGCTGCCGGTCGGCGCCCAGCCACGCCAGGGCCAGCAGGACCCATCGGTCGGCCAGCGGCTGGTTCAGCCAGACATCGAACCTGCGGGTCGGTAGCCAATGCTCACCGTCGCTGCCGATACCGATCAACTCAGCGGCGAGGGAGATCTCCAGGAGCACCCCAGCGGTCGGTTCGTCCACGTGCGCGGCGCGGGCGAGCCGGCGGTGCTCGCGGATACCGATGCCGCCACTGCGCAGCACACCGGCATGGTCGCGGTCCAGCGCGGTGAGCAGGTCCTCCACGTTCTGCAGGAGGCCGAGTACGGCGCCAACTGTCAACTTTGCCAGGGCCGCCGCCTCGACCCGTCCGGCGCGCGGTTCGGGACGTAGCCGGGCCGGTCCAAAGGGTGCCGCACCGCGTACGGCGAGCCCGATCTCGCGGGGGAGTTCGACGGTCGAGTCGTTGATCCGAACCAGGATGCCGCGCCGAAGCAGCCGGCTGATCGTGCCCGGGGGATGCTCGTCCGCGGTCCAGCCCTCGGGCAGGAGCCCCTGCGGTGGGCCGGCGGCCAGCCGCTCGACGAGAGCACGCTCGTCCGGAGTCAATCCCTGAACCGCACCCAGCAAGGGCTCGGGATCGGCATCCGGGGCGCCGGACAACTCGCCCAGAGTCCGGCCCAAGCCGCACGGGTAGTGCACGAGTAGCCGGACGCCCTCGACCAGGTGCAGAGCCTCCGGCGATCCCCACACCAGACCGAGGCGGCTCAGCCGCTCGACGCTGCGGCCGAGATGGTCGGCGGGAACGTCCACCAGCTCGGTGCCGAGCTCGCTCAATGAGACCGGCGACGGCAGCAGCAGCATCGCCTCCACCACCTGCAGCACGCCGGCATCCAGTTGGTCCAGCGCCCGGCTGATCGATACCTGACCGAGCAGCCTGCCCGCCAACGTCCCCACGTCCGGGGGTCCCGGTCGGGCCACATCCGGTCGCGCGCCGAGCAGTTCGCCGAGCCAGTCGTCGTCCTTGGCCCGTAGCCACTCGGCATAGGACGAGGCGAGCGGACGCATCGACACCGAAGATGACATGAGAACCTCCAGGCTACCCGCGCACGACGCGCGGGCAGCCGCGCGAGACGATGCGCGGGTGGACCGGGTCGTTGCTTGGGACGCCCCGGAGACCAAGCGCTCCTACGCTGCCTACCGCGTCGGTGGCCTGCGCTGGCTGGCCGGCGGGCTCGCGGGTGTGGCGCTGGCGATCGGCTTGTCCGCCTACGCCGTCCTGGTTCTGCGACGTCCGGGGCTGGGAGTCTTCATCGTCACTGCGCTCATCCTCGGTCTGATCGGGCTCGGCACCGGCCTCGGTGCGCTGCTCAGGGCCCGGCGCTTCCGCCTGGCCTTGCAGCAGGCCCCGTGGCGCAGCGCAGAGCTGAGAGTCGCCGGTGCCCATCTGCGACTGGTCTTGTACGGGGACGGCGTCGCTACCCACCGGGACGAACCCGCCGAGGACGAACCCGGACAGGACGGGCCCCGCGCGGACGTACCGGATGCGGACGGGCCGGATGAGGACCGGCGACGTGCGGTCGACGTACGGTTGATGACCACCAGCCGGTGGCGGGTGCGGGAGGTGGTGGGCTTTCGCGACCGCGAGGTGCGGCTGTGCCCGATCAAGGACGGCAGCTTTGTGCTCACGGCACCGGGCCTGGACAATCTGTACGGATTGCAGCGCTTGGCGCGGCGCAACGCTCGTCAGCGACCATGACCGGGCAGCAGTCTGAGACGATCAGCCGAGCACGGTCCGACAGCATCGACAGGAGAGCAGACATGGCTCGGGGAAAGCGTGGCAGGAAGAGCGGTGCGCAGGAGGACGCTTCGGTCGAGTCCACCTGGTGGTCCAGCGAGGGCGGCAGGCCACCACTGACCGAGTTGATCGCCGAGATGCAGGGCCCACTCTCGCCCTGGGGCGAGGATCACACCTTGCCGCTGCCGCCCGAGCAGGTCGGTTACGTGCCGCCGACCGGTCGCCCCAATCGTGGCGGCGCGAACTAAGCGCAGCGCACAATCAACATCTGGCGGTTTTGGCCAAAACCACCAAGCCGAACTCCTGGCTAGGAGCCACCGATGAGCACTACCCCGCGGATACCGTCCTACTCATCCGGCACCTCCACCGCGCCCCTCTTGGGCGACACCATCGGTGCGAACTTCGACCGTACGGTGGCCGCGCGCCCCGACCACGAAGCACTGGTGGACTGCGCGACCTCCCGTCGGTGGACCTACACCGAACTCGCCGCCGAGGTCGGCGCCACCGCGCTGGGGCTCGCAGCGCGCGGGGTGGGCAAGGGCGACCGGGTGGGCATCTGGGCGCCGAACTGCGCGGAGTGGGCCTTCACCCAGTACGGCACCGCCAAGCTCGGCGCGATCCTGGTCAACATCAACCCGGCCTACCGCACGCACGAACTCGGGTACGTCCTGAAGCAGGCCGGCATCTCGGTCCTGGTCTCGGCGCCGTCGTTCAAGACCAGTGACTACCGGGCCATGGTCGGCGAGGTACGCGCGGACTGCCCGGACCTGCGCGAGGTCTATTTCATCGGCGACCCGGCCTGGGCCGAGTTGCTCACAGCTGGGCGGCAGGCCGATGCATCGCTGTTGGTGACGCGGGAAACCGAGCTGTCGGCCGACGATCCGATCAACATCCAGTACACAAGCGGCACAACAGGTTTCCCGAAGGGCGCCATGCTCACTCACCACAACCTGCTCAACAACGGCTTCTTCGTCGGCGAGGGTTGCGGCTACACCGAGGCCGACCGGGTCTGCATCCCGGTGCCCTACTACCACTGCTTCGGCATGACGATGGGCAACCTGGCCTGCACCTCGCACGGTGCCACCATGGTCATCCCGGCACCGGGCTTCGACCCGGCCGCAACTCTGCAGGCCGTACAGGACGAGAAGTGCACCTCTTTGTACGGCGTACCGACGATGTTCATCGCCGAACTCGGACTGCCCAACTTCGCCGACTACGACCTGTCGAGCCTGCGGACCGGCATCATGGCCGGCTCGCCGTGCCCGGTCGAGGTGATGAAGCGGGTCATCAACGAGATGGGCATGACCGAGGTGACGATCTGCTACGGCATGACCGAAACCTCACCGGTCTCGACCCAGACCCTTGCCGACGACGACCTCGATCGACGTACGTCCACCGTTGGCACCGTGCACCCGCATCTCGAGGTCAAGATCGTCGACCCGGACACCGGCCTAACAGTCCCGCGCGGCGAGCCCGGCGAGTTCTGCACCCGCGGGTACTCGGTGATGCTCGGCTATTGGAACGAGCCGGACAAGACCGCCGAGGCGATCGACGCCGCGCGGTGGATGCACACCGGCGACCTGGCGACCATGGACGCCGACGGGTACCTCAACATCGTCGGCCGGATCAAGGAC
>JBPCPI010000198.1:0-53486 GCA_050999295.1 Geodermatophilaceae bacterium | reverse complement strand
CACACACCGCGCGTTTGGGTTTTCAGGCGGTGGGCGCCTTCGACCCGGCCGGAATCCTGATCGGTTTCGGGTACGGCTACACCACGCGGGCGGGTCAGTGGTGGTACGACCAGGTGGCCGCTGCGCTCGGGCGGACGATGTCCAAGCAGTGGCTACGGAACGCCTTCGAACTGTGTGAGTTCCACGTCCGCCCGGACCAACAGGGCATGGGGGTCGGCCGGATACTGTTGCGCACGCTGCTGGCCGAGGTCACCCAGGCCCAGGTCGTGCTCTCCACGCCGGACGGCGACACCCGCGCATTTCGGCTGTATCGCTCCGAGGGATTCCGCGACCTGCTCAGAGAGCACTACTTCCCCGGCGACACCCGGCCCTTCGCCATCCTCGCTCTGACGATCCCACGGTGAGCCCTGCGGGAGCCTGGCGTCAGGAGACCGGTGAGGTCTCGCGCAGGTTGGCCCAGATCTCGCGCGTCGCGGTGGATCGATTCAGCGTGATGAAGTGGATGCCGGGCGCGCCCTCGTCGAGCAGCAGCTGACACAGGGCGCTGGCCTGGGTGATGCCCTGTGCCCGCACGGCGTCCTTGTCCTCGGCGATGTCATCGAAGGTGGCAGCCAGCGCTGGTGGGAACGGCGCACCCGACAGCTTCGGGGCCAGTTCGATGGTGTTCATCGAGGTGACCGGCATGATCCCGGGGAGGATTGGGACGTCGCAGCCCAGCGAGGCCACTCGATCCCGCAGCCGGAGGTAGTCCTCCGCGTCGAAGAACATCTGGGTGACCGCGAAGTCCGCTCCCGCCCGCACCTTCTGGACGAAGTACCGGGCGTCGCTGTCGATGTCGGGCGAACGCGGGTGCTTATACGGAAAGGCGGCTACGCCGACGCAGAAATCGCCGGAGCGGCGCACCAGGGTGACCAACTCGTCGGCGTACTCGATGCCCGCCGGATGCTTCACCCACTCCGCCCTGGGATCACCAGGCGGATCGCCTCTGATCGCCAGGATGTTGCGCACCCCGGCAGCGGCGAAGCGGCCGACGACGTGACGGAGTTCGGCGACGCTGTGGTTGACCGCGGTGAGATGGGCCATCGGCAGCATCGTTGTCTGGGTGGCGATTCGCTCGGTCACCCGAACGGTCCCCTCCCGGGTGCTGCCACCCGCGCCGTAGGTGACGGACACGAACGACGGGCGCAGCCGCTCCAGGTCGCGCAGAGTCCGCCAGAGCACGGCCTCGGCTGCGTCATCTTTGGGGGGGAAGAACTCGAAGGAGAACGTCGGGACGCCAGTGGCCAGCCGCTCACGCACGGTCCCGGCCATGACGCAAAGATTAGGGCGTACGCCTAGCGCCCCTGTCGGACGCTGACTCCGGGTGGCCGATACTGCGTAGTCGTGACCTCCTTGCCGCCAGGCCCGACCTCTGCCGATCTGTTGGACCGGAACGCCCTTCGAGAGCGCGTCGAGATCGAACTCGCCGCCTTCCTCGACCGGAAACTAGCCGACCTCGGCGCCATCGATCCCGAGCTGATGGCAATTGGAGAGGCGATCTGCGACCTCGTCCTGCAAGGCGGTAAGCGGCTGCGCCCGGCCTTCACGTACTGGGGATGGCGCGGTGCCCTCGACGTCGTTTGCTACGACACGTCCGAGGGCGAGGACGAAGCGGAGCGGGGCGGGGACACCATCATCCGAGCAGCTGCCTCCCTCGAACTCGTCCAGGCCGGCGCGCTCATCCACGACGATGTGATGGACCGGGCTAGTACCCGGCGGGGACAACCGGCGCTGCACGTGCGCTTCACCGAGTTGCACACCGGAAACCGTTGGCGCGGGTCGGCTGCCGGATTCGGGCAGGGAGTGGCCATTCTGGCCGGGGACATCGCCCTGACGTGGGCGCAGGAGATGCTCCGTACCGCTGGCCTCGATGACTCCGCGCTGGCTCGGGTTGCCCCTGCCTACGACGCGATGCGGATCGAGGTGATGGCCGGCCAATACCTCGATCTGCTCGGCCAGGTGGATTCCGGCCGCCCCGACGAGCAGGCGCTGGCAGCGGCCTGGCGTACGGCTCGGTACAAGTCGGCGTCCTACACCGTCCAGCGTCCGCTGCACATCGGCGCGCTCGCCGCTGGTCGCCACGCTGGCGAGGGGCCGCTGCTGATGACCTACAGCGAATACGGCTTCGCCCTCGGGGAGGCATTCCAGTTGCGGGACGACGTCCTGGGTGTCTTCGGAGATCCCGAACAGACCGGTAAACCCGCTGGCGACGATTTGCGTGAGGGCAAGCAGACCCTACTGGTCATCCTCGCCCGTCAGCGGGCCAGCGCCAACGCGCGGGACCTCTTCGAGCGCAAGATCGGTCGCAGTGACCTGTCCGGTCCCGACATCGATCAGCTGCGGATGGTGATCGAAGGATCGGGCGCACTTGCCGAGATCGAGGTCCTGATCGCACAGCGCGTCGAGGCCGCGCGGGAGGCGCTGGCCACCGGCCCGGTGGGCGGCGAAACCCGCGAGGTCCTGGAGCAGTTGGCCACCACGCTGACCGCCCGCGATCGTTAGTTGGCCCGACCGGTATCGCCGGTACCGAGCGCAAGCCGCTCGCGAGTGGCCAGAGCGAGCTAGAAGGCCATTGCCTGCGCGCGGCGGTTCACCTCGTGGTGGCGCTTCTGGCGCAGGGCATCGATCGGCTTGCCCGGCAGCGAGTCGTCCTCGGTGAACAGCCAGGTGACCGCCTCGGGATCGCTGTACCCCCCGTCCCGAAGCACGGTCAGGACACCGGACAGGTGGGTGAGCACCCCCTCGTCATCGAAGAACGCAGCAGGCACGTGCGGCCTGCCGTCGACGTCCACGGTGGCCAACGCCCGGTCGCGAATGAGCTGGCGAACCCGGTTGACCCGGATACCGAGCCGCTGGGCCGCCTCGGGCAACGTCAGCAGATCCATATGCTGCAGCCTATGGCTGACTCCGAACCTGCAGTTTGCGGACTTCTGGGTTCCGACCTCGAGGCCCGAGCGCGGGAGATGCTCGCACCTGCGGTCTATGACTACTACGCAGGTGGGTCGGAAACCGAGACCACCCTGCGCGAGGCCCCGTTGGCCTGGCATCGCTGGCGATTGCGCCCCCGGATGCTCACCGGCGTGATCTCGCCCGATCTGTCGACCACGCTCCTGGGTGGGCAGGTTGCCTGTCCGGTCGGCGTAGCGCCTTGGGCGATGCAACGCATGGCACATCCCGACGGCGAATTGGCAACTGCCGCGGCCTGTGCGCGTACCGGGACGCTCATGACGGTGTCCACGACGGCGACCGTGCCGTTGGCGGAGGTGGCTGCCATCGCGCCGGACTCCCCCAAGTGGTTCCAGCTCTACCAGGTGCACGATCGCGCCCACACCGACGACCTCGTCCGCCGCGCGGCCGATGTCGGTTATCGCGCGCTGGTTCTTACCGTGGACCTGCCGATCCTGGGTCGCCGGCTCCGCGATCTGGTCAACGATTTCCAGCTGCCGGAGGGCCTGGTGATGGCCAACCACCCGCACCTGGCCCCCCGGCAACCCGATGCTGAGATGCCGGCCACGGCCGGCGGCAGCGGGGTGTCTGTGCGGAGGCTGGCGCAGGCATTGGACTCTGCCGAGAAGACCCCGCCCTGGACCTACGCCGACGTCGAGCACTTCGTCGGGCTCACCGATCTGCCGGTGGTGGTCAAGGGGGTGCTACGAGGAGACGATGCCGTGCGCTGCCTCGAAGCCGGGGCCGCGGCGGTATGGGTGTCCACCCATGGTGGCCGCCAGGTCGACCGAGCCGTTCCCAGCAGTGCGGCCCTGGCCGACATCGTGGCGGCCGTTGGCGATCAGGCCGAGGTCTACGTCGATGGCGGCATCCGCTCCGGCACCGACGTCCTGATTGCTTTGGCCCTGGGTGCCCGGGCGGTCTTCTGCGGCCGCCCGATCATCTGGGGTCTGACCACCGGCGGAGCCGACGGCGTTGTCGCTGTCCTGACCGAGCTGCGGTCACAACTTGCGCACTTGATGACATTGTGTGGAGTGGCATCTGTCGAGCGGGTGCCCCGGGATCTGCTCACGGCCTGACCGAGCGAGTCGCGCGAAGTCAGGCCTTGCGTCGGCCGTAAACTCGTTGGTCGTGGACACGACCATGCTGGACCCGGTGGTCGGTCGGGTGCTCGAGGGGCGTTACCGAGTCGAGCGTCGGCTGGCTCGCGGCGGCATGTCAACTGTCTACGAGGGCACCGATCTTAGGCTGGATCGCCGTGTGGCGATCAAGGTAATGGCCGAGGCGCTGGCAAGCGACCCTGCCTTCATCGCCAGCTTCATCCGCGAAGCACGCTCCGCCGCCCGTCTGGCGCACCTGAATGTCGTCTCGGTCAGCGACCAGGGCGAGCACGACGGACTGGTCTTCCTCGTAATGGAACTGGTCCGGGGGCAGACGCTGCGCGATGTGATCCACGAACAGGGTCGACTCAGTCCCGCGCAGGCCTTCGCGGTGCTGGCCCCCACTCTGTCGGGACTGTCGGCCGCGCACCGGACGGGGCTGATCCATCGCGACGTGAAACCGGAGAACATCCTGCTCTCCAGCGACGGGCTCGTGAAGGTCGCCGACTTCGGGCTGGCCAGAGCGGTCGCAGGCACCGGGACGACATCGGTCACCAATGGCGTCCTTCTGGGCACTGTGGCATACCTTGCACCGGAACAGATCGAGCGCGGCAAGGCTGACGCACGCAGTGACGTCTATGCCGCGGGCATCGTCCTCTACGAGATGCTCACCGGCAGACCGCCGTACTCCGGAGACACCGCACTGTCCGTGGCCTACCAGCACGTCAACAACGACGTGCCGCTCCCCTCGACCACGGTGCCGACCATCCCCGTCGAGATCGATGAACTGGTGTCCTCTGCGACCCGGCGCGATCCTGCCGCGCGACCCCTGGATGCTGGCGCGTTCCTGGCCGAGCTGTTCGACGTGAGCACGGATCTGGGGATGCCTCGGGTGACCGTGCCGGTCCGGGGCGACAGGACTGCTCCGCCGAGGTCGCCACGCCCCCACCCGAGTGACGGCGATGGTGCGGCGACTTCTCCCCACCGCTCCCGGGCTCATCGCGGTCACCGGACTGCGGTTCTGGGCGCCGCGGCGAACGCATCCTTGACCTCCCGCTCGCTCGGCGCGGTCTCGGCCGCTCAGCGGGTTCTTCCTGATCCCGCGCCGGGGTTGCCGGGGCCGAGCCCGTCGCCGGCGGCCGATCGCCAGCCGGCGGGACACAGCGACTCCACCCGGCGGCGGCGCCGTACGGGCAGGATCGTCCTGGCCCTGGTTCTCGTCCTGGCCGCCGTCGCCGGCGGTATCGGCTGGTGGTTCGGATCCGGGCGTTACACGGTGGCACCCAACGTCGTCGGCATGGCCCAGTCCGCCGCGGTCGAGGCGATCCAGGACGCCGGCCTAGACCCGGTCGTCGAGGAGATCTTCAGCGAGACCGTCGCCGATGACAAGGTGATCTCAGCCGATCCCGAAGCAGGGGTCGAGATCGAGCGAGGCAGCACGATCAAACTCGAGGTCTCCAAGGGGCCGGAGCGGTTCTTCGTGGACGCCGCGCTGATCGGTCAACCCGAGGCCGCGGTCAGCACCGCGCTGGCCGCCCTGCCGATCGTCGTCGTACGAGCCGAGGACTACCACGAGACCGTGCCGGCCGGATCGGTAGCCGGCTTCGATCCGGCGCCCGGCACCGAACTTCGTCGTGACGAGGAGATCACGATGGTAGTCAGCCTGGGGCCGGCGCCGCGCGAGATCCCCGCCGTAGCGGGCAGCTCCCGAGCCGACGCCGAAGCCGCACTGGCTGCGCAGGGGTTCGTGGTGGAGGTGCGCGAGGACTTCAGCCATGACGTTGCCGCAGGTATCGCACTGGGTACCGAGCCTGCCCCGGACGCCGGACCGCAGCCGGTCGGCACCACCATCGTGTTGGTCATCTCGAAGGGCCCGGACCTCGTGGCCGTCCCGAACGTAAAAGGGATGGACCGTGAGACCGCAACAATCACGCTCCAGGCCGCCGGGTTTGTCGTCGAAACGACGTCCTTCCTCGGAAACCGAGTCTGCCAGCAAAGTCCCGAGGCCCTTGCACTGGCCGAGCGTGGCTCGACGGTCAGCATCCTGCTCAGCTTCTGCTGAGCCGAATCATCGGTCCAGCAGGCCGGCCAGCACATCCCCCGCGCGCTGCGCATCCGCGTCGTCCACATCGAGGTGGGTGAGCAGTCGGACCCGGTCCGGGGCAACCTGAGAGATCAGGATCCCCTGCTCGGCGGCCGCCTTGGCCAGACCAGCCGCGTCGACCGAATCCAGCCGGACGATGTTGGTCTGCACGTCCTCCGCTGGGACTCCGAGGCGCTCCGCCAAACCCCGCGCTCGGGTGTGGTCGTCAGCGAGCCGGCCGATGTGATGGGCCAACGCATAGCGGCCGGCCGCCGCCAGTACACCGACCTGACGCATGCCACCTCCGAGCCGCTTGCGCAGAATACGGGCGGCGGCGATCCGCTCCGCGGAAGCGATGATGACCGAACCGATGGGTGCGCCGAGGCCCTTGGACAGGCAGACCGACATCGTGTCAGCCAGCTCCCCGTACGCCGACAGTGTCGTTCCGGAGGCGACAGCGGCGTTCCAGATGCGGGCCCCGTCGATGTGCAGGGCAACTCCGCGGTCGCGCAACTCGGTGGACAGCCGCGTGAGCTCGGCCATTGGCTGGACGGTCCCTCCGCCGCGGTTGTGCGTGTTCTCCACGGCAACTGCGCTGGTGCCCACGGTGTGCCAGTCACCCTCGCGTACCTGGGCGAGTAGCTCCCCGGTGTCGAACAGACCCCGTCGGCTGACCACGGTCCGGGTCTGGATGCCGAAAAGCGCTGCGGCCGCCCCATGTTCGTAGGTGACGATGTGAGCGTCCGCGTCGGCGAGGATCTCCTCACCGGGCCCGGCCAGCAATCGCAGGCAGATCTGGTTGCCCATCGTTCCCGTCGGTACGAACAGCGCCGCCTCGTGGCCGAAGAGTGCGGCGACCTCGACCTCGAGCGCGTTGACCGTGGGATCTTCGAGGTAGACGTCGTCGCCGACCTCGGCTTCGGCCATGGCCGCCCGCATCCCAGCAGTGGGCCGGGTGACGGTATCCGAGCGCAGGTCGACGACGCCGCTGACCGCACTTTCTCCGGAGAATGTGCCCTCTGGCCGGTCGCTGACCGCACTTTCTCCGGAGAATGTCCCTTTGCCCGCCTCAGCCACGGAGCATCTCTGCCACCAGGAAGGCCAGTTCGAGGGACTGCCCGGTGTTCAGCCTTGGGTCGCAAGCAGTCTCGTACCGGCCGGCCAGATCAGCGTCGCTGATGTCCTGCGCGCCGCCCAGGCATTCGGTGACCGCCTCGCCGGTGAGCTCCACGTGGATGCCGCCGGGATAGGTTCCGAGTTCGAGGTGAACCTCGAAGAAGCCCATGACCTCATCGACGATCCGGTCGAAATGCCGTGTCTTGTAACCGGAAGGCGTCTCGTGCGTGTTGCCATGCATGGGGTCGCACTGCCATACGATCTGGCGTCCGGTGGCCTGGACCTTCTCGATGATCGGCGGCAGCACGTCGCGTACCCGGCCGTTGCCCATTCTGCTGATCAGCGTCAACCGGCCGGGCGAGTTGTCCGGATCCAGGCGCTCGACCAGTTCCACCGCCTCGTCGGGTGTCACCGTGGGGCCGAGTTTGACCCCGATCGGGTTGGCCAGTTGGGCGACGAACTCCAGGTGGGCTCCGCCGCGCTGGCGCGTCCGCTCACCGACCCAGACGAAGTGTGCTGACAGGTCGTAGGCCCGATCCCCCTCCATCCGGCACAGCGCGCGGTCGTACTCGAGGATGAGTGCCTCGTGACTGTTGTAGATGTCGACGCTGCGCAGCGCATCGTCGTTGACCCCGCAGGCAGCCATGAATGCCAGTGCCCGGTCGATCTCCTGCGCAATGGTCTCGTAGCGCACACCGGCCCTGGACTGGGCGACGAACTCCCGGTTCCAGTCGTGGACGGCGTGCAGATCGGCGAGGCCGCCGCGGGCGTAGGCCCGGATCATGTTCATCGCAGCCGCGGAGTTGGCGTACGCGCGCACCATCCGCTGCGGATCGGCGACCCGCGCCTGTGGGTTCGGCTCGAGAGAGTTGATCAGGTCCCCGCGGTAGGAGGGCAGACCCAGGGCATCGAGCTCGGATGACCGAGGTTTGGCGTACTGGCCGGCGATCCGCCCGACCTTGACGACTGGGAGGCTGGCGCCATAGGTCAAGACCACCGCCATCTGCAACAGGGTCCTGGTCGTACCGCGTAGTCGGGGCTCGGTGTTGTCGTCGAAGGTCTCGGCGCAGTCGCCGCCCTGCAGCAGGAACGCCTTGCCCGCGGCGACCTCAGCCAGGCGCGAGCGCAGCAAGTCGACCTCGCTCGGCGCCACGATCGGCGGCACCGTACTGAGGGTCGTCAGCACCGATTCCAACTCGCGTCGGTCTGGCCACGTGGGCTGTTGGGCGATCGGCAGGGAGCGCCAGCTGTCGAGATCGGGTGCCTTGCTCACGATCTCAGCGTACGGCGACCCGCCGAGAGCCCGGCTGTGAGGTCAGGCACCGGGCGGCCGGTAGGCCAGCGTGTCCGGAAAGGCGCCGCGGGACAGCAGTTGTGCAGCACCGTCGCGCAGCACCGCCGCGGCCATTCCCAGCGATCCGGGGCCCACCGAGACGCGCGCGACACCCAGCGTGGCGAGTTCGGCCAGCGGGAGCGCCTTGGGAGAAACGATCAGCGACAGCCGGCCGTCGAATGCGGCGACAAGAGCGGCGACGTCGTCGCGGGTGCCAGCGCCGGGGACGAAGATGCAGTCGGCTCCGGCCTCGAGATAGGTACGTCCGGCCGAGATCGCGCGGTCGAGGTTCTTGGCGCCGAGCAGGTACTCATCGGTACGGGCGTTGATCACGAAGTGGATCCCTGCCGCATCCCCCGCGGCACGAGCGGCGGCGACGGACTGGGCGTGCTCATGGGGAGGCTTCAGCTGGTCCTCGAGGTTGGCGCCGACCGCGCCGGCCTCGATCGCTGCGGCAACTGTCGAGCCGGCATCGCCGTACCCGGCCTCCAGATCGGCGGTGACCGGGAGATCCACGACGGAGGCGATCAGCCTGATCGCCTCGATCATCTCCGCAACGGGGATCTGCTCACCGTCGGGGTACCCGTGCGCGGCCGCGATCGAGTGCGAGGCGGTCGCGATTGCCAGGCAACCGGGCGCCTCGGCGACGACCCGGGCACTCCACGCGTCCCACACGTTCACCAGGATCAGCGGATCGCCCGGCCGGTGGGCAGCAAGCAGCGCTTCGGCGCGTTCGGACAGCGATGTCATGTGCGCCAACGTATATCGCCTACGTCCGAGCTGGCGTCGCCGATTGCGTCCACCTTTTCGGACATAGAGGCTGTCCAGGTCAGGGACGCTGGGGTGGCGCGGGTAGGCCGGGCTGCCGACCGCCGCCGGCCGCAGCGCGGCCACGACCCGCTGCACCTTCCCGCGGCCACCGCAGACGCTGGTCACGCACTCCAGCCACGATCCGTCCGCGAAGTCCAGGTGTAGGCGGGCCCGACCCCCGGACCCGGTACGGCCGTGCTGAAAGGTCCGGTGCGGTGACCAAGTGGCGACTGCCAACGGTACGGCGACGACCGCCCACACCCACGGCAGCGGGCTTTCCGACCGCGGCAGCCCAGGCGCTGACTCTGGAACTCCCAGCCCGTCGATGACATCGATGTCCTCGAACGCCAACCCGCTGGCACCGGGCTGGAGCAGATGCACATCTGGCCGCCGTAGCTGTTCCATTCCGCTAGTCCCACAGAACTGGGACGCGTGCTGGCGACCGGTGGTTCGCATGTCCGACCTGGCGGCTCGGCCCCGAACCCGCGGTGATCTTGACGTTATTGTCGGTTTCAGGCCCCCTCGTACGGCGTGTCGCCACCATAAGGTCAAGATCACCAAATCCAAGCCCTCAACATGCCGCCGGCCGACGACAAGAGCCGACCAACCCCGTACCCCTCGTTGCTGCCGCACTTCGCCCACGCAGGAATCAGCCGAAGAAGACCTGGGCTTCGGCGTACCGCTCGGGAGGAACCGTCTTGAGTTCAGCGGTCGCCTCGGCCAGCGGAACCCGCACGATATCGGTGCCGCGCAGCGCGACCATCACGCCCCAGTCCCCCCCGTGCACAGCATCGATGGCGCTCAGTCCGAACCTCGTGGCCAGCACCCGGTCGAAGGCGGTGGGCGTACCGCCGCGCTGCACATGGCCCAGGACGACCGCTCGACTCTCCTTGCCGGTGCGCTGCTCGATCACGTCGGCCAGAGCCGCCCCGACACCACCCAGCCGGACATGGCCGAAATCGTCGACAACGCCGGACCCGAGAACCAGTCCGCCGCCCTTCGGCAGGGCACCCTCGCTGACCACCAGAACTGGCGAATAGCCCGACGCGAAGCGGTGCTCCACATAGGCGACCACGGCATCGATGTCGAACGGGTTCTCCGGGATCAGGATGACGTTCGCGCCGCCAGCCAGACCCGCGTGCAGGGCGATCCAACCGGCATGACGACCCATCACCTCGACCACCAGAGCGCGGTGGTGGCTGTCACCGGTGGTGTGCAACCGGTCGATGGCCTCCATGGCCACCCCGACGGCGGTGTCGAAGCCGAACGTGTAGTCGGTGGCGCCGAGGTCGTTGTCGATCGTCTTCGGTACGCCGACGACGTGTACCCCGGCATCGGCCAGCTTGGTGGCCACACCAAGGGTGTCTTCGCCGCCGATGGCCACCAGGGCGTCGATCCGGAGGCGTTCGAGGGTGGCGAGCACCTTGCCCTCGCCGTCCTCGGACTTGTACGGATTGGTCCGTGACGTGCCCAGGATGGTCCCGCCACGCGGCAGGATCCCGCGTACGGCATGCACGTCCAGGGTCCTCGTGTCGCCTTCTACCGGCCCGCGCCAGCCGTCCCGGAAGCCGACGAAGTCGTGGCCGTAGGTCTCAATACCCTTGCGTACGACGGCCCGGATGACGGCATTGAGCCCCGGACAGTCGCCTCCCCCAGTGAGTACTCCGATTCGCATGCGGGAAGCCTAGGGCCCGCTCGACAACGCCTGCATGGCCCGCCATCGCGCCAGGTTGTGCCGGGCATCGGCTAGCGCGTCGTGCGCATCCGGACCTGCCCCCGGAAGCTCAGGCTGACCGAGATCGGCCCAGCGCTGACGCAACTCGCAGGTGAACCGGGGGACCGCGCGCGGCAGTTCGGTCATCGGGCCCCACAGCTGGACCAGGGCGACGTGGTCATAGGCGGCGAGCCAGGCCCACAACTCGATCTCCTCCCCGGGCCCGGTGAGGAAGGACAGCAGGTCGTCGCGGATGCGGGCGCGTGAGCGCCAGGCCGGATCAGCCGGTGACGGCAGATGGTCCAGGACGTGTCGGCGTACCCACGGGATGGCCCTGTCCGGATCGAACTCGGTGGACACGGCGTGGAACTCGCGGCCGGTCTCGTCGACCACCCCGATCGAGATCAGGTCGATGGTCCGTCCGTCCTCGATGAACTCGGTGTCGTAGAAGTACCGCCGCATCAGGGGTACGGGTCAGCCGGCGAGGGTGGCCGGCACCCGGTCAGCGGCCTCCAGCGGGTTGGACTTGAGCATCCGGACGACCTCGTCGGCGCTCTTGCCGGTCTTGTCCATCGCGGCCTTCACCTTGGCGGCGTAGAGATCGACGTACTGCTGGCCCGAGAGCAGCATCAGCTCATACATCACCTCGTCGGTCATCGACCGCTCCACGAACCGGTCGCCGGACATGCCCTCGTATCGGGAGAAGTCCAGCGGCACCCCGACCCGGATCCGGACCCTGTGGATGCGCGGGATCTTCTTGCCGATGGGCTGGATCTTGTCGGTGTCGACCATGACCACCGGGATCACCACCGCACCGGATTCCAGCGCCATCCTCGCCAGGCCGGTCTTCCCGCGATAGAGCCGGCCGTCGGGTGAGCGGGTGCCCTCGGGGTAGATGCCGAGCAGCTTGCCCTCACGCAGGATCCGGATGCCGGTGTCCAGTGCATCCTGGGCGGCCGTCCCGCTCGCGCGGTCGATCGGGACCTGACCTGCCCCTCGAAAGAACCACCGGCTGAAGGCTCCCTTGATCCCCTTACCGGTGAAGTACTCCGATTTCGCCAGGAACGTCACCCGCCGCGCCACCACCAGCGGAAGGAAGATCGAGTCGGAGAAGGAGAGGTGGTTGCTGGCCAGGATCGCCGGCCCCTTGCTGGGAATGTTCTCCAGACCCTGGACGTCGGGGCGAAACAGCAGACGCAGGATCGGGCCCACCAGGACGAATTTCAGCACCCAGTAGAACATCGCACCACCTCACCCTTCGGGTGCCAGACTAGGGACGATGCGCCAGGAGTCACAATGTGGGCACTCGTCAGCGCGATCGTGAAGGAGAGTCCTATGCCGGTGCTGGCCGGTGCCGAGCCGTTCACCTTCGATGGTGGCCCGACCGGGATTCTGCTGGTCCATGGGTTCACCGGTACGCCGCAGAGCCTGCGTCCGTGGGGTGCGTACCTGGCCAAGCATGGCTACACGATTCGTTGCCCGCGGCTGCCGGGGCACGGGACGGTGCTCTCGGACATGAACGCCACCCGGTGGCCCGACTGGTACGGCGCCGTCGAGCGCGCCTTCGAGGAACTGCGTGCCCGCTGCCCCCAGGTCTTCGTCGCCGGGCTATCCATGGGCGGAACGCTGGCGATCCGGCTCGCCGAGCAGCACGGGGAGCACCTGCGCGGGTTGGTGCTGGTCAATCCCTCCCTCGGCACCGAGCGCAAGGACATCGCCGCGGTCAAGATCCTGGCCAGGGTCCTGCCGTCCTGGAAGGGCGTGTCCAACGACATCAAGAAGCCAGGCGCTCGGGAACTCGCGTACGGCAGGGTGCCGCTCAAGGCCGCCGTGTCACTGCAGGAGCTGTGGGTCACGACGGCCGCCGACCTGGCCAAGGTCGATGTGCCGATCCTGACCTTCCGCAGTACCGAGGACCACGTCGTCGAACCGCTGTCCGGCCGGCTCCTGCTCGAAGGAGTGCAGTCGACCGACGTCACCGAACGCCTGCTGGACAACAGCTACCACGTCGCCACCCTCGACAACGACGCCGACGAGATCTTCACCGAGAGCGCGAAATGGATCGCCAGTCACGCTGACCCGCAAGGCGTCTCGTGACCTACTCGCGTAGGCGCGGCCGCCGTGACAACGGCCTGGACGCCTCGTCCTTCCGGGCCTTACGTGATGTCGACCCTCGCGTCGGTGAGCACCTGCTCGACGTCATGCGCGATGCCGGGATCGCCGCCTACCTCGATCCCACCTCCGACGTGGACGCGGTCACCCGCAGCATCGCCCTGCCCAGCCCACCCAGCGACCGGCTCTACGTCGATCGCAGCATGACCACCGAAGCCAACGCCCTGGTACGAGACCTCGACGCCGAGGATCACGACGTGCGGCAGTCCGATCCGGCGCGGATGCCGGATCTCGGCTCGGCGACGGTGTCCGGCACAACGTCAGGATCTCCCATCTCCAGCGCCGACGAGGCGCAATGGCGGGAGCTGATCGCTGCCTACGAGGCCGACCACGGTCGTCTCGGCGACACCCTCACCGATGACTTCGACCAGGCGGCCCAGCAGCGGGCGGCCGAACGAGACGCGGCAAGTCGAGCAGCGATCGAGGCAGAAGAGGCCGCCGACGAGGAACATTACGAACCACCGCCGCCACCACCACTGCCGGTCCTGTCGAGATCGGCGGCCTACGCACTCGTACTGCTGACCGGAGGAGCGCTGCTGCTCATCGCGCCCGGGGTTCTGGGTCTGAGCAGCAACCTCGGATTCGTCTTCGGCGTGCTGGGGATCGCCAGCGGCGTCGCGATGCTGGTCTGGCGGATGCGCGAGGGTCCGCAGTTCGAGGATCCCGACGACGGCGCGATCGTCTGAATCCTGTCTGACCCCAGCCAAGCGGGCGCCGGCTACGCTTGGCCGCTCGTCCCCACTAATCTGCCGCTCGTGGCCCACTCTGAGATCGTCACCGTCACCGGACATCTGATGGACACCGGCGCCCTCGCCCGGATCCTGGACGACGTCCTGGAGTACGGCGGTGACTATCGCATCGACTCCCTGGACCTCGGACGGGAGCACAAGGACGCCTCGACGGCGCACATCTGCGTCAGCAGTGACGACGAGGAACTGCTGGCCCGCATCCTTATGCGGCTGCAGGTGCACGGTGCCAATCAGCTGGATCCGGGACGGGCGATGCTCCGCCCAGCGCCCGACGACGGGGTCTTTCCCGAGGACTTCTACTCGACCACGAACCTCGACACCCAGGTCCGGCTGGACGATGGCTGGGTCGACGTCGAGCAGCCGGAGATGGACTGCGGACTGGTCGTCACTGGCGGGCGGGTACGTACGGTGCCGGTCTCCGACGTGCGAGCCGGCGACCACGTCGTCTGCGGGGCCTCCGGTGTCCGCGTGATCATGCCGGTCGTGCAGGCCAAGAGCGCCGACGACTTCGGTTTCATGTCGTCTGCGGTGTCCAGTGAAAAACCCCAGGCCCTGCTGGTCCGCCAGATCGCCGAACGCATGCGCGAGGTGAAAGCAGCCGGAAAACGAATTCTCTGGGTCGGCGGTCCCGCCATCGTGCACACCGGCGCGGCCCCGGCCATGGTCAAGCTCATCGAGGCGGGGTTCGTCGATGTGCTCTTCGCCGGAAACGCCCTGGCCACGCACGACATCGAGTCGGCCCTCTTCGGAACCTCCCTGGGGGTCGACCTGAGCAAGGGCTCCGGCGTACCGCACGGTCATGAGCACCACATCCGGGCCATCAACACGATCCGCCGGGCCGGTTCGATTGCCGCCGCGGTCCAGGAAGGGATACTCACCGGCGGGGTCATGCACGCGATGGTCGAGGCGGACAAGCCCTTTGTGCTGGTCGGCTCCGTACGCGACGACGGTCCGCTCCCGGATGTCTACACCGACGTGATCGACGGGCAGCGGGCGATGCGCGCCCAGTTGTTCGACGTCGGCTTCGCGATCATGGTGGCCACCATGCTGCACTCCATCGCGACCGGGAACCTTCTGCCCGCCTCGATCCCCCTGGTCAGCGTGGACATCAATCCAGCGACGGTCACCAAGCTCGCCGACCGCGGCAGCGCCCAGGCAATGGGGATCGTCACCGACACCGGCCTGTTCCTCGAGCAGCTCAGCCGCGAACTCACCGGCTGAACGGCAACAAGGCCAGTCGACCCGGCCGAACCCGACTAGGCACATGTTTGTATCACTTGGCCCTTCGGATATTCGCGCGCCGAGTGATACAAACGGCGCCCTAGTCCTGTCGGTCGGGTAGGCAAGCCCGCTCGAAACTCGCCCCTGTGAGGAGATCGGAGTCTCGTGACCGCAGACGAGGATGAAGTGTTCGGCCCAGAGCTTGGGGCCGCCGGGGAACGGCGCCGACGGGAACAAGCGGAGACCCGGGCTGAGCATTGGCCATCTGGACCCAACGGGCCCGGGAACCCAGAGCAAATTTGCGACATCGGGCGTCTCGCCTGTGACATGGGACGGCCTGACAGACGGGGAGTCGGGCTTCATGGTCAGAACGCGGAACGTGCTTGCCGTGCCCTGGGTGCGATCAGCTCAACAGTCTGAATCGAATTGGTTGGCAGTGGTCGACGGCGAGGCATGCCTTCAGGAGTCGCTCCTATCCGACGACGGGTACACGGGCTATACGACGACGACGAGGGTCATCTCCAGGGGCCTCACGATCTGGTACGCCGAGCTAACTTAGTCACGCTAGTGACGCTTGGGCTCGCCTTGGCCGGGCACCGGGCTCAGGGCGCGTTGACCGTCTCGACCCTCAGCAGATGGCCGGCGTCATGGGCTTTGCCCCGCTGCCTCCCATTCGGATCTGGTGATGGCGTATTCGATGTCTCCGTGCTCGCCGCCCGCGATCTGCTCGGGCCAGTCCATCCGGAAGTTCCGGACCGGTCTCATCCCGACCTTCTCCAGGACGCGCCGCGACGCGAGATTGACCACCATCGTCTGGGCGAGCACGCGCTGAGCTCCCCAATCGGTGAAGCCTTTGTCGATCACCGCGCGAGAACCCTCGCTGGCGTATCCGAGGCCCCAGCTCGTTCTGCGCAGCCGGTATCCGAGCTCGGGTTCATCGACCGGACTGTCCGGTCCTGGACGGAGATGGAAGAACCCCAGGAACGCACCCGTGGACGCCTCGATGGCCGCCCATCTGCCGTACTGATCGCCGTCGGCGTACTGGGCCAGATACATCGGCAACAAGCGTTCTTCGAGCACAGTGCGGGGGGTTGGCCGACCCCCGTTGATGAACCGCATGACCTTCGGATCCGCGTCGAGTTCGACGAGATTGTCCACATCGGACTCGACGAACTGGCGCAGAACCAATCGCTTGGTCTCCAGAACAACGCACATCAGTGCGATCTTGCCTGGCGGCTGGTGTTTCTGGCTCAGAGGGCGTTGATCGTCTCGCGCATCTGTCGCTCGGTGTCGTCACCGAGCTTCTGCAACGGCGCCTTGAGGAAAGGCGTCGCCAACTTGGCCAGGCCATGGAACTCGAAGTGCGCGTGGTAGGCGATCTCGGTCCCGCCCTCCACCTCGCGAAAGTTCAAGTCGTCGGTCGAAGTGGCGGTCTTGTTCTCCCCCACGAAGGTGAGCCGTCGGGATTCTGCCCGGGTGAGGCGGTACTCCAGTTCGGTCTTGCGACCGCGGAACTCAGAGATGTTGCGCCAGGTGGCACCGACCTCGATCGGGCCGTTGCCCACCCGCGTCGTCGTGACCGTTCCCGGGTCCCACTGCTCGGTATTCGCGAAGTCCTTGAGATAGGCCACGACCTTGTCCGTGGGCTGTTTCACGGTGAAGGTACGGCGAACGTCGGTCACGTCAGGAACTCCCGGTCGGTTGATGTTCGGGCCTGCGCTCGACGCGAGCCTCTGCGTCCAGCGTAGATGCCGTGCAATGCCAGGCCTGTCCCGAACCTATGCATAAAGGGCCGGGCGGTCAGGAGCGCACACCTCTCGTCGGAGGCCGGTTTCGAGCGCCTCGACGGCCGAGCCTGCGGCGACCTCGGCCATCAGTCCGTCCCAAGCGTTGGACCCGGACACAGTCCCGTTGTGCACTCCCCGCACCCAGTCCCGCAGCTGCGCCAAGTAGGCGGCCTCGAAACGCGCCACGAAACCGGGAACGATCGGGACCGACTCCACACCGGCGATCTGGGTACGGACCGCGGCCGGAGTGATCAGGGTCGCCGTGCCACTGTCGCCCAGGACCTCGCACCGGACGTCATAGCCATATCGCGCGTTCACCGAGACCTCGATGCTGGCCAGGATCTCACCGATCCGGATCGAGGCCAGCTGCGGGCCCAGCGGGTCCGCGGACGTGCCGGTCTGCACATCGATACTGCTGATCTCTGCACCCAGGATCCAACGCAGGGCGTCGAGCTCGTGGATCATGGAGTTCCGCACGATCTCGGCCGCTGTGACGCCCGGATACGGGGAGGGGTTGCGGTGCACGCAATGCACCACCCGGGGGCTACCGATCGCTGCGCTGTCGACGGTGCGCTTGAGTTCGATGAATCCTGGGTCGTAGCGCCGCATGAACCCCAGTTGGACGCGCTTTCGACCACTAGCGATCTCGGCGTCGATCACCCGTCGCGCGTCGACGGGGTCGGTGGCCAGCGGCTTCTCACAGAGCACCCACTTCTCGGCCGCCAAACAGGCGAGGACCAGCCCAGCGTGGGTGGGATCAGGTGAGGCGACCAGGACCGCCTCCACCCGGTCGTCGCCGAGCAGCGCCTCGGCAGACTCCTTGATGGTGGCCCCGCACAGCGCCGTCACATGATGTGCCCGCTTCGGATCGGCGTCGTGCACCGCGACCACCTCCGCTCCCGGTACAGACCGGGTCAGCGCGGTCACGTGATACGCCCCCATCGCGCCAGCGCCGATCACTCCGATGCCGATCGTCTTGCGGCTCATAGCGTCACCCACCGCCGCTGCGCGGTCGCCGTGATCATCGCCGCGAGCGCTCGCGCGGCGGCCACTGCGTCGGCAATGCTGGCACCGTGCGGCGTCCCGGTGGCCACCGAGCTGAGGAAGTGGTGGGCCTCGATCACCTTCAGGTCGTCGAATCCCATCGCGATTCCCGAACCCGGTTGGAAAGCACCGGTCTCCCCGATTCCCGGTGCGACGTACTGGGTCTGCCAGGCAGCATCTTGGAAGTCCTGGTCGAGGCAGACGCGAAGTTCGCCCATCCGGCGGAAGTCCCAGGCCAAAGCCCCGCGATCACCATGGATCTCGAAGCCGTACGTGCACTGCTCCCCCACGGCGACCCGACTGGCCAGCAGCATCCCGCGTGCACCCTCGGCGAACCGCAACAGCGCGCACACATAGTCCTCGTTCTCGACCACCCCGAGGTCAGCTGAGTCGCTCCGGTCGAAGTGCGAGGAGTTCGCGGTTGCCCTTGGTCGCTTACCGATGAACGTGGCGTCGTCACCGACGAGTTCGCTGATCTCGCCGACGAGGTGTCGGGCCAGGTCGATCCCGTGGGAGACCAGATCACCCAGCACGCCCGTGCCCGCTCGTGCATTCTCGAACCGCCAGGACAGCGCGCCGGCCGGATGCGCGGCGTAGTCGGCAAGCAAGCGCAGCTCGACATGTTCCACCCTCCCCAGCCGGCCCTGCGCGATCAGCGACCGCGCCTGTACCACGGCCGGTGCATGGCGATAGTTGAAGCCGACGGCGCAGGCCACCCCGGCGGCGGCGATCGCCTGCGCCACCTCCTCGGTCTCGGCCAGTCCGCGACCGACCGGCTTCTCCACCCATACGTGCTTGCCGGCCCGGGCCGCGGCCACGGCCGCATCGCGATGGATGAAGTTGGGTCCGGTGATGCTCACCGCGTCGATGTCCGGGGCCTCGACGATCTCCCGCCAGTTACGAGCGTGGCGGGTGAAGCCGTACGCGGACATCGCCCGGACCGCCCTGTCGTCGGCCGCCGGGTCCGCAACGGCGACGAGCTGCGGTCTGAGCGGGAAGGCCGGGTAGTGCTGGTGCAAGCGCGAGTAGGCCCGGCTGTGGACTTCGCCCATCCAGCCGAAGCCGATGACGCCGATCCGCACGACGCCGTCGGTGATACCTACCTGAGCCTGCGAAGGCAACCGGTCATGCCTTCAGCTCGGCCCGGAAGTCGCGGGCGACCTCCGAGTCGGCGCCGAGGGTCTTCTGCAATTCCTCGCTCAGCGCCTCCAGTTCGGTGCCCCCGGCCATCATCGAGGTCAGGTCGTCCATGCTGACCTCCTCCTTCGGGAACTCCCCCATGCTGCGCCCGCGCCGCAGCAGCATGAATCGGTTTCCCACCGGATAGGCGTGATGCGGATTGTGCGTGATGAACACGACGCCCAGTCCGCGATCGCGGGCCTTCGCGATGTACTTGAGCACCACCCCGGACTGCTTCACACCCAGTGCGGCTGTGGGCTCGTCCAGGATGAGCACCCGGGCCCCGAAATGCACCGCGCGGGCGATCGCGACACATTGCCGCTCCCCGCCGGACAGGGTGCCGATGGGCTGCTCCACATCGCGTAGGTCGATCCCCATCGCGGCGAGTTCGGATTTTGTCGTCTTCTTCATGGTCCGTACGTCCAGGCGCCGAAGGGGTCCGACGCCGGTTGTCGGTTCAGAACCCAGGAAGAAGTTGCGCCACACCGGCATCAACGGGACGACCGCCAGGTCCTGAAAGACAGTCGCGATGCCGAGATCCAGAGCCTCGCGTGGGCTGGCCAGGTTACGAGGCTCCCCGTCGATCAGCAGTTCCCCCTCCGAGTGGGCGTGCGCACCGGCCATGATCTTGATGAAGGTCGACTTGCCAGCGCCGTTGTCGCCGAGGACGCAGGTCACCTCACCGGCCTTCACCGTCGTACTCACATCGGCCAGCGCGATGACGCTGCCGTAGCTCTTCCCGATCCCTCGGGCCTCGATGATGGTGGTTCCCCGTGGGGGCAGCTCGGTCACCTTCTCGTCGGTCATTTCGCCAGCGCCGCCTTTGTCCGGATCCAGTTGTTGATGAGTACTGCGGCCAGCAACATGACCCCGAGGAAGACGTAGAGCCAGTTGCTGTCCCAGCCCGCATAGACGACTCCCTGGCGGGTCATGCCGTAGATCAGCGCCCCCAGTGCGGCTCCCACTGCCGAGCCGTATCCGCCGGTGAGCAGGCATCCGCCGACGACCGCGCAGATGATGTAGATGAACTCATCGCCTATCCCGGTCGAGCTCTGCACGGTCGAGGACTGGAACAGGCTGATCATGCCGACCAGCCACCCCGCTCCGGCGGTGCCCATGAAGAGCCCGACCTTGGTCTTGAGCACCGGGACGCCGGTCTGCCGGGCACTGATCTGAGCTCCGCCCACCGCGAAGATCCAGTTGCCCGCGCGGGTGCGCAGCAGGACGTAGGTCGCCAGCGCGATCACCAGTAGCGCCCACAGCACCGATACCGACAGCCTGGCCCCGCCGATGGTGAAGCTGCCACCGAAGATCGGCTGCACCGACTCGTAGTTGGGCACGTCCCGGATCCCCTGCACGGCCACCTGGCCGTACACCAGCTTGACCAGAGCCAGGTCGAGTCCTTGGAGCACGAAGAAGGTGCCGAGAGTCACGATGAAACTCGGCAGTCCGGTTCGCATCACGATCACGGCGTTCATCGCGCCGATCGCCAGAGCGATGACGAGGGCGACGAGCACAGCCACCCAGATGTTCAGCCCGTAGCCGGTCGTGACCACACCGACGAACAGCCCCGTCGCGCCGGTCATGACACCAGCAGACAGGTCGAACTCCCCGCCGATCATGAGCAGCGCGACGGCCACCGCCATGATCCCGAACCGGGACGCCGAGTTCAGCCAGGTCCCGAGCCCCTCCGCGGTGAGGAACTGCTCGGCCACGACCGCGAAGAACACCAGGACGGCCAGAGCGGCCACGAAGGCCCCGACTTCGGGTCTGCGCATCACCCGAGTGAGGCGGCTGGTACTGCTGAGTCGCTCGTCGCGCGCAACGGCAGTGGTCGCGCTCACAGCTGTTGTTCCATCAACGGGTTCCGTTGCCTGCGAATTCGAGGACAGCTTCGGCGCTGGAGGCGTCGACGAAGGCCGGACCGGAGAACACCGGTTGACCGCCGCCGACATCGTTGCCGTTCAACACCTTCAGGTACAGCAGTTGTACGCCCAGGTATCCCTGCACGTAGGGCTGCTGGTCGACGGCGAACAGGATGTCCCCGTCGACGATCCGGTTGAGCACGTCCTCGGAGACATCGAAGGTTCCGATCAGTGCGTCTGTGCCGGCATCGGCCTGCGCGTCTGCGGCGGCGATCCCGAACTGGCCACCCAACGTCAGGATGACGCCGACGTCCGGGTCGGCCTGCAGCTTGGACAGGATGGTGTCCTGCACGTCGGCGACGTTCGTGCCATCGACCTGGAGATTCTCCACACCGCCGCCTTCATAGGTCTCACCCACCGACGAGCAGCGATCCTCGAGCCCGATGTTGCCTGCCTCATGGATGACACACAGCACCTTGCCCTGGGCCGCCTCGTCGTTGAGCCGCTGGCCCACCGCCGCACCGGCGATCGACTCGCTCTGTCCGACGTGGGTGATGGCACCGAATTCGGCGGACTGCTCCAGCCCGGAGTTGATCGTGACGACCGGGATTCCTGCCGCGACAGCCGCTTCCACCGAGTCCCGTAACCCGTCGGGGTTGGCCATGGAGACGACGATCCCGTCGACTCCCTGCGACACGGCGTTGTCGATCAGCTCTGATTGCCGGACCGGGTCAGGGTCGTTGTTGTACTCGACGGTGGCGCCGAGGTCGCTTCCGGCACGGTCCGCGCCGGACTTCACGACGTCCCAGAATGCGTCTCCAGGGCCGGAGTGGGTGATCACGGCGATGGTGATATCGAGACTTTCCCCGCCACCGGAGTCCTCTTCCTGGCCAGTGCCACTGCATGCGGCCAGCACCAGAGCACCTGCCGCGGCCAGTGCCACTGACATCTTCTTGATGGACATGGGAGTTCCTTTCTCGAGGGTGACCCACCGGGGCGGGCCGAGGACTTATTGAGCGGTAGGACTTATTGAGCGGTAGGGAAGTTCAGTTGGGCGAGAGAGTCCTCGCGTACGTGCGGCCACCGACTGGTGACGACTTTGGCCTGGGTGTAGAACCGGATGCCTTCTGGACCATGGATGTGGTGGTCGCCGAACAGCGAGTCCTTCCAACCGCCGAAGGAGTGAAAGGCCATCGGCACCGGGATCGGCACGTTGATCCCGATCATCCCGACAGTGACACGGCGCTGGAACGTGCGGGCCACCTCGCCGGAGGAGGTGAACACGGCCGTCCCGTTTCCGTACGGGTTGGCGTTGACCACCGCGATCGCCTCGTCGAGGTTGGGCACCCGAAGGACGACGAGCACGGGGCCGAAGATCTCGTCGGTATAGACCGACATGTCGATCGTGACGCCATCGATCAGGGTGGGCCCCACAAAGAACCCGTCGTCGTGCCCGGCTACGGACAGTCCACGGCCGTCCAGGACGAGCTTGGCACCGCTGCGCTCCCCGTCGGCGATATAGGTCTCGATGCGCTCCAGGGCAGCAGCGGTGATGACCGGACCCATCTCCGAGCCCGACTGCCCTCCGGGCCCGACGACGATCTGCTCGGTACGCGCACGCAGCCGGTCGATCAACGGGTCGGCCACCGAGCCGACGGCGACGACCGCCGAGATCGCCATGCACCGCTGCCCAGCGGACCCGTACCCGGCGGCCACCAATTGGTCGGCGGCGTAGCCGATGTCGGCATCGGGCATGACCACTGCGTGATTCTTCGCCCCGCCCAGGGCTTGGACGCGCTTGCCGGCGGCGCTCGCCCGGTCGTGGACATAGCGGGCGATCGGCGTCGACCCGACGAAGGAGACCGCCGCGATGCCAGGGTGGTCCAGGACGGCATCCACTGCCTCCCTGTCGCCGTGCACGACATTGAAGACCCCGTCGGGAAGACCTGCCTCGGCGTAGAGCTCGGCAACCCGGTTGGAGGTCGAGGGGTCTCGCTCGCTGGGCTTGAGGACGAATGTGTTACCGCAGGCGATCGCGACCGGGTGCATCCACATCGGAACCATGATCGGGAAGTTGAACGGTGAGATGCCGGCGACGACGCCGAGCGGTTGGCGGAAGGACCACGAGTCGACTCCGACCGATACCTGGTCGGAGAACTCACCCTTGAGCAACTGTGGGAGCCCGCAGACGAATTCGATGACCTCTCGGCCGCGAACCACTTCGCCCCTGGCGTCGTCGAGCACCTTGCCGTGCTCTGCGGAGATGATCCGGGCAAGATCGTCCTCGTAGCGTTGGACCAGGTCCCGGAAGGCGAACATCACCCGGGACCGCTGGGTCACCGACGTCTGTGACCAGGTCTCGAATGCCGTTGCCGCCGCTGACACCGCAGCCTCGACATCGGCCACGGAGGCAAGCCGCACCTGGGCGCTCACCGCCCCCTTCGCCGGGTTGTACACAGCGCTGCTTCGCTGTCCCGTGCCCGCGGTGAACCCGCCGCCGATCCAGTGCTCGATCGTGGCCATCAGCTCTGTTTCCCCTCGCTGGCCCGCAGCGGCGGATCCTCCGAAGGATAAAGGTGGGCGCTCTGGGTGCCCTTGCGCTTCGCGTACTCCTCGCGGGCGGTCCGGGTGGACGGCAGCGACGACACCTCCGACACCGGCACATCCCACCACGCCGGACTGGGCGGCGATGCCCGCTTCGGGTCGGTCTCGACGTAGACAACAGTCGTCCGGGTCGCGCTCTTGGCCTGCCGCAATGCGGCGCGGAACTCGACCACACCGGAGGCGACGATGACATCGACCCCGAGACTGGCCGCATTCGCAGCCAGGTCGACCGGCAGCAGGTCGCCATCCAGACCGGTGGCTGTGCGGTAGCGGTATTCGGTGCCGAAACGCTGCGAACCCAACGACTCCGACAACGCCCCGATCGAGGCGTAGCCATGGTTCTGCACCAGGACGACGATCAGCTTGATCCCCTCGGCTACCGCGGTCACCAGTTCGGTGTTCATCATCAGGTACGAGCCGTCGCCCACCAGCACGTACACCTCGCGGTCCGGCGCCGCGAGCTTCACGCCGAGCCCACCGGCGATCTCGTAGCCCATGCACGAGTAGCCGTACTCGACGTGGTACCCCTTGGGGTCCCTTGTCCGCCAGAGCTTGTGCAGGTCGCCCGGCATGGAACCGGCAGCGCAGACGACCACGTCCCGCGGCGAGGACTCCTCGTTCACGACCCCGATGACCTCCGCCTGCGCCGGAAGCGGTTGTGCGCCCTGGGCATAGGCCTCGCTGACCATACGGTCCCAATCCTGGCTCAGCGAGCTGACCCGTTCGCGATAGACCGGATCCACCCGATGGTCGGACAGTTCCCGGAGCAGCGCAACCAGTCCTACCCGGGCATCGGCCACCAGCGGCAAAGCGGAGAGTTTGTGCGCATCGAACGACGCCACGTTGAGGTTGACGAACCGAACACCAAGCGCTGCAAAGCCGGTCCGTGATGCTGTGGTGAAATCGCTGTATCGGGTGCCTATCCCGATCACGAGATCCGCCTCGGCGGCGAGAATGCCGGCGGCGCTGCTCCCGGTGGCCCCTATCGCACCGACTGCGCAGGGGTGGTCAAATGGCAACGCACCCTTCCCGGCCTGGGTCTCGGCGACCGGGATGCCAGTGCTTTCAGCAAAGGCTCTCAGCGCGTCGCTGGCCCCGGAGTAGATCGTCCCGCCCCCGGACACGACCAGGGGGCGCTGCGCTGCCCGGATCGCAGCTACGGCACGCTGCAGTTCGCCGTCGTCCGGGGGGTTCCTACGGACGTGCCACACCCTCGCTGAGAACAGCTCGGCGGGCCAGTCGTGCGCCTCGGCCTGGACGTCCTGCGGCAGGCACAGGGTGACCGCGCCGGTCTCGACCGGATCGGTGAGCACCCGGGTCGCGGCCAGCAAGGCCGCCGGCAGTTGCTCCGGGCGATTGATCCGGTCCCAGTACTGGCTGACCGCACGGAAGCTGTCGTTGACCGACACGTCCATGCTGCGCGGGTCCTCGAGTTCCTGCAGCACGGGGTTGGTCGGCCGGGTCGCGAAGACGTCCCCGGGCAGCAGGAGCACCGGGAGTCGGTTGATCGTCGCCAACGCAGCGCCGGTCACCATGTTCGTGGCACCGGGGCCGACCGATGTCGTGCAGGCGAAGGTTTGCAACCGATCCTTCATCCGGGCGTAGCCGACCGCGGTGTGCACCATCGCCTGCTCGTTGCGAGCCTGGTAGTAACGCAGCCCCTCGGGTTGACCGGCCGGTGTCGTGGCCAGGTCCTCGAGCAGCGCCTGTCCGATCCCCGCGACGTTGCCGTGCCCGAAGATCCCGAAACAGCCCACGAAGAATCGCTGCTGCTCCTCATCCCGCTCGACGTACTGGGCGGCCAGGAAGCGCACCACCGCCTGGGCGACCGTGCAACGAACCGTGCCCGGCGTCACCGGGACACCACCTGGGACACCACCTGATGAGCCGAGGTCATCGGCAGGCGTTCATCGATCGGTTGGCCCGTCCACGACTCGCGCACCCATGCGTGAGCGGGGTCGTCGCAGATCCGCCAAGCCCGCTCCGGGCCCGGCCCGGCCATGACGTTGAGGTAGTACAGGTCATATCCCGGCACCGCCATCGACGGACCGTGCCAGCCATACGGGATGAGGACAACATCACCGTCGCGCACTTCGGCGAGCACGTCGATCTCTGCGTGCTCGTGTCCGTACACCCGCTGGTACCCGATGCCCGGACCGGCCGGACCGGGCGCGACGACAAAGTAGTAGATCTCCTCCAGGACACTCTCCCCCGGTCGATCCTCATCGTGCTTGTGCGGCGGGTAGGAGGACCAGTTCCCGCCCGGAGTCAGGACCTCACAGGCGATCAGGCTGTCCACCTCGAAGGACTCCGGTGTGCAGAAGTTGTTCACCTGCCGGCTGGCACGACCGGCTCCGCGCAGCTCCACCGGTACGTCGGCCGCGGCGCCGTAGCGGAAGGGCAGCGTCCGAGTGCAGACCGCCGAGGGGAGCGCGAACCGACCTCCTGCAGCGCTGTGCACGCCGACCGTCGATCCTCGTGGCAGGTAGGCGAAGTCGCTGACGCCGGTGAAAACGTCTGCCCGCCCGTGCAGGCTCAGGGTGGTTCCCTCCAGGGTCACCTCACAGCCACCGCGCAGAGGCAGCACGAGCGCCTCGGCCGGACCGGTCGACACGCTCGCCCGGCCGCCGGGAGCCAGATCAATGACCCCGAGACCGGAGTATGTCCAGCCTGCTGTCTCCGGCGTCACGAGCAGCGAGAACGGGTCGGGCGCCGGGGCACCGGCGGGCAGATGCCAGCGGGTCGGCCTCATCTCACATCAACTCGACCGTGGCGTCGACCGCTGCCGCGACGTCCTCGTCGGGCGGATACAGCAGCGTGCGACCCACGACCATGCCGCGCACCGACGGCAAGGCCAAGGCCTTGGCCCACTGCCGGAGTTGGGCGGCCTGGTCGTCACCCACCTCGCCCCCGAGCAGCAGTGCCGGCAGCGTAGTGGCGGCCAGCACGGACTCCATGTCGTCCACGACGGGCAGCTTGAGCCAGGTGTAGGCCGATGTCGACCCGAGTCCGGCGGCCACGGTGCACGAACGGACCACCGCCTCCGTCGTCAGGTCATTGCGGATGCGGCCGCCGACTCGGTGCGAGATGAACGGTTCCACCATGGCCATCAGGCCGACCGCTGCAAGCGCGTCGATGGCACGGGCGCATGCCTCTAGGGTCGGGGCCGTTGCAACGTCTTCCGGGTCGATCCGCAGCAGCATCTTCCCGCCCTGCAAGCCCATTGCCACGATGGCATCCGGTCGATAGCCGGTGAACCGGTCGTCGATCTCGAATCGGGTGCCGGCCAGGCCACCCCGGTTCATCGACCCGATCACCACCTTGCCCTCGAGCGCGCCGAGTAGCAGCAGGTCGTCCAGAACATCAGCGGTGCCCAGTACCCCGTCGACACCCGGTCGGCTCAGCGCGATCTGTAGCCGGACCAGGAGGTCCACCCGGTCAGCCATGGCCAGCGGACGCGATCCGGCGCGCAGCACTCCACGGGCGGTGTGATCTGCGGCAACCAACAAAAGCCGGCCGCTCTCACCGACCAGGCCGTGCGGACGGCGCCGTGCAGCCGCACGCTCTGCGATCCGGCCAGGATGGCGTACCCGCGTCTCCAGCAGGGTGGCCAGCACCTCCCCCGCGGCTGCCTCGGTGACACCGGCCGGGGTCATGCCATCAGCTCCCGGACCTCGGCGACCGTCGGCATGGCATCGGCGCAGGCAAGCCTGGCAGCGACGATCGCACCGGCTGCATTGGCGAATCCGAGGATCTGCGCGGTGTCCCATCCACTGAGCAGCCCATGACACAGTGCTCCGCCGAAGGCATCACCTGCCCCCAGGCCGTTGACGACCTCGACCTGGACCGGCGCGACTACAACGGACTCAGGGCCCCTGACCCCCAAGACCCCCGCCGGTCCCTGCTTCACGACGGCGAAGTCGGCGCCGGCTTCGCGCAGCGCCTTGGCCGCTGCCGGTGGGTCGTCCTCTCCCACAGCGACTCGGCATTCCGCCAGGTTTCCGACGGCGACCGTGGCCTGGGCCAAAGCCTCGGTCAGCAGCTCCCTGGCCGAAGCCGGGTCGGTCCAGAACATCGGCCGGTAGTCGAGATCGAGCACCGTGATCCCCCGCCGCCCGCGGATGTCCAGGGCCGCCATCGTTGCTGTGCGGCTGGGTTCGGCGCACAGTCCGGTGCCCGTTACCCAGAACACATCCGCGGACCTGATCGCCTCGGCGTCGAGGTCCGCCGCGCGGATCTGCAGATCGGGCGCGCTGGGAAACCGGTAGAAGTAGAGCGGGAAGTCATCCGGCGGGAAGATCTCGCAGAAGGTCACCGGGGTCGGCAACCCCGCAACGTCGCTCACGTAGCGATCGTCGACACCGAAGCCGCGTAGCGCCTGGTGGATGAACCGACCGAAGGGGTCTGCCCCCGTCCGGCTGATGACGGCGCTGTGCCGCCCGAGTCGGGCCGCGGCCACAGCCACGTTGGTGGGGCTGCCCCCGAGGTATTTCCCGAAGGTCTCGACGTCCTCCAGGCCCACGCCGGTCTGCTGTGGATAGATGTCCACGCCGCACCGGCCCATCGTGAGCACTTCGAAGCTGTCCTCAGTGCTCATTGCTGACCCGCCTCGCCCCGTCGAGGCGCATCAGGTAGTCCAGGCTGAGGGCGACATCGGCGGCCGGACCGCTGCCCCTGGGATCGCCGTCGAGCCGCACATCCTGCTCCAGCACGTACCAGCCGGGATAGCCGTACGCGTCCAGAGTCGCCACCATGCTCGCAATGTCGACATCGCCCTGCCCGAGCGGACGGAACATGCCCGTACCGACGGCGGCGGTGAAAGTCATGGATCGGTCGAGAACCTGCCGCGCGAGGCCGGCGTCAACGTCCTTGAGGTGTACGTGGGCCACCCGCTCGACGTTGTCCCGGGTCAGCACCACCGGATCTGTACCGCCGATCAGTAGATGCCCGGTGTCGACACACAGACCGATTGCGCAACCGGTCAGGACCCTATTCACCTCGGCGGCGGATTCCACCATGGTGCCGATGTGCGGATGGATCGTGGCGAGCACACCGCGTCGAGCGGCAAGCTGGTCGATGCGATCCAGGTTGAGCAGCAACGTCTTCCAGCTCGTCTCATCGAGCTCCGGTCGAGAGTCGTACCCGTGATCGCCTGTGCCGGCAGCGAGGACGGCGACCTCCGCGCCGGCAACCACACATCCGTCGAGGAACGAATCGACTTCGGCCAGCGGGTCGTGCCGCGGGTCGTGCAGGACGACGACCAGGAAACCGCCCACCGCCGCGAGGCCGAAGCTTGCCAGTTCCTTTGCCATCGTTTCGGGATCGGCGGGGAGGAAACCTGGCGGTCCGAACTCGGTGGCCGTGAGGCCCAGATCCCGCATCTCGGACAGAACTCGGTCCCGGTCGAGCTGGTGCCCCCAGCCAGGCACCTCGGACACGCCCCATGAGATGGGCGCACCGGCGATGCGGGCAGGCAACACGCGGACGGACCTCCGAAGCTGGGCAGCGGCGCTTAGCACGGCAACCTTGCCGCCATCCGCATCTCCACGTCAACTCTATGTTAAGACATACTGACATTCAGCAGTTCCGGAGTAGCCTCTGAGCAGCACCCCCGACAAGTTGGGTCATGGGCAGGAGGAGCCAGCGAGGTGGACCCATCGTCGATCCTGGTCGACCGATCCAGCCCGATGCCGCTCTACTTCCAGGTCGCCCAGCAACTCGAGGACGAGATTCGAACGGGCGTGCTGGCACCAGGGGACCGGATGGCCAACGAGATCAGCCTCGCCCAGCAGCTCGGACTGTCCCGACCGACCCTGCGTCAGGCGATCCAGTTGCTGGTCGACAAGGGTCTCGTCGTCCGCAAACGAGGAGTGGGAACCCAGGTCGTGGGCCGCGAGATCCGGCGGGCGGTCGAGCTGACCAGCCTGCACGACGATCTGCGTCGAGCCGGCCAGACGCCCCGAACGGAAGTGCTGAGCTGCCGCCGCGAGCCCGGTGAGGAGGCCGTCGCCGCTGAGCTGAACCTTCCCGTGGGGGCACCGGTATGGCGGCTGGAGCGCCTGCGCCGGGTCGAGGAGGAACCGCTGGCCCTCATGCTGAACTACCTGCCCGTGGACCGGGTCGACCTGGATGCGATCGATTTCGGCCGAGTCGGCCTGTACGAGGCGTTGCGCGGCCGCAATGTCCACATCCGGGTGGCCCACCAGAGGATCGGGTCGCGCAGGGCAGATACGCGAGAAGCCAGATTGCTCGACTCCAGTCGCGGTGCTCCGCTGCTGACCGTCTCACGTACCGCATTCGACGATGCCGGACGCGCGGTCGAATACGGAAGACATCTCTATCGGCCGGAGCGCTACTCGTTCGAGATCACGTTGGTCAATCGCTGACAACGCAACGATCCGGCCACGGCAGTCGCCGACTTCCCTCAGCTCAGCTTGTTCCGGGCGAGTTCGGCAGCGCCGATCATGCCCGCATCGGCTCCGAGACTGACCTGGACGATCTGGGCCGCGGGCCGGAACCCGCGCCCAGGGAGGGCAGCGAGAAATCGCTCGCGCGCGGGTTCGAGCAGGAGATCACCCAAAGTGCCCACTCCGCCGCCGACCACGATGACACTGGGATCGACGATCATCGCGATCGTCAGCATGCCCTCGCCCAGCCAAGTTCCGACCTCACGCACCAATTCGATGGCCGCGGGGTCGCCGGCCAGCGCGGCTGCCGTCACGTCCGCACCGGTGAGCCGGGTGCTGTCCCCGTTCACGCTGGCCAACAGCACGCTCGCCGCCGCCGGCGCGACCTCGATCAGCTCCTGACCGGCACGGGCCAGGGCCCGGCCGCTGGCGTACTGCTCCCAGCACCCGTGGTTCCCGCAGACACAGCGCCGGCCATCCGGCACCACCCTGGTATGGCCCCACTCCCCGGCCACCCCGAAGGCGCCGCGCTGCAGCCGCCCGGCCGAAATCACTGCGCCGCCGATGCCGGTGCCGAGGGTGACGCAGGCTGCTGTGTCGTGGCCGCGAGCAGCGCCGAAGCGGTACTCCGCCCAGGCTGCGGCGTTGGCGTCGTTGTCCACCCACACCGGCAAGGAGATCCGCTCGGCCAGGTGTGCTCTGAGCGGGGTGTTGCGCCAGGCCAGGTGGGGGCTGAACAGCACCGTCGATCGATCGGTGCTCACCCACCCGGCAGCGCCGATGCCGACTGCGATGCACCTCCCGTACGAACCAGCGACCGCCCGCTCGCAGAGTTCCTCGACGACGCCCACGATGGCCTGTTCGACCGCGGCGACAGCATGGCCAGGCGTCTCTCGACGGACGCAGTCGAGGACCGTGCCGGACTCGTCCACCAGACCCCCGGCGATCTTGGTACCGCCGATGTCGATCCCGAGGGTCAGTTCGCCGTCCCGCACCGGACTGTCACTCACCGGACGGGGATGCTTTGCACGGGACGGATCGCAGGCTCCGCCGTCTCTGGCGGACCGGCCTCAGGAGGCGGCGACCCGGTCGAAGGGTGCGCGGATTGGGCAGTCAGCACTCCCAGAAATGCCGCCCAGGCGTCGTTCAGGCGCGCGAGCGCCTCCGAGTGATCTCCACGCAGCGCCGAGATGAGCTGGCAGACGGGGCAGACCTGACATTCCGAAGAACCGGTGGCGATGTGCTCGTCGGCGGCGCCCAGTCGTGTGGATGCCCACTCGCCGAGAGCCTCGACCAGCCGTCGAGCCTCCTCGGCCGGACCGCCCACCGCCTCACGTGCAGAGGCACTCACGCGTCGGGTTCCTCGGCTGCTGTATTGGCGCGCAGCAGTTCTGCCGGCCAACGGTCGGGGTCCGGCTCGAATCGTACGTTCAGCACGCCCTCGCCGAGTACCGCCCCCACGATCCGGCAACGCGACAGCAGACCCGGCAGGGTGACCAGCCGTCGATGGCCTCCGACACCCGCGGCCAGTTCATCCCCCACGCGAGTCAGCGTGAGTTCCGAGGACTGCGCATGCGGGATCGCCAGTCGCAGGACATACTCCGCGCCATCGGGCACGACCTGCATGAGCGCGGCCTGCTCTGGCCAGTCGAGGGGATCGATCCCCTCGGCAGCCGATCCGTACAGCTGTTCGGCCACCTGGTCCAATCGCGCGGCACCCACCGGCTCGTCACCCTGGTGGCCCACCCGCGAAATGGGGAGTTCGGGGAAACTTGCGGTCACCTCGTCGAGAATCCGACGCTGGGCGCCGGCCCAGGAGGTCAGCCAGTTCGGCAGAGCGGGCACATCCAGTTCCGAATCAGCGATCACCCGATTCACGATGACCCCGTCCACCGCGTACCCGAACAGAGCAAGGGCGGTGCGGGCACGGCGGGTCTCGGCCAAGGCCAGCGATTCCGGGGTCAGCACCAGTCGCACGCGGGTGATGGCCGGATCGGTCAGGACTCGCCGCAGTGCCGTCAGGCTCTCGTGCAGTCGGTGCACAGCCAGCGCCAGGATCTCCCGATCCCCAGCGCGTGCGGCCGATTCTCTCGGTCGCGCGCGGCCGAGCAGCCCGAGCGAACGCAGCATCCGCTGGTGAGTCGGATAGAGCCGTTCGAGGTAGCGGTCGAGCACCTGCGGGAGGGCAAGTAGCCGCAGTGTCTGGCCGGTCGGAGCACAGTCGAGGACGACCGCGTCGTAGAGCCCTGCCGCCACCTCCTCCCGCACTGCCAGCAGGATCATCAGCTCGTCGAGTCCGGGTAGCACGGCCAGTTCCTCGGCCACGATCGGATCCAGGCCGCCGGCGGATAGTGCCGCACTCAGCCGGGCGGTGATCGCGGCCCAGTCACCGCAATTGGCCCAGTGCCGCTGCATCCTGGCCAGCCCGTCGACCTGAGCGGCCATCAACCCCGGTGCGACCTCGGTCGGTCGATCCCCGATCAGCGGACCGCCGAGGGCGTCGGCCAACGAATGTGCCGGATCGGCTGACATGACCAGCGTCTTGTGGCCGCGTTCGGCCAGCCGGAGCGCGGTCGCGGCCGCGGCAGTCGTCTTGCCGACGCCGCCCTTGCCGGTGAACAGGAGGATCCGCACGCCGCCGCTCAGCCCTCTACGCGCTTCTTGAGCTCCTTGAGCGCGGTATCCATGATGACCTTCTCCGCCTTGCGCTTGAACATCCCGAGCATGGGGATGGCGAGGTCGACGGTGAGCGAGTACGTGACATGTGTGGTGTCACCCGATTCGCGCAGTTCGTACGAGCCGACCTGTGACTTCTGCATCTGACCCTCGACCAGTCGCCAATGGACGGCGGTGTCACCGGACCACACGTATGCCAGGACGTAGTTGTCCTTCACGACACCCGCATCGAGGCTGAACCGAACCTGTGTGGCCCAACCGTCCTCGTCCTCCTCGAGGACCTCGGCGCTCTTGACTGCACCCGTCCACTCGGGGTAAGCCGCGAAATCACCGATCACCGCCATGATGTCCGCGGCGGGCGCGGCGATGTCGATGGACTGCTGGGACTGCTCGGGCATGGCGGAAAGCCTAATACCGGTGCGAATTGCGGCTCAGAGGTCGAGCACGTACGGCGTCTTGGTACGGGCGAAGTGCCCGACGTTGATGCATTCGGTTCGCCCGATCCGGGTCCGGGCTACCAGTGGTTGATGGACGTGTCCGAAGAACATCAGGGCCGGCTGATGCTCCAGGATCGCCTCATACAAAGCTGTGCTGCCGCGCTCGAGCCGACGGGCAATCACGTCGTAGGTCAGTACCGGTACGGCCGGCGGGATGTGGGCGCACAGCACGTCCACCGGTCCGAGGGCGCCGACCTTCGCCGCGTAGTCCGCGTCGGAAAGTTCGTACGGCGTTCGCATCGGGGTCTGTAGTCCACCTCCCACGAAGCCGAAGCGCAGTCCGCCGATCTCGACCACCTCGCCGTCGACGACCTGCACCCCCGCGTGGGTGTGCTCGTCCCAGCGCGCCGGGATGTCGACGTTGCCGTATGTCGCATATGTCGGAGTCGGCATCGCGGCGAACATGTCCGCGTACTGCTTGTCTATCGCGGCGTCCATCGCGGCCCGACCGTCCGGCAGCCCTTCCCACAGCCCGCGGGACCAGTCCCGTGCCTCGCCGAAGCGGCGGGCGGTCCGCAGTTCAACCAGCCGAGCGACCGCCTCCGATCCGAACAGGGAGCCGAACACACCCGCGTCGTAGTCGAAGTAGTCGAGAAAGCAGAGCAGGTCACCGAGGCAGATCAGCACGTCGGCCTCCGCCCCGGCGCGGCGCAGCGGCTCGACCGCGCCATGCACGTCGCTGACCAGGTGCAGCCTCACCCGCCCCAGACCGCACTTTCTCCGGAGAATGTGCGGTCTGGGCGGCGGCAGAAGTCACTTTCTCCGGAGAAAGTCCCCTGACGCCTCACCGGACCTCCGCTTCCAACTCGTCCTTGAGTGCCCAGAGGTCGCGTTTGCTGGCCTTGGCCCAGCGTACGGATTCTGCCCTCGCCGCCCGCCCGGTCAGTGGCGCAGGCACGGTCGCCGAGCCGGGGGCCGTCGGGTCGGCGCGCAGGTAGAAATGCAGCACGACGCCGCCCATCGGTTGCGCATAGGGCTCGAGCCAGATCTCCATGCTGCCGACCAGCGCACCGGTGATGTTCCAGCGGATGCCGGCAGTCCCTCTATCCATGAAGACCACCGGATGCAGTTGCGGCCACCACAGCGACCAACGCGCCTCGTCGTGGACCACCTCGGCGACCCGTTCGACGGGGGCGCGCAGGTAGGTCTCGTCGACGAGATCGACTGTCGGCACACCGGCAGCCTGCCATCACTCCGCGCCGCACTCAGCGGCTACATTCGCTGACGTGCGCGACCTCGCAGTGCCGAGCTTGGTTCCGGTAGCCGAGACCGACACCCTGACCGACTCCGTCTTCGACCATGCCGAGCGCTCCCCGGACCAGGTGCTCTTCGCCGTACGGCATGGCTTCGCTTGGCAGGACGTGACTGCTGCCGAGTTCGCGCGGGACGTGCTCGCAGTCGCCAAAGGACTGCTCAGCAACGGTGTGGGCCAAGGGGACCGGATCGCGCTGATGAGCAAGACGCGATACGAGTGGACGCTGCTCGACTATGCCATCTGGGCGGCCGGCGCGGTCACCGTACCGATCTATGAGACCTCCAGCGCGGAGCAGGTGCAGTGGATCCTAGCCGATTCGGGAGCGACTGCGATCGTCGTGGAGTCCGAGCGGCACGAGGAGCTCGTCCAATCCGTTCGCGAGGACCTCGACCAGCTCTCCCACGTCTGGCAGATCGACAACGGAGCGATCGAGTGGTTCTCCGAGACCGGGGCCGACCTCGGTGACGACGAACTGCACGCGCGCCGGGAAGCCGTCACGGCCGACGGCCTGGCCACGATCGTTTACACCAGCGGCACGACCGGCCGGCCCAAGGGCTGCCGGCTGACCCAGCGCAACCTGCTCTTCGAGGTCCGCAATGCGCTGCCGGGGCTGGCCGGGCTCTTCAACTCCGAGGGCTCGACCCTGCTCTTCCTGCCGCTGGCCCACATCTTCGCCCGGATCATCGAGATCGGATCGGTGGAGACCCAGACGAAGCTCGGGCACTCCTCCGAGGTCAAGACGCTGCTGGCCGATTTCGCGGAGTTCGGTCCGACATTCGTGCTCTCCGTTCCGCGAGTGTTCGAGAAGATCTACAACTCGGCCAAGCAGGGCGCCCACGCCGATGGCAAGGGCAAGATCTTCGACATTGCCGAGGACACCGCGATCAGCTACTCCAGGGCCCTCGACCACGGGCGGGTGGGCTTGCTGCTCCGCCTTCGCCACCAGGTCCTTGATCGCCTGGTGTACGCCAAGCTGCGCGACACGCTGGGTGGGCGGTGCCGCGCGGCCATCTCCAGTGGAGCTCCCCTTGGTGCCCGGCTCGGGCACTTCTTCCGCGGTATCGGACTGACCATCTACGAGGGGTACGGGCTGACCGAGACCTCTGCCGCCTCGACGGTGAACGTGGAACATGCTGTCAAGATCGGATCGGTCGGGCGCCCGTTCGCCGGTGTCGCGGTTCGGATCAGCGACGAGGGGGAAGTCCTGATCAAGGGTGAGCATGTCTTCGAGGGCTATTGGAACAATCCGCAGGCCACCCGCGACGTGCTGACCGAAGAGGGTTGGTTCCACACGGGGGACCTCGGCGCGATGGATGACAGCGGCTTCCTCACCATCACCGGTCGCAGGAAGGAACTTCTGGTCACCGCCGGGGGCAAGAACGTGGTGCCAGCAGTCCTGGAGGACCGCTTGCGTGCCCACCCGCTGGTCAGCCAGTGCATGGTGGTCGGAGACCAAAGGCCGTTCATCGGCGCGCTGGTCACCCTGGATGCCGAGGCAATACCGGCATGGGCCGCTGGGCATGGCAAGGCAGCCGGCAGCAGCGTCCGCACCCTCGCCGAGGACGAGGATGTGCGGGCCGAGATCCAGAAGGCGGTGGACGAAGCCAATCGGGCAGTCTCCGACGCCGAGGGCATCAAGGTGTTCCGGATCCTTGATCGAGACTTCACCGAGCACGCCGGAGAACTGACTCCGAAGAACAGCATCAAGCGAGCTGTCGTACTCAAGGCCTTCGCCGCTGACGTGGACGCCATCTACGCGCGCTGAGCGTGCGACCATAATGGCGATGCGGCATCCCTCCTGGCCGACGGAGCAGTCCCGGCTCACGTCGGCCCCAGCGCTGCGCAGGTCCATGCTGGCTGCGCCCAGCAACCCGGTGGGCTTTATCTCCTCGGGAGCCGCATGGGCATTGCTACAGGCAGCGCTGGTGATCGCGCTGCTGCTGCTCGTGAGCGGAGCAGGCCGTCCCGCTTTGGCTCTGCAGGGCCGCGGGGACCCGGCGACTGTTCGGGCCGTCGAAGTCCTGATCGAGCCCGAGGCCACCGGCGTCGGCCGGCGGGCTGAGCTGATGTCGGTCGTCCCGGCCGACTATGCGGCGGTGATGGGCTACCGCCCGGTCGTGATCGACATCAATGGGTCCCTGTCCCTCGGCAAGCCGATCGGTGCCTGCTCCTCCCCGGTACACCTGGCTTTCGACATGGAGCCGACGTGCATGGGCCACGACTTCGGCTACGACCTCTTGCGGTACGCCGCAGCGATCAGTGCGCCGCTCGGCGATTGGGCCCGGCCGTTGATCGACCACTGGTGGTACGCCGAGATGCACCAGCGCTGCGACCTGGTGCATTCGGGCCCGAGCGGCCTGGCCTGCCACGGGCAGGTTCTGGCCACCGAGGTGATCATCGACGTGAACAGCTGGCGGGAGGGGGACGGACCGCCGATCGAGGAGAACCCGTGGCGCTACCTCGGGGCTCTGGTCCTGCTGCCGGTCTCGCTCGTGGGGCTGCTCCGATTCCGACGCGGGGATCCGTTCCGGCTGGAAAGCCGCCTGCAGAGCGCCCCGGCTGTGCCGGTCCTCGGCACCTGACCCGCACGGCGCTCAGGCCAGCAGCTCACGCCACCGCGCGGCAAGGGAATCCCAGGACCACTCAGCTTCCACCCACGCCCGCCCGGCCAGTCCCATCGCGCTCGCGCGCTCCCGATCCTCGAGCAGTTCCAGGATGCTGCCCGCCACCGAGGCCGCCGAGCGCGGATTACCGACGACCATTCCGGTCCTCCCATGCTGTACCGCCTCCGGGGCGCCGCCGGAGGTTCCCGCGATCACTGGACGGGCACAGGCGGCGGCCTCCAGGTAGACCATCCCGAGCCCTTCTACATCCAGCCCCGCTCGCCTGGTCCGGCACGGCATGGCGAACACGTCGCAGGCGGCATAGTAGGCGGGCAGCTCGGCCCCACTGACCCCGCCGACGAAGCACACGCCCCGCGCGCCAACCCGATCGACGATGGCCTTCAGGTGGCCCTCGTCCGGCCCACTGCCGAGCAGCACCAGGGCCGCCTCCGGAAAGCGGGCACGTACCAGGGGCCACGCCCGGATCAACACGTCCTGGCCCTTGCGCCGGACCAACCGGGAGACGCACATCACCACGGGTTGGCCCGCGGCCAGCCCCAGCCGCTGCCGTACGGGCGTGCCGTCGACGCCAGGATGGAAGGCAGTGACATCTACTCCTGGGGGCAGGTGGCGCAGCGCGGTGACCTCCGCCAGGACTGGCTCCAGCACCGTGCGGGTGAACTCGGTGAGATAGGTCACCACCTCGACTCCGGACGCCAGCCGGCGCAGCAACTGCCGTGCGCCGGGCAGCCGTACCCAGCCGGTCTCGTGCCCATGGGTGGTGGCGACGATCCGCTGGATCCCACTGGCCCGCAAGGCTGGTGCCAGAAGCGCCAACGGTGCGGCGGCCCCGAACCAGGCTCGGTCGCAGTGATACTCGCGCGCCAGAGCGACCAGCCGACGCCTGATCTCGCGCGTGGGCAGGATCAGGCTGGTGCGGTGCCGGATGACCGGGAAAGGCAGCTTCGCATCATGCTCGGCTGCGCCCTCCCATGCGGGGGCGAACACCACTACCGAGCCCGGGGGCTGGCGGACCAACAGGGCGTGGACGTAGGTCTGGATGCCGCCCTGCCTGGGTGGGAAGTCGTTGGTGACGACCAGGGTCCGGCTCACCGGCTCCTCCGGGTCACGGGAGGGGCACGTGGTTTGCCTCGGCCCAGTCCCGCGCGGTGCCAATCCGCTCGGTCGTCGAGGGATGGGAGAAGAAGACCCAGTAGTAGAGACGGTTGGGTTCCAGGTCGACGATGTTCCGGATGCCGAGCCGCCGTTGCATCTCGATGAAGGTGGCCGGGTCCTTGGTCAGGTCCAGCGCGTGTACGTCGGCGCGGGCCTCGATCTGCCGGGAGATCAGACTCTGCGCCGGGGCCAGGAGCAGGCCGACGGCGGCGAGGACGAACAACACGAGGGCGAGGCTTCGGGGATCGGCCAACGAGGGCGCACCGGCCCGGGTCAGCAGTGCTGACCAGCCCGCCAGGAGATAGCCCGCGATGACCGCCGCCGCCGCGCCGAGAGCCCCGATCGCGGTACCGAGTACGACGTCATTGGCCTTGGCGTGTCCCAGCTCATGGGCAACGATCGTCTCCACCACAGCCGGTGACTCGGACTCGACCAATGTGTCGTAGACGACGATGCGCCTGGTGGATCCGAAGCCGGACACGTACGCGTTCAGAGCGGTTGTCCGACGCGAGGCGTCGGCAACCAGCACGTCGTCGACTGCCACCCCATCCCGCTCGGCGAGATCGAGCAGATCGCTGCGCAATTGGGATTGCGGCATCGAGTCGAATCGGTTGAACACCGGTTCGATGAGCACCGGATACAGAAAGGAACCCACGACGACCAGGGCGGCGACGACGGTGGCAGCGATCGCCCACCACAGCTGTGGCGCCACGCGCATGGAGCCGTACAGGATCACCATGAGCAACGCGGTCAGTCCGACTCCGATCGCGAAGGACTTTGCGACGTCGGCGGACCACAGGCCCCAGCCTCGGGTCGACAACCCGAATCTGTGCAGCAACGTCTCCGCGTAGGCAGAGAACGGCAGGGTCGCCAGTCGGCCGATCCCGGCCAACAGGATGCTGCCCAGGAGGACCTGCCACACCCATCCCCCGCCCACCGGTTTCGCTGCTGCGGTGATGATCTTTGCCCCGACCGAGGTGAGTCCGAGACCCGCCGACACTGCGAGGCTCACCCCCAGGCTGAACAGGGCATTCGGTTGCAGGCTGGCAGCCAGCGCCGCCGACCGGGAGAGTGCGGCGGGAGTGAAGTCACGGGTGGCATCCGGCACGGTCCCACCGACGGGCAGCGGCGCCACCCGCCATGGAACGAGGAGGACGACCAGGGCGAGTACGCCGATGAGCACAACGACGAGGGTGATCCAGGCAACCCGACGCGATCCCATCAACGCACCCGGCCCACCCGCGCAATGCTAGGTGGGCCCAGGTGATGCCGATCGTCGAGTCAGTTGCGCTCGGCGGACGAGCCAGTGCCGACTAGCCGGCGATCCGCCGGGAGAAGTTGTAGGCGCCCCATGGATCGAGGGGGTCGAGCGAGACCGGCGATCCGGAACTGTAGGCGTGGATGATCTGGCCGTCCCCCACATACAGGGCTACGTGGCTGACCGGGTCGTAGGAGAACACCAGGTCACCAGGCTGTAGTTCGTCGCGGCTCACATATACGCCCATCTCGGACTGCAACCTGCTCGAATGCGGCAGGCTCACTCCGGCCGCTGCGTAGGAGAACATCGTCAAACCCGAGCAGTCGAAGGAATCCGGCCCGTCAGCTCCCCACTGGTAGGGATCGCCCAGCTGGGCGTACGCGGTCTCGACCGCGATTCGGGCCGCCTCACTGGGAGCGATGATGTTCCCGGGAGCTGCCTGCCCGCCGTCGCTCTCGGAGCCGCCACCGAGCACAGCACGGTCGACAGCTGAGAGCTGGGCGTAGAGATCCTCGTAGGTCTCGATCCGGCTCTCGAGTTCGGCTCGCCGTGCCGCGATGTCGGCGACTGCCGCCTGGGACGCCGCGACCGCGGTGTCGGCGGCAGCGCTGAGCGCCTGGGCCTCGTCCCGAGTCTCGGTCGCTTCGGCGAGCAGGGCACCGTCGCGCCCGGAGATGTACTCCAGGGTGTTGACCCGGTCCAGGAATTCCTGCGGCGAGTCTGAGGTGAGGATTGCCGAGAAGCTGCCCAGCCGGTCACCGGCGAAGGCGCTGCGGGCCAGGCTGCGGACCCGGCCGTCGATCTCGGCCAGTGTGGCGTTGACCGCGCCGAGCGCCACCGTCGAGGAGGCAGCCTCGGCGATGTAGCGGTCCAGGAGTACCTGTGCGGTGTTCTGCTCTTCCTGCAGGATCTCCAGCTCCCGCCCCAGCTGGGTCACCAGCTGGGCGGCCTCACTGGCGGTGTCCGGCGGGCTATCTGGCTCGGCACTGGCCACGGGAGCAGCAACCGTCCCGGCAGCCAGAAGCGCACATCCGACGATCAGGAGGCGGAGCAGGTACTGAGAAATGCCAGAGCGATGAGTATGGGTGGGGGTCGCCACGAGCGGCGGCTCTCCTTCTTCCGCGTTGACCGCCTACCGGGTTAGCTGACGGGTTCGGGCTGGGAAGATGTAGCCCTACGGCAGGTTCGCCGATTCACCCCACAAACGGTGGGTCCCCGGTTCAGCCGTCGGGCAGTGCGCCCTCGAGCCGATTAAGCGGCGGCACTCCGGGGCCATCCTCATCGATGACTTCCACCCGTCGAGCCGAGGACACCCTACATGGCCGTGAGCAGCCCGTGACAATCTCCGCCGCAAATCTGTGGATTCGTTGTCGCCCAATCGATTTGGATCATGAATCAGCCGACCTTTCGGCTACCGTCAGTGTCGCCCGACGCACTATGGGTCACGATGGGAACGAGGCGCAGTGGTGGGATCAAGCCACCCTCGGCAAGCACCCTGACGGCTGCCTGCTCGACCTCGTCCAGCTCGACGATGTCCGAACCGACGATGTCCGAACCCAGTCCAGCCGGCGGGCCCAGCAACACCGTCACCACACAGTCCCGGCAGGCCAAACCCCGCACCTGGCAGGTGTCGCAATCGATGAGCATGAGGGCCCTCCACCTTCCGCCGTTCCGCGGGCCGGCCGCCTCGCGATAACACTGGGGACAACCCTAGGAAGGGGGTCTGACAATTCAGCCGGAGTGGTACTGATGGACGACTGCGTGGCCAAGGCCCCGGTTGATCATCACCCGGTTGATCGGCAGGGTGAGCACGAAAGCGATCGCCAGCGCAACCGCCAGGCTGGCCCAGAACAGCCAGCCGCCGATCCCGGCTTCCATCGCCCCAGGGATGGCCACGATGATCGCGTTGTCCACGATCTCCATGACCGTGATCGACACGGTGTCGGCAATCAGTGCGACCTTGATCGCGGCGCCCATCGTTAGACCGGCGCCCAGCACCGATCGAATCGTCAGGAGATAGCCGAAGAAGAACGCGAGCGCGACCGCCAGCGCCACGGTCCAGGCGGTGGGCAGCCCGATCGAAGTACCGATCACCATTCCCAGGACTTCGCCGATGGCACAACCGGTCAGGCAGTGTCGAGTGGCCTGAACGGCAGGACCCCAACCCGACGGTGTCTGGCTCATCTGGCACCTCGACTCTTTCGCTGCAGTGGACGAGATGGAGAATATACCCCCTGGGGGTACCTGGCAATCGGGTAATCTCGGTCTTGCATCAGAGCTCCGGAGCGTACGAGGGCTGCGGATAGGACATCAGTCCGGCGAGCCTGACGGCTGGTGCCTTCCCAACCAGCGTTGCGGGTCCGGAGCGTACGAGGGCTGCGGATAGGACATCAGTCCGGCGAGCCTGACGGCTCGTGTCGTACCCCGCGCTTAGCGTCGCTGGAGTGAGGGCAGGGCATCGGATTCGGACGTGGGCGTGCTGCGTCACGGTCGAGTGAGCTCGACATCCGGCTCCCCGGCCGGTGTCGCGCTGCGCTCGCCGTACGTGCAAATCTCCATCGACGAGCTTGGTACGCCGCTGCGTGAGGTGACCTTTGTCGTCGTGGACCTGGAAACGACCGGCGGTTCGCCGGAGAGCTGCGCGATCACCGAGATCGGCGCGGTCAAGGTCCGAGGCGGCGAGGTACTGGGCGAGTTCCAGACGTTGGTGGATCCCGGTTCTGCGATACCGCCCTACATCTCGATCCTGACCGGGATCACCGACTCCATGGTGATCGCCGCGCCGCGAGTCGCCGAGGTGCTGCCGGCGTTCCTGGAGTTCGCCCGGGGCAGCGTCCTGGTGGCGCACAACGCACCGTTCGATCTGGGCTTCCTCAAAGCGGCCTGCGCGGCGTCGGCGATGCCGTGGCCGGCCTGCGGCTCGGTGGACACCGCCATCCTGGCGCGGCGGCTGCTGACCCGCGACGAGGTTCCCAACTGCAAGCTGTCGACATTGGCTCCCTTCTTCCGCGCCGCCACCGCGCCGTGTCACCGTGCCCTGGCCGATGCCAGAGCCACCGTCGACGTGCTGCACGGGTTGTTCGAACGACTCGGTCCGCTGGGAGTGCAGTCCCTGGAGGAACTCACGGACCTGACCCGGCAGGTCGACCCGATCCGGCGCCGCAAGCGCTATCTGGCCGCACACCTGCCGCACGCGCCCGGGGTGTACCTGTTCAAGGACGCCCAAGGCCGCCCGCTCTACATCGGCACCTCGCACGACCTTGCGCGCCGGGTGCGCTCGTACTTCGCGGCCTCCGAGCAGCGCTCCCGGATGACCGAGATGGTGGGTCTGGCCGAGAGCGTCGACTCGATCGTCTGCGCGCACGACCTCGAGGCGCACGTACGGGAACTGCGCCTCATCGCCGAGCACAAGCCGCGCTACAACCGGCGGTCGCGCTTTCCCGAGCGGGTCATCTGGCTCAAGCTGACCGTCGAGGCCTTTCCGCGACTGTCGCTGGTCCGCCGGCACCGGCAGGACGGCGCCTCCTATCTCGGCCCGTTCTCCTCCCGCCGGCTGGCCGATGCAGCCATGACAGCCGTGTACGACGCGCTGCCGCTGCGCCGGTGCACACCACGTCTGGCCCCCGACCGCGTCACGGCCTCGTGTGCGCTGGCCGGCATGGGTAGATGCGGTGCCCCGTGCGAGGGTTCGCAATCCATGCAGGAGTACGCCGGCATCGCTGCCGTGCTGCAGCGCGCGGCCGAGGGTGACCCGGGGGATCTGCTGACCCCCCTGCTCGCCCGGCTGGCGGTTCTGGCGCAAGCCGGACGGTTCGAGGACGCCGCCGCGCTGCGCGACCGGGTGACCATTCTGTTGCGTGGGTGTCTGCGCTGGCAACGGCTGCGTTCGCTGTGGTTGGTGCCCGAACTCGTAGCTGCCCGACCCGACGGGCAGGGCGGATGGTTGCTCGCCGTCGTACGGCAGGGGCGCCTTGTCTCCGCGGGTCGGGCCGCGCAGGGGGTCGCGGTGCGGCCGTACCTGCAGGATCTGCTCACTTCTGCCGAGACGGTCACCTCTGCGCTGGGTTGTGCGGCTGCCACACCCGAGGAGACCGAGGTGATTGCGCGCTGGCTGGACACGCCTGGAACGCGACTGGTCGATCTGACTGGCGTCCTGGCCTGTCCTGCTCGCGGCGGTGCCGCCGCCGACTGGCTCGCGCGGGTCGACGGCGTCGGCCAGGTAGCCGCCCCGTTCGCGGACACCCGTTCTCTTGGTACGCGCGCCCAGCCGGATCGCGTCGGGGTGGCCTGAGCCGCAGCACTTCGGCACGCATGACTGTCGCGGCTGGCGGGCACCAGCGGATGTCAGCGGCCCGACGTGGTGCCCACGAGACGATGCTCAGGAAGGTATCCCGCATGAAGGCTTTGACCTGGCAGGGCTCACGTGACGTGCGGATCGATGACGTTCCGGACCCCATGATCGAAGAACCCACTGACGCAATCATCAGGATCACCTCCACGGGTCTGTGTGGCTCGGACCTGCATCTCTACGAGGTGTTGGGCCCGTTCCTGGAACCTGGTGACGTGCTGGGTCATGAGCCCATGGGCATCGTCGAGGAGGTGGGCAGCGAGGTCACCCACATCGCCCCCGGAGATCGCGTCGTGATCCCGTTCAACATCTCCTGCGGCAGCTGTTTCATGTGCAGCCACGGGCTGCACTCGCAGTGCGAGACCACCCAGGTGCGGGAGGAGGGCATGGGCGCGGCGTTATTCGGATATACCAAGCTGTACGGCCAGGTGCCGGTGGACAGGCCGAGTATCTGCGGGTTCCCCAGGCCCAGTTCGGGCCGATCCAGGCTCCAGAGGGCCCGGCCGACGACCGGTTTCTGTTCCTGTCCGACGTGCTGCCAACCGCCTGGCAGGCCGTCGAGTACGCCGACATTTCCGATGGTGGAACGGTGGCCGTCCTGGGTCTCGGGCCGATCGGCGACATGGCCAGCCGCATCGCCGCATTGCGCGGGCATCGGGTGATCGGAGTGGACATCGTCCCGGACCGGTTGGAACGGGCACGCGCCAACGGGATCGACACCATTGACGGCAATGCGAACGACGTCGGCGACCAGATCCGCGATGCGACCGATGGACGTGGTCCCGAGTCGGTCATCGACGCGGTGGGTATGGAGGCGCATGGATCGCCGGCGGCTGAGTTCGCCCAGAAGATGACCAAGCTGTTGCCCGATGCCCTCGCCGGGAAACTGATGGAGAACGCCGGGGTCGACCGCCTGGCCGCCCTCTACACGGCCATCGACGTCGTACGCCGGGGCGGCACCATCTCGCTCAGCGGTGTCTACGGCGGCATGACCGATCCGCTTCCCCTGCTGACGATGTTCGACAAGCAGATCCGGCTGCGAATGGGCCAGTGCAACGTCAAGCGCTGGGTCGACGACATCATGCCCTTGCTCACCGGAGACGACGACCCACTCGGGGTCGACAGCTTCGCCACGCACCGGCTGCCGCTGCGCGAGGCGCCCGCGGCCTACGAGATGTTCCAGAAGAAGGAGGACATGGCGGTCAAGGTGGTCTTCTCTCCCTGAGAGCTCGGGCTATCTCCGCCGCGAGGGGCAGCGGGGATAGGCTCGCCGGCGTGATCACCGCGATCGTCATGGTCAGCTGCAGCACCGATTCGATCCCCGAGGTCGCCGAGCAGATCGCCGAGATCGGGGCGGTCAGCGAGGTCTACTCGGTCGCAGGTCACGTGGACCTGATCGTCATCGTCCGGGTTCGTCAGTTCGATGACATCGCCTCGGTGATCGCCGGTCAGATCAGCAAGGTCGCCGGCGTCATCGACACCGAGACGCACATCGCCTTCCGGGCTTACTCCCGACACGACCTCGACTCGGCGTTCTCGATCGGTTTCGACTCCGACACCTGATCGGGGACTGGCCGGGTGCTGCGGTTAGGCCGACTTCGCGGCCTGACTGACCTTGATCCAGCGCTCCAGGGTGGCTGCTGCCGAACTGTCCTCGATCGCCTTGTCGGCACGTTCGATCGCCGCAGCGAAGCGGTCGTTCAGGGACCGGTCGCCTGAGCCCGGGGTCTGGGACAGGCCGCTCTCGGCGACGATCGCCGCAGCCGCGTTGAGCATCACCGCATCGCGCACCGGCCCTCGATCGCCGGCCACCAGCCGCCGTACGACGTCGGCGTTGGTTTCGGCGTCGGCTCCGCGCAAGTCGTCAGCGCTCGCCCGCGCAATTCCGAGGGCCCTGGGATCAAGGGTCTCTGTGACGACCGCACCGTCGGCGGCCAGCCACACCGACGATGTCGTGGTGGTGGTCAACTCGTCGAGGCCGTCGTCCCCTCGGAAGACGATGGCCCGGACATTGCGGCGGGCCAGGACGCCGGCCAGCAGCGGCGCCATCCGGGCGTCAGCGCAGCCAACCGCCGCGGCGACCGGCCGGGCCGGATTCGTCAGCGGACCTAGGAAGTTGAACACGGTGGCAACGCCCATCTCCCGACGAGCCACCGCCGCGTGCCGCATCCCGGGATGGAAGACCGGTGCGAAGAAGAAGCCGATGCCCGCTTCAGCGACGCACCGCTCGACACCGGCGGCGGGCAGGTCGATGGCGACACCGAGCGCCTCGAGCACATCGGCCGAACCGCACGCCGACGAGGCAGCCCGGTTCCCGTGCTTGCCCACCCGGATTCCACAAGCCGCCACGATCAAGGCGGCCATCGTCGAGATGTTCACCGTGTGCGCGCGGTCACCTCCGGTCCCCACCACATCGACCACCGGACCGGGCATCCGCACCAGCGTGGCGTTGGACAGCATCACATCGACGAGTGCGTCTATCTCACCGACGGTTTCGCCCTTGGCCCGCAGGCCCACCGCGAACGCGGCGATCTGAGCACCGCTTGCCTCGCCGGCCATGATCTCGCCCATCGCCCATCCGGCGGTCGTACGGGAGAGGTCCTGGCCGGACAGCAGGGCATTGAGCAGCGCCGGCCAGGTGAGGGTAGGCGCAGGCACGGGACAGGTGAGATCAGCTATTGACGACGGGAACGCCGCTGAGCCGATTCCGCAGCAGTCCGGCCACGGTGTCGGCGGCCTGCAGTGGGTCCAGCGGGAAAGACAGCGAAGCATCAGCCAGTGACCAGTGCGCGAGCCAGCGGTCTGCTTGCCGGGCGATGAGCACGCACACGGGTGGGCAGTCGGGGATTTCATACTTCAGTTGCCGTGCGATACCCATGCCGCCCGTCGGCTGTGACTCCCCGTCGAGCAGGACCAGGTCCACCGAGCCGGCATCGACATAGCTCAGGACCGATTCGATCGTCTCGCACTCGATCCAGTCGATGCGCCCCAGATCGCGCGCCGGGCGCCGGCCGACTGCAGTGCGGACTGCCTCGCGCACATGTGCTCGCTGTGAGAAGACCAGGACGCGGACCGCGGGCGTGGTGGCCGAGCCGGGCAGAGTCTTCGGAGTCGCGGAAACGGGCACGGGCAACATCCTAACGAGAGCGCCCGCCCGCATCCGGGGTCTATTGAGCGGCCCGTCTGGCCTCGTGCTCCTCCAGCCGATCCAGGCGACGGTCCTCGCGTGCGCCCTCGCGGTCCGAGGCTCGTTTCCACTGCAGCACGGCCGCGCCGAGCATGAGCAGGCCGATCAGGTCCCCGGAGGCCCAGAGCAGGCCGCCGCCGACGCGCTGATCCAGCAATGGGTCGCTCCACAGGAGACCGAGAGAGTTGTAGTGCTCGGCCGCGATCACCGACCGCTCGGTCATGATCGTCAGTCCCAGCACCACGTGGAGCGGAAGCGTGGTCACCAGCAGCAGTACCCGCATCGGATGCGGTACCCGGCCGGGGATCGGGTCGACGCCGATGAGAGGCCAGAAGAAGAGGGCCCCGACGAGGAGGAAGTGGGCGTGCAGGAGTGCGTGCAACAGCTCGTTGTCCAGCGTCGCGGGGTACCAGCCGGTGAAGTACAGCGCGAACGGGCTGGCCACGAAGAGCAGCCAGCCCACGGCAGGGAAGGTCACGATCTTGGCGGCGCGGCTGTGCAGGACGGTCACCAGGACCGACCGTCCGCCGCTGGGCAGGGTCCGTAGGGCCAGGGTCACCGGCGCACCGAGGGCCAGGAAGATGGGCGCGATCATGGCCAGCAGCATGTGCTGGACCATGTGCGCGGAGAACAGCACGGTGTCGTAAGCCGCCAGGCCGGACACAGTGGCTAACGCGACCGTGCCCAATCCCCCGACGTACCATGCGATCTGGCGTCCTCGAGGCCAGCTGACACCACGCCGGGCCAGGCGCCGGACGCCCCAGAAGTACAGGCCGGCCGCCAGCAGGATCGTGGCCGTGATCAGCGGGTCCAGCCGCGTCTCGGTCAGCAACCGGAGCGGCTCGAACGGCGGGATCGTGGGCACATCCCGAGGCTAGGCTCTGCCACCCGCAGGAGCGCGGCCGCCTGCACCGGCAACGTGTTGCGCGGCACGCGCTACCCCGAGGTATATATCCGGGTGGAGATGGACATAATGACCCGGTGACGACCGCAACCGGCACGTTCGACAGCAGCCGGATCCATTCGCTGACCCGGCCGAACACCGTCAGCGTCGGCACGATCATCTGGCTGTCCAGCGAGCTGATGTTCTTCGCGGGACTCTTCGCCATGTACTTCACGGCCCGCGCCGTTCAGGGCGATCCGTGGCCCCCGGAACCGACCGAGCTCGACATCCCCTACGCCTTGGTCTTCACGATCATCCTGGTGGCCTCGTCGGTGACCTGCCAGCTCGGTGTCTTCGCCGCGGAGAAGGGTGACGTCTTCGGTTTGCGGCGCTGGTTCAGCGTCACGTTCGTCATGGGTCTGGTCTTCGTCCTCGGCCAGATGAACGAGTACCGCTCGCTGGTCGGCGAGGGTACGACGATCGCGTCCTCGACGTACGGGTCGGTGTTCTATCTGACCACCGGCTTCCACGCCCTGCACGTCATCGGCGGACTGGTGGCTTTCATCTTCATGCTGCTCCGCTCGACGATGGGCCGGTTCACCCCGGCTCAGGCCACCGCCGCCATCGTCGTGTCCTACTACTGGCACTTCGTCGACGTGGTGTGGATCGGGCTGTTCGCCGCGATCTACCTGATCAGATAGGTAGCGCTGTGACGTCCTCCAAGCCTGAGTCGGGCGCCGCTCGCCGACGGCGGCTGCGGCTGCGTCGCAAGCTGAGCCGAGCTTGGGCCCTGCTGCTCACTCTGGTCGTGACCGGCGGTCTGTATGCAGCCATGGCACCGGGCAGCGTCGCGGAGGACGCTGCTGACTCGACTGCCGTGGAGGCTGGCCGGGAGCTCTACGAGAATTCCTGCATCAGCTGTCACGGGGCCAACCTCGAGGGCGTCCCGGACCGCGGACCGTCGCTGGTCGGCGTCGGTGAAGCCTCGGTGTTCTTCCAGGTCTCCACCGGCCGGATGCCGCTGGCCCGCCAGGAGGCACAGGCCTATCGCAAACCGGTGATCTTCACCGACGAGGAGATCGACCAGTTGATGGCCTACATCCAGGCCAACGGCGGAGGTCCTACCCTGCCCTCCGGCGATCTCCGGGACGGTGATCTCGCAGCCGGTGGTGAGCTGTTCCGGCTCAACTGCGCCTCGTGCCACAACTTCGCCGGGCGAGGGGGTGCGTTGTCCTCGGGCAAGAACGCGCCGAACCTGTCCGAGGCCAGTGATCTACAGATGTATGCGGCCATGCTCACTGGTCCGTCGAACATGCCGGTCTTCGGCGACAACCAACTGACCCCGGAGGAGAAGCGGTCGATCATCAACTACGTGCAGACCCTCGATGAGTCGGTCGACCCGGGTGGCCTGAACATCGGCCGGGCCGGACCGGTCCCGGAAGGCGTGGTCATCTGGCTGCTGGGCATGGGCGTCGTGTTGATCGGCGTGTTCTGGATCGGATCGAAGGCATGAGCAACCACCGAGCCGGGACGGACGCCGAGCGTCTGGACGGACAGTCCACGGGGCAACAGGCGCTGCCGACTCGCGACGAACTCGCCACGATGAGCCATGCCGAGCTGGAGCGGCTCGGCGCAGGACTCGACGACACCGAGATCCACCTCCTGTCCCCAGCCCCACCTCCGGGATCCATCGCCGAAAAGCGCGCCGAACGTCAGGTTGCGCTCTGCTTCGGTCTGGCCACCGTCTTCGCCCTCGGATTCGTGGTCGTTTTCTGGGGCGCGGGTTGGTTTCTGCCGGACTGGGAGTACACGATCGGCGGATCGTTGTTCGGTTCCTTGTTCACCCCGTTGCTGGGCCTCACCATGGGTGGGGCACTGCTGTTCCTGGGCATCGGCCTGGTGTTGTGGATCAAGAAGCTGATGCCGCACGAGGTGGCCACCCAGCAGCGCCACGACGGCGCATCGGACCCGATCGATGCGCGTACCGTCGGCGGGACGATCATGGCCGGCTTCGAGCGAACCGGCTTTACCCGGCACAAGATCGTCCGGCGTTCGTTGCTGGGCGCCGGTGGCGCACTTGGGTTGCTGGCCGTCATGCCTTTGGGGGGGTTGATCAAGAACCCGGGGCGCGGTGATGAACTCATGAAGACCACCTGGGGTGAGGGGATCCGGTTGGTGCGTGACGACGGCACCCCGATCCGCCCCTCAGACATGCAGCCGGGGTCCCTGGAGACAGTGTTCCCGGCAGTCGAGGGCGGCAACCGCCAGGCCGATGCCGCGACGATGCTGATCCGGCTTCGCCGCGAGCAGGTCGACGAGTTGGCCCTACCGTCCGGCCGGGAGGGTTTCGTCTATCAGGACTACATCGCGTACTCGAAGATCTGCACGCACGCCGGTTGCCCGGTCTCGCTTTACGAGCAGGAGACCGGCCGCATCCTGTGCCCCTGCCATCAGTCGCAGTTCATCGTCACCGAGGCTGCACGGCCGGTCTTCGGGCCCGCTGCTCGACCGCTTCCCCAGCTGCCCATCGGTCTGGACGACGAGGGCTTTTTCGTCGCCCGCGGCGACTATCCTGAGCCGGTAGGTCCGTCGTTCTGGAACCGGGAGACCTAGCATGAGCCGAGAGGGCGGGAGCATCGCAGCGAGCGCCAGCGAGCGAGGAGCGGACCGACCGGTGCGCGCAGCGCACGAGGCGGACTGGCGATGAGCGCTCCTACCGTCCCGCCGCGGCCGGCCGCATCGACACCGGTGCGGCCGGGTGCGCCGGTGTCGCCGGTCGGTCGGATGGCTGCCGACTTCGACGACCGGATGACGATCTCGCCGTGGCTGCGCCGCACGCTGAACAAGGTGTACCCCGAGCACTGGTCGTTCCTGCTCGGCGAGGTCGCGCTCTACTCCTTCGTCGTCCTCCTGCTGACCGGCACCTACCTCACGTTCTTCTTCGACGCGACGATGCAGGAGGTCGTCTACGAGGGCTCGTACGCACCGCTGCGGGGTGTGGAGATGTCAGGCGCCTATGCCTCGTCTCTGAACATCTCCTTCGACGTCCGCGGCGGCTTGCTCATGCGCCAAATCCACCACTGGGCAGCCCTGCTGTTTGTCGCCTCGATCTTCGTGCACATGATGCGAGTCTTCTTTACCGGCGCCTTCCGCAAGCCACGCGAGGCCAACTGGACGATCGGCGTGCTCCTGCTGGTGCTGGCCAACCTCGAGGGTTTGACCGGCTACACCCTGCCCGACGACCTGCTGTCAGGGACCGGGCTGCGGATCATCAGCGCGATCATCCTCGGCATCCCAGTGATCGGCACCTGGACGCAGTTCGCGGTCTTCGGCGGCGACTTCCCCGGGGAGGAGATCATCGGGCGGTTCTACATCGCCCACGTACTCCTCATCCCGGGCATCCTGCTCGCTCTGATCGCCCTGCACCTGTTGCTGGTGGTCAAGCTCAAACACACCCAGTTCGCGGGTCCGGGCAAGACTGAGTCCAACGTCGTGGGCCACCGCTTCTACCCAGTGTTCATGGCCAACGGCGGCAGCCTGTTCATGGTCGTCTTCGCCGTCTGCGCCGCACTCGGCGGCCTCATCCAGATAAACCCCATTTGGCTATACGGCCCGTACAACCCGGCCCAGGTCTCCTCCGGCTCGCAGCCGGACTGGTACGTCGGGTTCCTGGACGGATCCACGCGCCTGTTCCCTGCCTGGGACATCTCCATCTTCGGCTATCAGATACCGGCGATCTTCTGGCCCACCCTGGTTCTTCCGATGATCCTTCTTGGGCTGCTGCTGCTCTATCCGATGATTGAGCGCAAGCTCACCAAGGACACCGCACATCACAACCTGCTCCAGCGTCCTCGCGACGTTCCGGTCCGCACGTCGCTCGGCATGATGATGATCGCCTTCTACCTGGTGCTGTGGATCTCCGGCGGCAACGACCTGATCGCGGACAAGTTCAACATCAGTCTCAACGCGATGACCTGGATCGGCCGGATCGGATTGATCGTCCTACCGCCGATCGTCTACATCCTCACTTATCGACTCTGCCTCGGGTTGCAGCGCCACGACCGACACGTGCTCGAGCACGGCATCGAGACCGGCATCATCCGGCGGCTGCCCAGCGGTGAGTTCATCGAGGTGCACCAGCCGCTGGGACCCGTCGACGAGCACGGGCACGGTCTGCTGCAGTACGGCGGTGCGCCCGTTCCGAAGAAGATGAACAGCCTCGGCGGTGCCGGCCGACGGGTGCGTGGATTCTTCTCCCCCGTCGAGGAACCGGCAGCCATAGAGCCGCGGGCCGTCACTCAGGAGCAGCCCGAACTCACGGGATCCGGCCGACCCTCCGACGGTGGCCGTCCGGCCGACGGTGGCCGTCCTTCTGACGAGCGGCCCTAGCGACTTCTGAGGATCTGGCTGGCGTCCCGTCGGTAGGGCTCGTCTGCTCTTTGCTCGGGTTTCGGACGAAGGACGCAGCAACGGTTCGGAGTTGTCGGGTGGTCGGGTTCGGCGGCCGGCCGGCGGTCTCGTACGGGGTTGCTCGGCCAATACTTCTCGGAAACCCTCTCGAGAAAGTTCGTCAAAGGGGTTGCGCTGTAGCCGAATACGGGTAGAGTCGAACGTATGTTCGAAGTCCAGGAGTACGCCGCGCAGGACTTCGACGCGGACCCACCCGAAGTCGACGTCGAGGCCCTCTACCTGGCCGCCGACCCGGAAACCCGCCGCCGACACTTCGAGGACAACCCCGACGACTGGACCTACGACCCGGCCATGCCCGCCGAACTCGAGGCCATCGGACCACCCCCACCGGAGCGGGTCTACACCGAGGAGGACCGGCCGCTGCGCCAACGCGACCCGAACACCCTGACCGACGCCGAGGCCATGACCCGGCTGGTCCAGGTCGAAGAAGACATCGCCGGAGCCCACGCCCTCCGCGCCCAACTCGTCGCCCTGGTCGCCGCCCAACGACCCGCCACCGATGATCGCCCGGACGGGACACCCGGCGCGGCCGCCCCGGCTCCCGCCCGGGCCGTCGAGGATGCGGTGCCCGAGGTGCTGGAGGTCTCGGAGTGGCTGGCCCATGAGTTGCAGATGGCCCACCCCTACTCCTGGCCCGCCGCCCAGGACCTGGTCGAAACCAGCCTGGTCCTGACCGGGCGGCTGTCCGCGACCCTGGGGCTGCTGCGGGCTGGGCGGATCGACTACCGCCGCGCGCACATCCTCACCGACCTGCTCGGCACCTGCGCCACCGAGGTCGCACACGCCGTGCAGGCGATGGTGTTGCCCAAGGCACCTGGGCTGACCCCGGGTGGGCTGGCCACCGCGGTCCGCCGGGCCCTGACCAAAGTGGATGCCCCTGCGCCGCCGGCAGGCCCGCGCTGTCCGGGCCGCGGACGTGTCGTACTGGCCGACCCAGGACGGGATGGCCCGGCTGGTCGCCGAC
>JBPCPI010000144.1:0-15602 GCA_050999295.1 Geodermatophilaceae bacterium | reverse complement strand
CGTCGCCCCACGCCCGTCGGACGCGGTCGACATCACGATAGATCCAATCGACGGATCTGCCCTCGATGGACAGCCACGCACCACCATCGACCCAAGGCCCCCATTCGCCGGGCTCAGTAACCTGCGCATCGGGGCCCGCAACACCGCGCGCAAGCGTGCCGAGGGCATTCGTGTCCAGCGGTTGGCGGTAGTAGAGGCCGAGGTCGTAGTCGGAGGTTTCGGTGTGTTCGCCGCGCGCCCGGCTGCCTCCGAGCGTCACGCCCACGATGCCGCGGACTCGGCCCAGCTGCGCCGCGAGAGTGTTCAACAGCGGATCATCAGCCACATCCCGAGCATGCCAGCCTCAATAAACTCCATTGAGATCGTGTCGTTTGCCGAACCTCCTACGGGACACCCGCAATCTGAGGCGAGCGCAAGCGTGGGCGTCGAGTTTCCGGCCTGCGTCGATTCCCAGAAGACCCGCCCGACATAATGCCCGGTGATGGTGCCCTAACCGCTACAATCGTTCGGTGGCCAGAATGCTCGTCGGGTACGCCCGCTGCTCGACCGATCAGCAGGACCTCACCGCGCAGCGCGACGCGCTGACCGCGCTCGGGGTGAAGCCGAACCGGATCTACGTCGACCACGGCCTGACCGGCACCAACCGGGCCCGACCCGGTCTGCGCGAGGCGCTCGCTGCCTGTCGTTCCGGCGACACCCTGGTCGTGCCCAAGCTCGACCGGCTCGCCCGCTCGCTGACCGATGCCCACAACATAGTCGAGGAACTCACGACCGCCGGAGTCAAGCTCAACATCGGCGGCTCAGTGCATGACCCGACCGACCCCGTGGGCCGGCTGCTGTTCAACGTCCTCGGCATGATCGCCGAATTTGAATCCGACCTCATCAGGATGCGAACAAGGGAGGGAATGAAGGTCGCGAAGGCCAAGGGCCGGCTGCGAGGCAAGCAGCCCAAGCTCAAGCCCGCGCAGGAGGCTCACCTGGTCGAACTCTGGCGAGCCGGGAAGCACACCAGCACCGAGCTCGCTGAGCTGTTCTCGGTAGCCCGATCGACTGTCTACCGCGCGGTGCAACGTGCAGGACAGCCGAGGACGAGTCGGAACCGCGGGACGTGAGGGGCCACGTCTTCGTCGATGAGACCAAGCGACGCGGCTACCTGCTGGTGGCCGGTGTCGTCCTACCCGAGGACCTCGACCCGATCCGGAGAATCCTGCGGGGTTTGGTGTTGCCTGGTCAACGGCGGCTGCACATGAAGGACGAGAACGACGCTCGCAAGGGCTCCATCTCCATCGCCACCGCCGTCGCAGTCAGCGGCGTGCAGGCGACGATCTATGACGCGGGCCGTCGTTACCGAAACGAGCGGGAACGCCGCGCGGCCTGTCTGCGCGCGATCGTCGAGGACGCGGCCTCCCGCGGCGACAGCATGCTGGTGCTCGAACAGGACGACTCGCTCGTCAGCTGGGACAACCAGAAGCTGATCGAGTTCACCCGCGCCACCGGGTGTCGAGACACCTTGCGCTACGAACACCGCAGAACCTCAGCCGAATTGGCGCTTGCGGTGCCCGACGCGATCGCCTGGTGCTGGGCCAAAGGCGGCGACTGGCAACGACGCGTCGAACCGGTCGTCACCAACGTCCGAGCGGTCTGAGCCCAAACAAGCGCGAAGCCCGAGCGCCACGGTCGTCCGGCGGTCTCGGGCTCACTTCCCGAAGCTCAACGCAACGGGCTACGAAAAGTGTATCCGCGTGCCGACCCGCTGTCACCCCCGCGAGCCCGGCGAACCAGCCGCTACAAGATCATTCTCAGCGCTAACGGCTGTTCCGTTGTTCCTCAACTCCGAGGCGGACCGCGCCGGCCAGATGGACCGGGTTGCCTCAGGGCCGCGAACTAGGCCCCGCTGATCAGACGACGCGGCGTTCGGCGGTCAGCTCGCTGGGTGTGTCGCCGGTGTTCACGGTCTCGCTGGGTTCGATGAGGACGACGTCGGCCCCATCGGCCGACACTGGTTGATGTGGAACGCCACGGGGGACGACGTACATCTGGCCGGGCCCCAACGTGACCTCTGCGTCATCCAGCTTGATCGTGAGCGACCCGTTGAGGACCAGAAAGAACTCATCGGTCTCGGGATGCGAGTGACGGGTGAACTCACCCCTGGTCTTGACCACCCGGATGTCGTAGTCGTTCAGCTGCGACACCGTGCGAGGTGACCACGGCTCGTCAAAGGTCGCCAGCATCGCAGCAAGATCGACCGGCTCCTGCATGCCGATCTACAGTTGCCGGCCGCGGCGGCGCAGGTAGCGCTCGAAGTCCTTGGCGATGGCGTCGCCGCTGGCCTGCGAGAGGTCGATCTGGCTGGCCTTCTCCTCGAGGGCTCGCACGTACTCCACGACCTCGTCGTCCTCGCTGGCCATCTCGCTGACCGTACGCACCCATTCCTCGCCCTGCGCCGGCAGCGCGCCCAGCGGCACGCTCACCTCGAGGACCTCCTCGACGCGTTGCAGCAGCGCGACGGTGGCCTTGGGGGCGGGCGGCTGGGAGACATAGTGCGGCACAGCGGCCCAGAAGGAGACTGCTGGCAGTCCCGCCTGGACGCACGCGTTCTGGAAAACGCCGACGATCCCGGTCGGTCCTTCGTATCGTGAGGTCTCCAGACCCCAACGCTTGGCGGACTCTGAGTCATAGGAGGTCCCGGTGACCGGAACCGGCAGGGTGTGCGGGGTGTCAGCCAGCAGCGCACCGAGCGTGACCACGGTGCTGACGTCGAGTTCCTTGCAGAGCTCGATGAGCTCCTCGCAGAATCCACGCCAGCGCATGTTGGGCTCGATGCCACGCACCAGCACGATGTCTCGCGCTGATCCGGTCGGTCGGGCGACCGAGATCCGAGTAGTCGGCCATTCGATCCGCCGGCTGACCCCGTCGACGTGGGTCACAGTGGGCCGGTTCACCTGGAAGTCGTAGTAGTCGTCGGGGTCCAGCGCGGCCAGCGGAGAGGCGTCCCAGATGAGTTCGAGGTGTTCGACCGCCCCGGTCGCGGCGTCTCCGGCATCGTTCCAACCCTCGAAGGCGGCGACGACGACAGGGTCGCTGAGCGCGGGTAGGGAATCGAATGCTGTCACCGGACCAGCCTACGTCGTCCGCATTCGTTCAGATTGGCAAGACGGGCGGCTGGGCACGCTGGGCGGCTGGGCACGCTGGGCGGAGTTATGCAGGCCACCTACGGACCCTCGGTAGCCTTGACCGGTGGACGATCGTGGACTGCTGGACACCTTGAACCGGCGCGTCGTGGTCAGCGACGGAGCGATGGGCACGATGCTGCAGGTCTGCGACCTCACCCTGGACGACTTTCAGGACCTCGAGGGCTGTAACGAGATTCTGAATGTCACCAGGCCCGATGTGGTACGCGAGATCCACGACGCCTTCTTCGACGCCGGCGCGGACACGGTCGAGACGAACACGTTCGGCGCCAACTGGGCAAACCTCGCCGAGTACGACATCCCCGACCGGATCGAGGAGTTGGCCCGGGCTGGGACGGTCATCGCTCGCGAGTCCGCCGACGAGTGGTCGAACCCCCAGCGCCCGCGTTGGGTACTCGGCTCGATGGGACCAGGTACGAAGCTGCCCACGCTCGGCCACACGACCTATAGCCACCTGCGCGAGGCATACCAGCAGCAGGCCCGCGGCATGCTCGACGGCGGTGTCGATGCGATCATCGTCGAGACCGTGCAGGACCTGCTCCAGGCGAAGGCGGCCATCATCGGCGCGCAGCGCGCGATGTCCGAAACCGGCCGCACCGTCCCGATCATCACCCACGTCACCGTCGAGACCACTGGCACCATGTTGCTGGGCTCGGAGATCGGCGCCGCGCTGACCGCTCTCGAACCACTGGGCATCGACCTGATCGGGCTGAACTGCGCCACCGGCCCCAACGAGATGAGTGAGCACCTGCGGCATCTGTCGAGGCAAGCCCAGATCGACATCTCGTGCATGCCCAATGCGGGGTTGCCCCGACTCGGTCCGCATGGGGCCGTCTACCCGCTGACCGAACAGGAACTGGCCACAGCGCTTGCCGGCTTCGTGACCGAGTTCGGCACTCGACTCGTCGGAGGCTGCTGCGGCACGACGCCGGCGCACATCCGAGCGGTCGTGGCCGCGATCAAGGACCTGACACCGGCGCGACGCCGGCCGCGGAGCGAGCCTAGCCTGTCCTCGCTCTATCAGGCTGTCCCGTTCGAACAGGACGCAAGCGTTCTGGTGATCGGCGAACGGACCAACGCCAACGGGTCCCGGGCCTTCCGCGACGCGATGCTGGAGGAACGCTACGACGACTGCATCGAGATCGCCCGAGGCCAGATTCGCGACGGCGCTCACCTGCTCGATCTGTGCATCGACTACGTGGGACGCGACGGCGTGGAGGACATGCAGCGGCTAGCGGGCCGGCTGGCTACCGCCTCGACTCTGCCCATCGTGCTGGATTCCACCGAGTCGGCTGTCATCGAGGCGGGACTGGAGATGTTGGGCGGGCGCTGCGTCGTCAACTCGGTCAACTTCGAGGACGGTGAGGGACCGGGTTCACGCTTCGCCAAGGTGATGCCCATCATCCAGGAGCACGGGGCGGCGGTCGTCGTGATGTGCATCGACGAGGAAGGCCAGGCCCGTACGGCCGACTGGAAGGTGCGCGTCGCGGCACGAACCATCGACACCCTGGTCGCGGACTGGGGGATGAAAGCCAGCGACATCATGGTCGACGCGCTCACTTTCCCGATCGCCACCGGCCAGGAGGAGACCCGGCGGGACGGTATCGAGACGATCGAGGCGATCAAGGAGCTCAAGCGCCGCTACCCCGATGTGCAGACCACCCTCGGCGTGTCCAACGTGTCCTTCGGGCTGAACCCCGCAGCACGCCAGGTGCTCAACTCGGTCTTCCTGAACGAGGCCCAGAACGCGGGACTGGATTCCGCGATCGTGCACGCCTCGAAGATCCTGCCGATGAACAAGATCCCGGAGGAGCAGCGCAACGTCGCCCTCGATCTGGTGTATGACCGGCGGCGGGAGGGCTACGACCCGTTGGCCCGGTACCTGGACCTGTTCGAGGGCGTGGACATGGCTGCGGCGCGGCAGACCCGGGCGCAGGAGTTGGCCGGGCTGCCGCTGGGGGAGCGGCTGCAACGCCGGATCGTCGACGGCGAGCGCAACGGCCTGGAGGCGGACCTGGACGAGGCGCTGGCCACCAAACCGGCCCTGGAGATCGTGAACGAGGATCTGCTGCACGGGATGAAGACGGTCGGCGAGCTGTTCGGGTCCGGCCAGATGCAGCTGCCCTTCGTGCTGCAGTCCGCCGAGGTCATGAAGACCGCGGTCGCGTACCTGGAGCCGCACATGGAGGCTTCCGACGATACCGGCGGCAAGGGCACGATCGTGCTGGCGACGGTCAAGGGCGACGTCCACGACATCGGCAAGAACCTGGTCGACATCATCCTGTCCAACAACGGCTACACCGTGGTAAACCTCGGGATCAAGCAGCCGATCGCGACCATCGTCGATGCGGCCCAGGAGCATCGCGCCGACGCGATCGGGATGTCGGGGTTGTTGGTGAAATCGACGGTCATCATGAAGGAGAACCTCGAGGAGCTGAACTCCCGAGGAATCGCGGAGACCTACCCGGTGCTGCTGGGCGGAGCTGCTCTGACCCGCGCCTACGTCGAGCATGACCTGGCCGCGATGTACCACGGTGACGTGCACTACGCGCGGGACGCCTTCGAGGGCCTGCGGATGATGGACACCATCCTGGCTCGCCGGCGCGGCACCGTCCCGGACGCGGCGATGCCCAGCGACCCCAAGGAGGATTTGGCCGAGCAGCGCAAGGCCGAGCGCAAGGCCCGCCGGGAGCGGTCGCTGCGGATCGCCGCGGAACGCGCCGCGAACGCCGCTCCGGAGGAACCCTTCGTCGGTCGCTCGGATGTGGCCATCGACAATCCCGTTCCGAAGCCGCCGTTCTGGGGTCCTCGGGTAGTCAAAGGCATCGCCGTGGCCGAGTACGCCTCGATGATCGACGAGCGGGCGACCTTCCTCGGCCAATGGGGCCTGCGCGCGGCACGTGGTGGGGAGGGACCGTCGTACGAGGAACTGGTCGAGACCGAGGGCCGGCCGCGGTTGCGGCACTGGCTGGACCGGTTCGCCACCGAGGGGGTCCTCGAGGCGGCGGTCGTGTACGGCTACTACCCTTGCGTCAGCGCCGGCGACGACCTGATCGTGCTCGACGAGTTCGGTGCTGAGCGGACCAGGTTCACCTTTCCGCGGCAGCGCCGGGAGCGCCGGTTGTGCATGTCGGACTTCTTCCGACCCAAGGACTCCGGCGAGATCGACGTCATTGCCTTCGACATCGTCACGATGGGCAACCGGATCAGCGAGTACGCCAACGAACTGCTGGCCAAGAACGCCTATCGGGACTACCTGGAGGTCCACGGGCTGTCCGTGCAGCTCACCGAGGCTCTTGCCGAACGGTGGCATCAGCGGGTGCGTGCCGAGCTGCGATTCGACGACGGCACGAATGCGGCGGACGAGGACCCCGACGATCTAGAGGAGTTCTTCAAGTTGGGCTACCGCGGTGCCCGGTTCGCTTTCGGCTATCCGGCGTGCCCGAACCTCGAGGACCAGCAGCAGCTCGTCGGACTTCTCGAACCCAGCCGGATCGGCGTCGAGCTGTCCGAGGAGTTCCAGCTGCACCCCGAGCAGTCCACCTCGGCCATGATCGTGCACCACCCCGAGGCGAAGTACTTCAACGCTCGATGAGCCGGTTCGAATCGCCGGTGTCCACCGAACCCGCGCACCCGCTGCGCCGTCCCGAACCTGGCGGTTTTGGCCAAAAACGCCAGATGTCGCTGCCTGCCGAGGTGCTCTTCGACCTGGACGGGACGCTGCTCGACAGCGAGCCGTTGTGGTTCGAGGCCGAGACGCTGCTCGTCGGCGAGTACGGCTGCCCCTGGAGTGACGAGCAGGCACGGCATCTGGTGGGCTGGTCGCTCTGGGATTCCGCCACCTACCTGCGTGCGCAGATCGGCGTGGACCTTCCGCAGCCGGTGATCATCGAACGGCTGCAGTCCCAGGTCGTGGCCGGAGTGGTCCAGGCGCCGCCCTGGCGGCCGGGTGCGCTGGACTTGCTGGCCGAGGTATGTGCTGCGGGGGTGCCTACCGGACTGGTGACCATGTCCTACCGGCAGATGACCGACGCCGTGATCGCCGCGCTACCCGACGGTGCCTTCACCACCGTCGTCAGCGGCGAGCAGGTCAGCCGAGGAAAACCGCATCCGGATCCCTATCTACTGGCAGCGCAGCGGCTCGGAGTCGATGCCGGCGGCTGTGTGGCGATCGAGGATTCGATGACTGGGGCGACGTCGGCGCGTGCTGCTGGCTGCGCGGTCCTGGTCGTGCCGGCAGCCGTTCCGGTCAACCCCCTGCCCGGCGTGACCTTTCGGAGAAGCCTGGCCGGGATGACGCTGACCGGTCTGTCCGAAGTGCTCTCCCTGCACCAGGACGCGCTGAGGCAGTCCCAGCTCGCTTAGTCCGGCTCGCCCGCAGGGTCATCCACCGGCGCGGCTGCCACCGGATAGGGCGGCGGGGTGCCGCCCCAGGCCGGGCACACTGCCTGGAAGTCACACCAGGCGCACAGTCGGCTGGGGCTGGCCCGGAACTCCTGCTTGTCGATGCTTGCCTGGATCGCGGCCCAGATCGCCCGCAGGGTTCGCTCGAACCGATCGAGCTCGTCGGCCTCGGGGGCGTAGCTGAGCATGTCCTTGTCGCCCAGGTAGAGCAGCCGCAGCTGGCGGGGGACCACACCGCGGGTCCGGTAGAGCACGAGCGCGTAGAACTTCATCTGGAACAAGGCCTTGGCCTCGAAGGCGACACGTGGGGTCACGCCAGTCTTGTAATCCACCACCCGGAGGTCGCCGTCGGTAGTGGCGTCGAGCCGGTCGATGATCCCGCGCAGGACCGGCCCGTCGCCCAGGTCGAACTCGACCATAAGCTCCCGCCCCACCGGCTGGATCCGGGTCGGATCCTCGAGGGTGAAGTAGGAATCCAGCAGGTCTGCCGCCGAGGTCAACCACCTGTCGATCACGCCTGCGTCAGGTTCGGGAACGAGAACGGGATCGTCGCCGGGATCCGCCGCGGGGTCGAGATCGCTCTGGATCCGGTTAGCCGCTCGGTCCCGGAGTTCGGTCACTATCTTCTGGAGGTCGGGCTCGGCCTCGAGCAGCTTCGCCCATTCGGTGGCCACCATGGCCTTGGCCACCTCAGCCGTCCGGTCCGCGGCCGGCAGGTCGTAGAGGCGTTCGAGCACGGCATGGACGAGGGTGCCCCTGGCCGCCGCAGCCGAGGGTCGCTGCGGGAGCCGGTCGATCGCCCGAAGGCGGTAGAGCAGCGGGCAGGTCTTGAAGTCCGCGGCCCGCGAGGGCGACAGCGAGCTGGTGCGTGATTCGACGCTGAACGGCGCTGCCTGAGTGGTCACATCCGCAGGGTAGGCGTGCCTACCGACGATCCACCGAAGCGACGCACCCCGGCGTGCTCGTAGCATCGCCCCGATGTCTGAAATCCCTGACTCACCAGGACCACCAGCCTCCGAGCCGCATGCCCGAACAGCGCCCGTCGATCGACGGCACTTCGCTGTGGGGGACCGGGTCCAGCTGACCGATCCGAAGGGCCGGCTGCACACCGTTGTTCTCGAACCCGGCAAGTCCTTCCACACCCACCGCGGGGCCATCTCCCACGACGACCTAATCGGCCACGACGAGGGTCGCGTCGTGATGTCGACCTCGGGCACCGGGTACCTGGCGCTACGGCCGCTGTTGGCCGACTACGTGATGTCCATGCCGCGCGGGGCGCAGGTCATCTACCCCAAGGACAGCGCGCAGATCCTGATGATGGGTGACATCCATCTCGGCGACCGGGTGGTGGAGGCCGGCGCCGGCTCGGGCGCGCTGACCTGCTCCCTGCTCCGCGCCGTCGGCCCGACCGGGACGGTGATCTCCTACGAGCGGCGAGCGGAGTTCGCGGAGGTGGCACGGGAGAACGTGACCCGTTTCTTCGGCGAGGAGCCGCCGTACTGGGACCTGCGCCACGGTGATCTCGAGGAGATAGGCCAGGCCGGGGAACCAGACGTGGACCGAGTAGTTCTCGACATGCTCGAGCCGTGGCAGATGCTGCCAGCGATCGGCAGCGTCCTGCGGCCCGGGGGAGTGCTGATCGGGTACGTGGCCACGGTCACCCAGCTCTCGACCCTGGTCGAAGCCATCCGAGCCGACGGCTCCTACGCCGAGCCGTCGGCCAACGAGACCCTGCTCCGGCCCTGGCACGTCGTCGGCCTGGCCGTCCGGCCCGAACACCGGATGGTCGGCCATACCGCGTTCCTGGTGATCGCGCGCCGGCTGGCAGCCGGGACGGTGTTACCGACTCGTCAGCGCCGGGCGACCGGCGCCACCAAAACCTCGTAACGTCCGAAGCCCCGTACCCGATTACCTGCGGTCCTTCGGACGTTGTGGTTCTCAGCGGGTGATCTTGGGCAACACGTCGCGGCCGAAGGTCTCGATCCATTCCTTCTGGTTGCGTCCGACGTTGTGCAGGTACACCCGGTCGAAGCCGAGATCGACGAAGCTCTGGATGTAGGCGCGGTGCTCGTCCGGATCGGCGGAGATGACCATCCGGCCCTCGAAGTCCTCCGGCCGGACCAGCTTGGCCAGCTGTTCGAAGTCCAGCGGTGAGCGGATGTCGGCCTTTCCGAACTTCATCCCGCCGTTCGGCCACTCGGTCATGGCGTTGGCCAGGGCGAGCTCGTCGGTGTCGGCCCAACTGAGGTGCAGCTGAAGCACTCTGGGCATCGTGTCCGGGTCCTTGCCCGCCTCCTTCGCTCCCTCGGCGAATTTCGCGAACAACCCTTCGATCTTCTCCAGCGGCGCCCCGACGGTGATGATCCCGTCGGCGAACCTTCCGGTCTTCTTCGCGTTGATCGGCCCGGCGGTGGCGACCAGGATCGGTGGGGCCTTGTCCGGCATAGTCCACAATCGCGTTGTCTCCAGCTTGAAGAACTCGCCGTCGTGCCTGACGTCCTTGCCCGCCGCGGCCGCGGTGAAAAGTTTGTTGATCACCTCGATGGCCTCGAACATCCGGCGGGATCGTTCGCCGGCCTCCGGCCAGTAACCGGCGATGATGTGCTCGTTGAGTGCCTCGCCTGAGCCGACGCCCAACCAGGACCGGCCCGGGTACATCGACTCCAGGGTCGCCGCGGCCTGGGCGACCAGCGCCGGATGGAAGCGAAAGGAGGGGCAGGTAACCCCGGGCCCGAGGTCGCCGGTCGTACGCTCACCGACCGCCGCGAGCACCGACCACACGAAAGCGGCCTCGCCCTGCTGGGGGACCCAGGGCTGGAAATGATCGGCCGCCATGCAGCCGGAGAATCCGTGCTCCTCGGAAAACGTGCTGAGTTCGACCGCCTCGCGAGCCGGGAACTGCTCCAACATGGCCGCGTACCCGAACGTCAGTCCCGCTGCCATGAGACTCGGACACCTCCAGTGCAAGCCAATTCCTCACGCGCGTCACGGTGCCGCGACACAAACCGTGTATACCCTGACTTCTCGGCAAGCCAAACCGGTACGTGCCGAGTGATAGCTGGGCGGAGGTGACAGCCATGAGCAACAGCGACGGGACCCCAGCCTCGCGAGCACGCCGCGAACGCGACGTGGCCAGCCTGGTCAGCCAGATCTCCTTCCTGGAGGAAGAGGTGACTGCCCTGCGTCGTCGGGTCACCGACGCGCCGCGGCACACCCGGGCTCTCGAGGAGCGGCTCGCTGAAGCCGAGGGTCGCGCGAGTTTCCTGTCCGAACGCAACGACCGGCTCGCCGAGACCCTGCGCGAGGCACGCGAGCAGCTGCTCACCCTTCGACAGGAGATCGACCGGCTGGCCCAACCGCCGAGCGGATACGGGATCTTCTTGAGTCGGCACGACGAGGAGACCGTCGACATCTTCACCGGTGGGCGGAAGCTGCGCGTGTCGGTGTCCCCGAACGTGGACATGGACACCCTCCGGCACGGGCAGGAGGTGATGCTCAACGAGGCGATGAACATCGTGGCGGCCACGGGCTTCGAGCGAGCCGGCGACGTGGTGATGCTCAAGGAGATCCTGGAGCCGGTCGAGGGCATCCCCGCCCGCGCCCTGGTGATCGGACACACCGACGAGGAACGCGTCGTCTACCTCGCCGAGACCCTCCGCGAGGCGCCGCTGCGGGTCGGTGACTCCCTGCTCCTGGAGCCACGCTCGGGTTACGCCTACGAGCGGATCCCGAAGAGCGAGGTCGAGGAGCTCATCCTGGAAGAGGTCCCCGACATCGACTACGGCGACATCGGGGGACTGGCCCGGCAGATCGAGCAGATCCGCGACGCGGTCGAACTGCCGTTCCTGCACTCCGAACTCTTCCGCGAGTACGAGCTGCGCCCACCCAAGGGAATCCTGCTCTACGGCCCACCGGGGTGCGGCAAGACGCTGATCGCCAAGGCCGTGGCGAACTCGCTGGCCAAGCAGATCGCCGCCGAGCGCGGTGCGGGCGAAGGCCGGTCGTTCTTCCTGAACATCAAGGGTCCCGAGCTGCTGAACAAATACGTCGGGGAGACCGAGCGGCACATTCGACTGGTCTTCCAGCGAGCCCGGGAGAAGGCCAGCGAGGGCACGCCGGTCATCGTGTTCTTCGACGAGATGGATTCGATCTTCCGTACCCGGGGGTCGGGTGTGTCCTCCGACGTGGAGAACACGATCGTGCCGCAGCTGCTTTCCGAGATCGACGGTGTCGAGGGCCTGGAGAACGTCATCGTGATCGGCGCTTCCAACCGGGAGGACATGATCGACCCCGCCATCCTGCGGCCCGGCCGGCTGGACGTGAAGATCAAGATCGAGCGGCCGGACGCCGAGGCTGCTCGGGACATCTTCACGAAATACCTGACGACGAGCGTGCCGATCCACGACGACGACCTCGGTGAGCACGGCGGCAATCCGGATGCGACGGTTGCCGCGATGATCCAGGGTGCCGTGGAGCGGATGTATGCCGAACTCGAGGAGAACCGCTTCCTCGAGGTCACCTACGCGAACGGTGACAAGGAGGTCCTCTACTTCAAGGACTTCAACTCCGGCGCGATGATCCAGAACATCGTCGACCGGGCGAAGAAGATGGCGATCAAGGACCATCTCGACTCCGGCGCGCGCGGCGTACGGATCGGGCATCTCATGTCCGCGTGCATCGATGAGTTCAAGGAGAACGAGGACCTGCCCAACACGACCAACCCCGATGACTGGGCGCGGATCTCGGGCAAGAAGGGCGAGCGCATCGTCTACATCCGGACGCTGATCTCGGGCAAGGGCAGCGAGTCCGGGCGGGCCATCGACACGGCGACGAACACCGGCCAGTACCTGTAACGGTCGTGACCTGTCGGAACCTAGTTCGGGCCCGCAGGCTCTCACCAGGTATGACCAGGCGTCGGCGGCACCGGAGTCCGTTGTCGGTCCTGCTCGGGGCCGCCCTTGCCCTGGTGACCGGATGCCTGTCCACGGTCAGCGGTCAGGCGTCGCCGTCCTTGGGCGGCGGAGAACAGACCCTCGAGGCCTTCGAACAGGTGCAACCGCCGCAATTGGGCACCTGCCTGGACACCGTGCGCGGCGGAACAGGGCCCCTGGGGCCACCGCCGACGCTGCCCTGCGCCGAACCGCACGGGGGTGAGGTCGCCAAGGTCCTGGAGATTCCGGACGCACTAGACGGGGACTATCCGACCGACGACGACCTGAGCTCTGATGCTTGGGGAAGCCTGCTCTACAGCGACGAGGGCTGCGGCGACTTCCAGTTGCCCAACACCTATCTGGGCGCTCGGGAAAAGGACAACCTCCTGGCCGAGGCGTATGCCTACCTGCCGAAGAAGGCGGCCTGGGAAGCCGGGGCCCGGTGGCTGGCCTGCGTGGTTGAGTATCGGACCGGCTTCTCAGAAGAAGCGGACGCTCCTGGACGGATGGCTCAGGCCATGCGGGGATCAGATGCCGCGGCCTATCGCGAGTGCTGGTTTGGGCCGGAGACCCGTTATGACGTGGTGCCGTGCAGTCAGTCGCACGAGGCCGAACCCATTGGTGACTCCGTGGCAGCCGAGCAGGGGACGCCGTACCCCACTGACCCGCTGTCCCGCCAACCGTTTGTCGACGAGTGCAGCAACAAGGTGGTCGACTACCTGGAAAGGGAAGTGCCGAATGGCTACGCCGCCGGGGCCTACCTGCCCGCCGAGGAGGAGTGGACCCCTTACCCCGAGGTCCAGTGCGTCATGCTCGACAGCGGCGGCCGTCGTACGACTGGCAGCGCCGTGGATGCCTGAGCGGACCGAACCAGAGGTCGGCCCGCCGACGAACGCGAGCGGCACAACTAGGCTGAACACATGAGCGTTCACCGGGTGATCGGAACCGAGGTGGAGTACGGCATCTCGGTCCCGGGGGAGCCCGGCGCCAACCCCACCCTGCTCTCCGGCCAGATCGTCAATGCCTGGGCGGTCGCCGACGCACCAACCCTGCGCCGACCTCGCTGGGACTTCGAGGAGGAGTCCCCACTCCGCGATGCACGAGGATTCGACCTCTCCCCGGCATCGGCCCTGGACCACACCGAACTGGACGAGGATCCGGGCCTGGCCAACGTGATCCTCACCAACGGCGCACGGCTCTACGTCGCCCATGCGCACCCGGAGTACTCCACACCGGAGGTGACCAATCCTCGAGACGGTGTGCTGTGGGACAAAGCGGGGGAATTGGTCATGGCTGAGGCGGCCCGGCGGGCCGGGCGGATCCCCGGCCAGCCCCGGATCGGCTTGTACAAGAACAACACCGACGGCAAGGGAGCCTCCTACGGCTCGCACGAGAACTACCTGATGCGTCGGCAGACCCCGTTCGCCGAGATCGTCACGCACCTGATCCCGTTCTTCGTGAGCCGTCAGGTGATCTGCGGGCAGGGCAGGGTCGGGCTCGGTCAGGACGGGCGCAAGGCCGGCTTCCAGATATCTCAGCGGGCGGACTTCTTCGAGGTCGAGGTCGGCCTGGAGACGACTCTGAAGCGGCCGATCATCAACACCCGGGACGAGCCGCACGCCGACGCGGAGAAGTACCGACGACTGCACGTGATCATCGGCGACGCCAACCTGGCCGAGCTCTCCACCTATCTCAAGCTCGGAACCACGTCGTTGGTGCTGGCGATGATCGAGGACGGTGAGATCGGCGCAGACCTGCGCGTCGAGGAGCCGGTCTCCACGCTGCACGCGGTCAGCCATGACCCGTCGCTGAGGACGCTCATCCGGTTACATGACGGCCGACGGATGACCGCCCTGCAACTGCAATCGGTCTATCTCGACCTTGCGACCACCTATGTGCACCGGATGGGTGTGGATGACCCGGAGACCAAGGATGTGTTGGAGCGCTGGGCCGAGATCCTGACCGACCTGGAACGGGAGCCGATGTCGTGTGCCGACCGACTGGACTGGGTCGCGAAGCTACGTCTGCTCGAGGGCTATCGAGAGCGCGACGGCCTGGGCTGGGGAGATTCGCGCCTGGCCCTCGTCGACCTGCAGTACAGCGACGTACGCCCGGAGCGCGGGCTCTACCATCGGCTCCTGGCTCATGGCGCAATGCAGCGGCTGGTCTCCGACGCCGAGGTGGCCGTCGCCGCGCATCGTCCGCCGACCGACACTCGCGCCTACTTCCGGGGGGAGTGCCTGCGGCGCTACCCCAAGAGCGTCGCCGCCGCGTCCTGGGACTCGGTAATCTTCGACCTGGGCGCGGAGAACCTGGTCCGCATCCCGACCCTGGAACCGCGCCGGGGCACCCGGGAGCACGTCGGCGAACTGCTCGACTCCTGTACCGACGCCCGCGAGCTCGTGGACCGGCTCACCGGCGCTCGGTGACTCTGCGCCTCGTTCCTCGACGTGGGAAGCCCGGATAGCTGAGCTCAGCCGGTCTTGGACACCCGCTCATTCGGGACGCAGTGGGTCATGATGCGGCCGGTCACGTGTGCCGTTCTTACCCAGGTTCTCCAGGCGCTGCAATTCCTGCTCGTTCAGCGTCTGGCTGGGCAGCGGTGACAGGCCGCGCACGTCGTCGGCGGAGATGCCCAGCCCGTCCCCCACGCGTTGTCCCAGTTCGTCCTCGCACATGAACAAGTGCCAGACCATCCGCTCCTGGATGGGGCGGTCGCACTGGCTCAACGCGTCGACCAGGTTGGCGACGAGGTCGTCGCGCTCCCACTCCTCGGACAGCAGGTAGCGCTCGCCGGCCTGCTGGTAGTCGTTGGTCCGGGAGATCCGCTCACGGGTGAGCCGGCCGGTGCCGATCGCCTTGAGCGGGAAGAGCCTCGTAGCGCGCCGGATGGCCGGGAAGTTCGATCCGCCGTACGAGTCCCGCAGTGGTCAACACGCCGAGACAGTCGTAGGTCGCCTGCATGGACAGGGACCCGAGCACGACTCGCGCACGCTGCGCGACTTCGGCAACCGCCACGTGCTCGGAACGTGCGGCGGCCTCGTCCAGGACGGAGAGCACCGCCAGTCGCGGGCGG
>JBPCPI010000137.1:0-5153 GCA_050999295.1 Geodermatophilaceae bacterium | reverse complement strand
ACCGCAACCACGACGACAACCGCTCACGATCACCGACACGAAGACCAAGAGCAGGCGCAGGACGAGCAGGCATAACCCATTCTCCCGCACCACCAACCGTAAACTAACTTACGCCACGCCGCACTAGAACCGCACGGATACGACGAACGGGCCCCGGAATCGGGGCCCGTCCGTCGTAATGTCCGGTGTTCAGGTGATCACTTGCCGACTTGCGTGTAGATCAGGCCGAGGTCGAGTTCGACCACCTCGCTGAACTCCATGCCGTAGGCAGCCTCGACACCAGGCAGACCATCATCGCGGTTGATGAACTCGCTTGCCGCGCAAATGGTCCCGAGCTCCGGGGTTTCGTTGACGAGATCGGCCGCGTCGCTCAACGTCGTGAGGCCGTTCTCCTCGGCGAACGAGCTGGCGGCCACGATCGCGTAAGTGTCGTTCATCGGGGACGGTTCCAGCCAGGCGATGCCGTTCGAGGCGTCGGCCTCGGCCACAGCCGTGAAGAGGTCCTCTGGGACATCTTCGGTGGTGTTACCCAGGATGTTCACCCAGCCGGTTCCGGTGTACTCCCAGTACATGTCGATCTCAGCGGACACCAGTGCCTCGCGAACCGTGGCGCTGCCCGACAGCGAAGCCTCATCGACTGTTGCGCCCGCGTCGGCCAGCACTTGTGCGGTGATCTGCGCCAGGATCTTGGATTCGGTGAATTCCTTGGCCCCCACATTCAGGCTCGCGCCGTCGAGTTCACCGCCACCCTGGAGCAGGTCATTGTCCTCCAGGAACCCGGTGGCCACGTCGGCCTCGGTCTCCCCGTCGACGTCCACTGCCGCGTTCAGCGCGGTGATTGACTCGTTGGTGATTGCTTCTGAGACCGGTGCTATCAGGTCGGCGATCTCGGGGAACTCATCAAGCGTCTCCTGACGCAGGGTAAGTGCCGCGTTGTAGGGGACGAAGAACTCCTGGTCGTCCTCGAGGACGGTGAGTTCGTTCGCGACAATCCGACCGTCGGTGGAGAACACCTCGCCGAAGTTGCACGTCGTGTCGGTCCCCGACGTACTGCCGCCGCCGCCGCCCCCCTCGTCGCCTCCGCAGCCACTTGCCAGTACGGCGAGTGCGCCGCCCAGTGCGGCCACACTGACCTTGCGGGTCCAACCGTTCATTTTTTCTTCCTACCTTCTGTTGTGGTTGTGGCTAGAGCCCCTTGGGCCGTAGAACATCTTCGGCGATGCCAGCCAGGTAATCGATCAGTAGCGCCAGTACGGCCGTGAGGACGGCGCCGACGATCTGCACGTTCAGCCGGTTGGTGGACAGGCCCGCCACGATGATGTCCCCGAGCCCACCGGCATTGATGTAGGTGGCCAACGTGGCCGCCCCCACGTTGATGATCAAGGCCGTACGTACGCCGGCCAGGATGATCGGCACGGCGAGCGGCAGCTCGATCCGGGTCAGGACGCCGAATTTCGAGATGCCCATCCCCCGGCCGGCCTCGAGGATGCTCTCGTCCACCTGCTCCAGTCCGACCATCGTGTTCCGCAGCACCGGCAGCACTGCATAGGCGACCAAACCGACTATCGCGGCTTCGAAGCCGATGAACAGGAAGGCGACGGCCAACAGGGCCAGGACCCCGATGGTCGGGACAGCTTGGCCGATGTTGGCGATCGTGAGCAGCACGCCTCGGTAGGGCCGGGTGAACGGCCGGGTAAGGAAAACCCCCAGCGGAACAGCGATGAGAATCACGAAAAAGGTCGAGACCGCCGCGAGCTGGATGTGCTCCCACACTGCTTCGAGGATGTTGCTGGCGTTCAGCGAGCGGACCTCGATCGTGTCCAGCTCCTGACCGGACACGTACAGGTACAGGCCAATGCAGACCAGCGCCAGGAAGGTAGGCATGAACAGGTAACCCATGACCGTCCGGCGCTCGCGCCGTACCGGGGCCATGGCCGCCTGCGGGACCGCCCCCAGTTCCGGGGCGCCGGATTTTGCGGTCGTGCTGGTCATCGCAGCCGACCGACCTGCTCTGCCTCGTCCCGCGGATCGAGCAAGCCTTCGCGGGCGCGGGCCCGGGCGTCGGTGCGCATCGTGCGAATGGCTTCGTTGATGCTGTCGATGTCCACGATGCCCTGATACTCACCGCGGGCGTTCACCACGATCGCGACGCTGTAGTTCGCGGTGATCAGTTCGTTGAGCGCGTCGTTGAGAGTGGCCTGCGGCTCGACCACGGCTTCGGGGGGGAGCCCGATCTGGTCCAGTGGAAGGTTCTCGTTGCGCTGCAGGTCCGGGGCGCTGATCCAGCGACGTGGCTTGCGATTCTCGTCGAGGACGAGTGCGAAACCCTTGTCCGAGGCCCGCAGGACGTCCATCACCCGCGCCGGCTCGTCGCCCATCTGCACGGTGGGCCACTCACTGAGCTGGATGTCGCGGACCCGGGTCAGGTTCAACCGCTTGAGCGAGGCGCCGCGGCCGATGAAGTCGGCGACGAAGTCATCGGCCGGTGCGGTGAGGATCTGCTCGGGGGTGTCGTACTGGGCGATCCTCGAGCCCTCCTGGAGGATCGCGATCCGGTCGCCCATCTTGATCGCTTCATCGATGTCGTGGGTGACGAACACGATCGTCTTGCGGACCTCGGCCTGCAGGCGGAGGAACTCGTTCTGCAGCCGATCCCGAGTGATCGGGTCGATGGCCCCGAACGGCTCGTCCATCAGCATCACGGCCGGGTCGCCGCTCAGCGCGCGCGCAACACCGACCCGCTGGCGTTGTCCACCGGAGAGTTGTTTGGGGTAGCGATTGCGGTAGGTCTCCGGCGCCATGCTGACCGTCTGCAGCAACTCGTCGATCCTGGCGTCGATCTTCTTCTTGTCCCAGCCCAGCAGCTTGGGAACGGTCGCGATGTTCTCGGCGATCGTCATGTGCGGGAAGAGCCCGATCTGCTGGATGACATAGCCGATCTTGCGGCGCAACTTGTCGGGGTCAGTCGTGGTGACGTCCTCGCCGTCCAGGATGATCCGTCCCGATGTCGGCTCGATGATCCGGTTGATCATCTTCATCGTGGTGGTCTTGCCGCAGCCGGACGGGCCGACCAGGATGACGATCTCGCCCTCGGGGATCTCCAAGGTGAGATTGTCGACGGCGGGCTTGGGTTCCTTGGGGTACTGCTTGCCCAGGTTCTCCAGCCGGATCATCGTCCTGCCCGGTGCTGAGTTCGTGGCCGGGCTAGAGGTGCTCGTTTCGGTCATCGGATCCCTCGCGAAGTCGTCAGTTTGCCCAACAGGGTCAGAAGCGCGTCGAACAGGATGGCCACGACGATGACGCCGAGCATCCCCGCCAGCACCAGGTTGACCGCTACCGGCGACCCGACCCTGGCCAAGCCGTCGAAAATGAAGCTGCCATAACCCGGTCCATCGACGATCGCGCCGATCGTCGCAATGCCAACCAGGATGAGTGTGGTCACCCGCACACCGGTGATGATGACCGGCCACGCCATGGGCAACTCGATGGACACGAGTCGCTGGCCCCGGCTCATCCCCATCCCCTGGGCTGATTCCACGGTCGCCGCATCCACCTCACGCAAGCCAGTGATGGTGTTGCGGACGATCGGCAACAGGCCGTACATCGTCAAAGCCACGATGACCGGTGGGGCTCCGATGCCAAGCAAGGGAATCATCAAGATGAACAACGCGAAGGAGGGGATGGTCAGGAAGGATCCGGTGATGGCCAAGACGATTTCGCGGGGGCGCTCCGTTCGGTAGGTCGCCACGCCGAGGGCGACTCCGATGACAGTTGACAGCACTACCGACAGGCCGGTGATCCACACGTGATCCAAGCCCACCGTGATCAGGTCGCTGTAGCGACGCTGCAGGAACTCGAAGAAGGTCACGTGCGCCATCCCCTGGTCAAGATCCAGCCGCCGTAGAGGGGGGCGAGGTCGGGCATTCGGTCACCGTCGCAGAGGTGGTGGCCGTGGCGCAATCCGCGTGGCCCTTCTGTGACCGTAAATTGCCCGCGCGGCAACGAAACGGGTACAGGTGCGGCTCTGGTCGAGACGTGGGCTGGCACTACAGGCGATCGAGGGGCCTGCGATCCTGCTAGTTGAAGCTGAGTCCGGGTAGCCGCCTGACGGTGACCTGGATGAGTAGCCCGGATCCGCAACTACGGAAACCCGCGTGAGAAGGACGCATTGGGATGCGTATGTTATCTGGCTTGCTTTCACCGCGAACACGGATATACCGTCTGCGCTCATGGCAACTACCTACCGGATCAGCGAGGCAGCGGCCGTACTCGGCGTCAGCGACGACACGATCCGGCGGTGGATCGACGGGGGCCGTTTGGCGGTGGCGCAGCAGTGCTCCGGACCCACCCGCATCGAAGGCGCGGCGCTGGCGGCGCTGGCTCGCGATCTCGCGGCCGGCACGGAGCCGGCGGCGCCCCGGCGGGAATCCGCGCGCAACCGGATGTCCGGAATCGTGACCAGGGTCGTGCGCGACACGGTGATGGCACAGGTGGACATGCAGTGCGGCTCGTACCGGCTGGTGTCCCTGATGTCCCGGGAGGCCGCCGATGAACTCGGGCTCGAGCCGGGAAGTCGGGCCGTAGCAACCGTCAAGGCCACCAACGTGATCGTGGAGGTCCCGTAGATGCGCCGGCTCTCGCGGCTGGCCGTACTGCTGCTCGGTCTGACCGCATGCGGCGGAGCCGACGAGCCGGGCCCGGGAGGCTCTGGCCGGGACGACTCCTCTCGCGGGTCCTCCGGTGACGGACTCAGCGGATCGTTGACCGTGTTCGCCGCGGCCTCGCTCACTGACGTATTCGAAGGGCTCGCCGAGCAGTTCACGGCCGGCCACCCGGAGATCGAGGTGAGGTTCAACTTCGGCCCCAGCTCGGGCCTGGCGACTCAGCTCAACCAGGGCGCGCCGGCCGACGTGTTCGCTTCGGCGAATCCCAGCCGGATGGACGTGGTGACCGAGGCCGGAAATGCCGCCGGTGAGCCCATGATCTTCGCCGAGAATGTCCTGCAGATCGCCGTCCCTGCCGGAAATCCGGCCGGCATCACCGGGATCGACGACTTCGCGAACGCTGATCTGACCCTGGCGATCTGCGCGCCGGAGGTTCCCTGCGGAGCGGCGACGGAGACGGTCTTCGCCGCTGCCGGCATCACGCCGTCG
>JBPCPI010000108.1:0-6916 GCA_050999295.1 Geodermatophilaceae bacterium | reverse complement strand
AGCTGTACTCCTGCGCGCGCGAAGAACGGCGTGACCGGGCCAATCAGCCGCTGGGCCAACGTATGTCTGCCTGGATGAACATCTGCAGGTTGCGCCACGCCGCTCGGATGTCATCGGTGTCGGTGTGCGGCGCCCGAAGTAGCGCGAGATAGATGCCGATCTCAGAGAGGTCCCACCAGAACGCGTACAGACGGAGCAAGTCCTCGTTTATCTGGTGACCGGTGCGGTTGGTGTACTGGTCTGCGAGAGAGCTGGGCCCACTCGCGGGGACGAGCATCCACAGGTCACGCTCTCGCGGCGCCAACATCGCCGTGTCCCAGTCGATGAGCCGCAGATCGTTACCGGTGCGAAGGACATTGGCGCTGTGGGGTTCGCCGTGCGTAATCGTCCACGAGTCCGCGGCTTGCAAGGCCGCTTCGGCAAGGTGGTCATAGTCATGCATGATGCGCCTCACTCCACCAGCGTGATCGCGCAGCAGAGCCCGGGCCGGTTCGGAGTACGGCCCGTCGAACCAGGGTTCGTCTAGCAATCGCAACGCAGCCTCGAGGTCTGCGCGATTCGGCAGCCGGAACGTCTCGCGTCGTGCGATCCCGTCCGCTGGCTTGGCGGACTGGTGCAGCTCCGCGACAAGAGCCATAACGCAGCTCCGCTCGGCGTCCGACTCGTACTCCTCGGTGGCGGTGCCTTCAAGGTAAGGAAAGACAGCAATCGAGTGCGTTGCGTCGAGCCAGCGCAGCACGCGACCATCGGTGCTGGCCAGTGGGCAGACCACCCAGTCCAATCCGGAGTTGTTGAGCGCGCGGGCGACGGTGAATGCCTTGGTCAATCCCTGGAACGCGATCGACGGTTCCCGACCAAGGAAGTCCCTTGCGGCAAGATCGTCGACTGTCACGAATCGCCGATCTCCGTTCGGCCCCCCCACAACCCAGTGATGGCTGCCGAACCCTGCGGGTAGATAGTCAGCAGCCGCGGCGTCGAACGCCCAACCATCACGCACAGCGGCCACGACCATCGAGTCGGCTATGGAATCCGGACGCGTGAACACCCGCGGAGGATAGCCGCGAAGCTACGGCGATGCTCGACCACCGAGCCCCTGAGACCTATCGCGAGTAGACCTGCGGCTGCTCCGGTACCGAAACCGACGGTTCGCCCTCGACGTGCATCTCGGGCAGCCAGTGGAGCCAGGACGGCAGGTACCAGTTCCATTGACCGAGCAAGGTCATCGCCGCCGGCACAATGACCATCCGGATCAGCGTGGCATCGACCAGTAGCGCGACCGCCACACCAAATCCCATCTGTTGGAACATCACTAAGTCGCCGGTGGCGAAGCCTGCGAACACAACGACGATGATCAAGGCGGCGCCAGTGATGATGCGGCCGGTGGCCGCGATCCCGTGGACGACCGCGTCGACGGTGTCACCGCTGTGGACGTACCGCTCGCGGATCCGGGTGAGCAAGAAGACGTGGTAGTCCATTGACAGCGCGAACAGCACCGAGAACAAGAACACCGGCACCCACGCCTCGACTCGTTCCACTTGTTGGAAGCCCAGCAGATCTGCCCCGTAGCCCTTCTGGAAGACCAAGACCAGCAGCCCGTACGCAGCGCCGACCGAGAGCAGGTTGAGGACAACGGCCGTTGCTGAGACGACGAGCGAACGGAACACGACCGTGAGCAGGATCAAACTCAACCCGAGTACGAAGGCCAACACGATCGGCAGCCAATAGCTGATGAGATTCGAGTAGTCGATGTTTTCGGCGGTCGTACCCCCGACGACCACCTCGGCATCGGTCGCGGCGAAGGCACCCGGGATGAGCTCGGAGCGCAACCGTTCGACCGCTCCTCGCGCCGTCTCATTGTCGGGATCACCGATGAGCGGGATGCTCAGCAGCGCCACCTGCCCGTTGCGGGACTGCTGACGCTCCGGGGGGCCAAAGTCGGAGTCGTCGGCGAGGGAGGTTTCGAGCTGGTCCATCGCCGCCGTCACCTCGGCGGAGCCCACGTCACCGGAGACGACCACCTGCGCCGGGTCAGAGCTGGCGTTGCGCGGGAAGCTGCGTTCAACGGCCAAGAAGCCTGCTTTGGAGAAAGTGCCGTCCGGCAGCGAGCTCACCCCTGCCGTCCCGGTGCGCAGGTCCAGGACGGGGACCGCCGCCGCGAGCAGCACGAGCACCCCGACAGCGAGGGCGGCACCGGGACGCCGCACGACAGCCCCGACGGCTCGCGCCCAGAACCGGCTCTCGGCAGCATGCTCACGTCCGAAGATCGGCAGCCGCAACGCGTCAGCCTTATCCCCGAGTAGCGACAACAGCGCCGGTAGCAGGGTCAATGCGGCCACCATCGTGATGAGGCCCACGAGAATCGCGCCGAACGCCAGACTGCGTAAGATCGTGTCGGGCACCAGGAGGAGCCCTAGCAACGCGACGACGAACGAGCTCCCGCTGAACACAACGGCCTTGCTGGCGGTCCCGCCCATCGCCACGATGGCCTCGAGCTTGTCCTGTCCGAGGGCACGCTGCTCGCGATAACGAGACAGTACGAACAAGCTGTAGTCGATCCCGAGCGCCAGGCCCATCGCGGCGATCATGTTGACGATGAAGAAGGACAAGGTCACCGTCTGGCCGATCACGGCTGAAGCCGCGACGGCCACGATGATGGACACGATGGCGATGCTCATGGGAATCAGAGCAGCAACCAGCGCACCGAAGACGAGCAGCAGGACAACCATCGCCGCGGGCAACCCGAACTGCAGCTCGCCCTTCTCCAGATCGTGGGCGGCGAGCTCGTTGAAGTCATGGTCCAGCGTGAACTCACCAGTGATCACGACCTCGAAGCCAGGGTTCCCATCGGCCGCGCTCACCTCGTCGAGCACGGCCACGATCCCGTCCTCCGGGTCGTCACCAAGCATCAACGTCAGCGCCACCGCGTGCTGGTCCTGCGAGATTGCCGGCCCAGCGTCGTCCGAATACGGATCGCTGACCGTCTCGGTTGCCCCGGTGCCCTCGAGTGATGATCGAACCCCAGCGACGAAGTCCCGGAACGCCGGTTCCTCGGCCGTGAGCTCCTCCGAGTGGATGATGACAGCCTCGTCGATGGCGTTGCGTTGGGAGAAGTTGTCGAACAGCAACTCGTCGGCTCGAACCGAATCGGGCTTCGTCGTGATGGTGGCGTCCGTGCTGAGGGCTGAGCCCAGCAGCATTGCGATGGCGGCAACGGAGGCGACCACCACAAGCCCCCAGGCGGCGAGGACTCGCCACGGACGCTGGGCCGAGACGCGAACCACGCGCTGCGTAAGTGCCATGCCACGATCTTGAGGGGTTGCGGGTGCTCACAACAATGGGTATCTCCCCCAGTCAACCCTCAGCTTCTACGCGAGCGATGATGCATATTCGTGGCCCTGACCCCGTAACTGCATCACCTCTCGCCGGTAAGCGGCGGCGCGATCACTGAGTGGCGCAAGTCTGTGGTCCGGGCGGACGGACCGACCAAACTGCGCCGCGCGCGGGCGGGGAACGGCGCACCTGACCGGTCCAGCTCACAGCACGGCGTCGAGGAATCTCCGACACTCTGGGTGCTGGGTGTGGTTGAACACATGGTCCGGGGAGCCCTCTTCGAGGATCACACCTTCATGGAAGAAGACCAACCGGTCGGCAACCTCGCGGGCGAAGCCCATCTCGTGGGTGACCACCATCATGGGCATGTGGACTTCGGTGGCGAGCGCCTTCATCACCGCGAGCACCTCACCCGTCAGCTCCGGATCCAAGGCCGAGGTCGGCTCGTCGAAAAGCATGACGTCGGGTTCCGTGGCCAGCGCCCGGGCGATCGCCACCCGCTGCTGCTGCCCTCCGGAGAGGCGAATGGGGTGCTGATCGGCTTTGTCGCCGAGGCCCACTTGGTTGCGCCACTCGAATGCCCGAGTACGAGTCGCGGCCTTGTCAGCTCCCTTGCGGCACAGTGGTCCGATCATGACGTTCTCGAGGGCAGTCATCTGCGGGAACAGGTTGAACTGCTGGAACACCATGCCCACATGGAGGCGAAGCTGACGGATCTGTTCCCGCTTGTGCCGGGTGCGATGACCGCCGCTGAGCCGGACACCGCTGACCTCGATCATTCCTTGGGTCGGGTCATCGAGGAAGTTGACGCAGCGCAGCAGGGTTGACTTCCCGGATCCCGAGCGACCCAAGATGACGACAACCTCGCCGGCGTGCAGGTTCATGTCGATGCCTCGGAGCACCTCGAGGTCCCCGAAGTACTTGTGTAGGCCTTCGACCCGGACTACGACGTCATTCGTGGTCATGCCGGATCCTCGATGAGGGGTGCCGGCTTCTCCCGGGTCGCGATCGTTACGCCTCGGACGTATCCCTTGGACAAGCGTTTCTCCAAGCGGCTCTGGAAGACCGTGAACAGGGCGGTGAGAGCCCAGTAGATACCAGCCGCAACGATGAGCGCCTCGAGGGGCCGGTTGTCGGCCCGCCCGAGCAGTTGGGATCGGCGGAAGATCTCGGCTTGGTCGACGGCGACGCCGAGGAACGAGACCAGTGCGGTGTCTTTGAGCATCGCAATGAACTCGTTGCCGGTCGGTGGGATGACCACCCGGAACGCCTGCGGCAGGATCACCCGACGCATCCGCTGACCGTACGTCATCCCCAGCGCCTCGGCCGCCTCGCTCTGGCCGGGGTTGATCGATTGGATGCCGGCCCGGAAGATCTCGGTCATGTACGCGCCGTAGTTGAGACCGAGCGCAAGTATCCCGGCAACCGCTGCGTTCAGAATCAGCGCGCTCTGGAAGCCGTCCGGCAGGCTGGGGAAGCGGTCGGCGAGATTGCCGCCGACCTGGGGCAGCGCCAGGTAGATGAGGAACAGCTGGACGATCAGGGGCGTGCCGCGAAAGAACGAGACGTAGAACCCGGAGATGCCGTACGCGATCGAGTTCGACGAGATCCTCCCCAGTGCACCGATACCAGCGAGGACGATGGCGAGGACGATTCCACCGATCGCGATGTATACCGTGAACTGCAGACCCTTGGCGATGAACTCCAGGTTGTCGAGCATCCACTGGTTGTCGAACTTCGCAATGAAGAAGAAGAGTCCAAGGAAGAGAAAGATCAGCGTCCAGACGATGGCCACCTTCAGCCGGAAGGAAACACCGGCGCTGGCCAGCGCCAGCCGCTCCCTCCTGCCGGTCGACGGTCCTTCAGGACTGCTCACTGCTGAACGCTCAGGTCCGTTCCGTCATACCACTCTTCGGAGAACTTGGTCAGCGTGCCATCGGAGTGCATCTCTGCGACGATCGCGTCGACCGCCTCGAAGAAAGTGGTGGGATCAGCGTCGGAGCTCCTATCTATCCCTACGGCAAGCGGCTCGAAGAACACCGCGTCGCCCACGACCTTCACCGAGTTGTCGACAGCGAAGTCCTCTGCGGTGGTGAGCGATGTCATCACCGCATCCAGCCGGGTGCCGTCACCAAGGGCAAGGTCTTGCAGCGCAATAGTGTCGGTGTCGTACTCGCTGATCTCGGGATCGTCGATGATGAAGTCGAACGTGAATCCATCGATCTCGAGAGTTTTCTGCATGAATGACACGTAGCTGCAACCCGTGCACGCCCCGATCTTCTTGCCGTCGAGGTCGGTAGAAAGATCGGTGATATCGGTGTTGTCCTCGTGGACGGCAATAGCCGCCGGTGTGTAGTAGTACGGCTCGGTGAAGAACAGGGCCTTTGCCCGTTCGTTGGTGATCGTGATGGATCCAACGCTGAGGTCCCATCGACCGTTCCAGTTTCCTGCGGTGATTGCATCGAACGGCGGCGTCTCCCAGGCGATCTCGACCCCCAGTCGGTTGGCGATCTCAGTCGCCACGTCGATGTCGAAGCCCTCATACTCACCGGTCTGAACCTTCAGCGAGGACTGCGGCGGGTAGGCAGGATCCGTCGACGCGGTGAGCGTGCCCTTGTCGCAAATCTCCGCGAGCAGGTCTCCCGTGGCGTCGGTGGTGGCGCAGACTCCATCGCCGTCCCCAGATGGCGCCGCCGAGTCTGTTGTCCCCTCGTCGCCGCCGCAAGCTGCGAGCGAAAGACCAAGTAGCGGTAGCACGGACAAAGCGATGCGACGAACCCGCATGGTGCCTCCTTGTTTGCGGCAGGGTACCGAATCGGGTGCGGCATGTATCTACGACACGGAACACCTACGCCGGATCGTGACCGGCGAGCGATCCCGGTGGCAGCCCCAGCTCTACCTCGGCGTAGGCGACCGACCAGGTGATCACCGCACGCCGGTCGAGGGGCAACCGGTGCGCAACAGCTTGCAGTGCGAGGCCGTCCAGCAGCGACAGGATGCGCCAGGCAGCAGCCTCTGGATCGCCGCACAGCATGAACCCTCGCTCCACTCCGGCACGAATCGTCTCGGCCAGGAGCTGCTGCCACGCCACGTTCAGACGCTGCGACGTCTCGCGTACTGCCGGGCGTCGCGCGGCCTCTGCCCACGCGTCGAGCCAAAGCTGGAACGCCCAGTCCTGCTCGGCCCGGACGTACGTCGCGAAGAAGATCGAGAGCCGCTCCACAGGACCAGCTCCTTGGGTCATTGCGGCCCGAGTGGCATCGAGATCCCGGCCGGCCGCCCGGTCGAACGCAGCGGCCAGCAGATCGTCCATCGACTCGAAGTAGTGATGGACCAGGCCACTGGACGTGCCCATCTGGTGCGCCACGTCACGGACCGTCGTCGCTGCCATGCCCTTGCGCACCATGATGCTGAGCGCAGCGTCCACGATCGCCTCGCGGCGCTCCGCTGGCGTCATCCGGGGCATGGCTGGCAGGGTAGAAGGCTATTGTGCGCTTGTCCAACAGCGCCTAGAGTCGGCTCAGCCCCGGTTCGCCCATCTAGGAGTGGAGCCACCGCCGATGATCAGGACCACCCCGTTCTACGA
>JBPCPI010000104.1:0-19155 GCA_050999295.1 Geodermatophilaceae bacterium | reverse complement strand
GGGGCTGCTGGGGCGCTTAAGCCTGCGCCGCGAAGATCGTGAGCGCGGATAGTGCACCGCCACTACGCCCTGAGCGCTCACGATCAAGAAACGGCCTGTCCAGACGCAGCGCGTCGTGGATCCCCATTCCCGCCAGGGGCGAGCAGGGACTTTCTCCGGAGAAGGTCACTTCTGCGGTGGGTCAGACCGCACATTCTCCGGAGAAAGTCCCTGATGCGACCGGGACGCTAGCCCTGCACTCGTCGTCGTGCCCGGTCGAGGTCGGCGGGGGTGTCGATGTCGGTCCAGGGCACCGGCGCGTCATTCGGCGCGGGGACCTCGACACGGGCCACTCGCAGTGTGCCGAGGAGTTCGCGCATCGCCCGACCGGGCAGCGGCTCCAGCTCGGCCAGTGCCGTGCGCAGTGGACCGGTACGCCAGGCGCCCAGCAGGTACTGGTCGCGCCCGTTCTCGTCGACCAGCAGCGCAACGTCGATGTCCTCGGCCAGCCCCGCCAACAGCTGCCCGATCAGCTCGGGAGTCAGGAAGGGCAGGTCCGCCGCGACCACGATCACCGTGTGGGCTGCGACGTGGACCAGGCCAGCGGCCAGCCCGGCAACCGGGCCAGCGCCGGGAGGCTGCTCCTGGACGATCAGCACCCCATCAGGGACCGGCTGCGGCGGCCCGACGACGACCCGCGTACCCGCACGGCGTACGGCCGCGAGCACGTGCTCGAGCATCGTCGCGTCCCCGACGCGAAGCTGGGGTTTGGGCTGGCCCGACATCCGGCTGCTGCGTCCTCCGGCGAGGACGATCGCGTCGTAGCTCGACGTCACCCGACAAGGCTAGCCGCGGCCCGCGCCGAGCCTGCTTCCCGGCGGTTTGCCAGCAAACCGCCAGATCGGGCCGAGGCAAGCGTCGGCGGCGGCGATCGGGCCAACCGCACTAACCTCGGGGCATGGTTCGGTTGGTCAGCCGTAGGCCCGTGCTGCGGGTCCGCGACGGCGTGCGGGTGACCCGGCCGGATGTGTTGGCCGCCGAGGAGCCGCTCGAGATCCGGATCTCCGGTCGGCCCCTTGCGGTCACGATGCGGACCCCGGGCGCGGACTGGGACCTCGTCCACGGGTTCCTGGCCACCGAAGGGGTCATCCGGCAAGCCGTCGATATCCGGACCTTGCGCTACTGCGACAGCGTGGACGACACCGGTCGCAACACCTACAACGTCAGCGACGTCGAACTAGCCGAAGGGCTTTCTGCCCCGGACCCGTCGGTGACCCGGAACTTCTACACGACCAGCTCCTGCGGAATCTGCGGCAAGGCCAGCATCGAGGCCGTGACGGTCGACTCGCCGTACGACCTGCACACCGACCGGACCCTTGTAAGCCTGGACATCGTGCTCCAGCTGCCGGAAAAGCTGCGCGCCGCACAGCAGGTCTTCGACAAGACCGGCGGACTGCACGCGGCCGGGATCTTCAGCTCGACGGGGGAGTTGCTGGTCGCCCGCGAGGATGTGGGCCGGCACAACGCCGTGGACAAAGCGATCGGGGCGATGGTCCGGGAAAGCCAGCTCCCGCTGCTCGGCGCCATCCTCATGGTCTCCGGCCGGGCGTCGTTCGAACTCACCCAGAAGGCGTTGCTCGCCGGGATCCCGACCCTGGCGGCGGTCTCGGCGCCATCCTCATTGGCCGCCGACCTCGCAGAAGAGGTAGGCATGACGCTGATCGGCTTCGTCCGCGGCACCGGCTGCAACGTCTATACCGGACAATTCCGGGTCAGCTGACAGCCGAGAAAGTCTTTGCCTAGCTGGTGCGGCGGCACGCCGACGCCGCGGCCGGCGTGTCCCGACGCCAGGTAGGCAAACATGCGTTCGGCAGCGATCCGCGAGGCCTAGCAGCGCTACGGCTGGTGGTCGCCGCCGCGGAGTTGGCTGACGATGTGCCCGAGCAGCGGCCCCAGCACGGCCAGCCCGTCGCGGACCCCGCCGGTGGAGCCGGGCAGATTGACCACCAGCGACCGCCCGGCCGTCCCGACCAGACCTCGGGAGAGCACTGCGTACGGCGTCTGATCCTGGCCATAGCGGCGAAGCGCCTCGGCCAGACCCGGCACCTGCCGGTCGAGTACCGGCTCGGTGGCCTCGGGAGTGATGTCGGTTGGCGACAGGCCCGTCCCGCCGGTCGTGACGATCACCTCCGCCCCGGAGTCGACCGCTGCCCCCAGCGCGGCAGTAAGTACTGCGACGTCGTCGGGCAGCACCTCGGGCCCGCTCACGGTGAAGCCCAGTTCGGCCAGGCCAGCGGCGAGCGCCTGACCGCTGCGGTCTTCGTAGACACCCGCGCTGGCGCGGTTCGACGCGGTGATGACGTGCGCGCGAGGTGGGGGAACCGTCGGCGCGCGCCCCGGCGGCTGGCCCTGATCGTCGTGTGCACCCCCGTGCTCGGGCCGGACATCACCCATCGACCGATCCCGCTTCCTGACGGGACCAGTCGCCGGACTTTCCGCCGGTCTTTGACAGCAGCCGGACACTGGCTATCTCGGCGGACTTGTCGACTGCTTTGACCATGTCGATGACGGTCAGGGCGGCGACCGAGACAGCCGTAAGGGCCTCCATCTCGACCCCGGTCCGGTCGGCCGTACGCACCGTGGACGTGATCTCCACGCAGTCGTCGGCAACCTGCAGATCGACCGAAACCGCATGCAGCGCAAGGGGATGACACAACGGGATCAGCTCCGGCGTCCGCTTCGCGCCCTGGATGCCGGCGATCCGAGCGGTGGCCAATGCATCGCCCTTGGGTACGCCCTCGTCGCGCAGCAAGGCGAGCACGTCGGTGCTGACCAGGACCCGGCCGAACGCCGTGGCGGTTCGTACGGTCACGTCCTTGGCGGTCACGTCGACCATCCGCGCGGCGCCGCGCTCGTCCAGATGCGTCAATCGGGGGTCGCCCTCGCTCGGCGTCATGGCTCGCTCCGCTCGCGTGTTGGCTCCGCTCCGGTATTCGACCTCGTGCGCTTCGCGCACCGGACGGTCCGCTCCTCCCTCGCTGGCGCTCGGTCGATGCTCCCGCCCTCTCGGCCCGGCTCGTTCCTCGCTGCGATGCTCGCTCACGGCGCTCCTTCCAACAGCCAGACCTCGACGGTGTCCCCGGCGGCCATCTGCTCAGTCTCCTCGGGAATGACGACGAGGGAGTTGGCCCGGGCGAGGTGGGCCAGCAGATGCGAGCCCGGTCCGCCGACCTGGCTGACCTCGCCGTCCGCGAAGAACCCGCGCAGGAACTGCCGCTTCCCGGCTGGCGAGACCACGTCAGCAACCAGTCTGGCCTGGATCCGGGTTCGGTCGGGGGTCGGCAACCCCATCGCAGCACGCAGCACGGGCCGCAGGAATACCTCGAAGGACACGAACGCGCTCACCGGGTTTCCTGGCAGTAGCACCACCGGGATCTTCCCGACCCAGCCCCAGCCCTGCGGCCCGCCGGGTTGCATGGCCACCTTGCCGAACGCGACCGTCCCCAGGTCGGCGAAGGCATCCTTCACCACCTCGTACGCGCCGGCGCTCACCCCGCCAGAAGTGATCAGCAGGTCCGCTCCCTCGGTTTCTGATTCGACCGTGGCGAGGAACTGTTCGACGTCGTCGGGTACGAAGCGCACGGCCTTGGCGCTGGCTCCGGCGTCCTCGATCGCCGCAGAGAGCAGGGCGCTGTTGGATTCATAGATCTGGCCCGGCAGCAGCGCCGTCCCTGGCTCGACCAACTCGCTGCCCGTCGAGAGCACGACGACCCTCGGCCGGCGGTACACCGGCAGCCCGGCATGTCCGATCGCGGCGGCCAGACCCAGTTGGGCGGGGAACAGGACCGTTCCGGCGCGCAGGGCCAGCTCACCGGCGGCGATGTCCTCGCCGGTGGAGCGGATATGGGCCCCGGCGGACGGCACGGTGTTGATCGTGACCCGATCGGTGCGGGCATCGGTGTGCTCCACGGGGACGATCGCGTCCGCACCGGGCGGGAGCAGAGCTCCGGTCATGATCCGTTGCGCCGTGGCGGGCTCCACCAGGGACACAACCGTCCGCCCGGCTGGGATGTCGTCAGCGACCACAAGGCTGGTCGGGACCACGGGAACGTCTGCCGCCCGTACGGCGTAGCCGTCCATGGCCGAGTTGTGAAAGGGCGGCAGCGCGGTCAACGATGCGACGTCCTCGGCCAGCACCAGGCCGCGGGCCTGGGACAACGGGACGATCGCCGTCGGCATCAGCGGGAAGAGTTCGGCGACCGCGGCTCGATGGTCTTCTACGGTACGCACGCCCCGATCTTGTCATCAGCGCATGTGTTCCCGTACCGGATGTCGAGAACCTCGCCGGTTCACCGGAATTCCCGGAGGCCCCGGCGGACTAGCGACCGTCGGCGGCAACGAAGGTGAGGATATTGGCGTGCAGGTGCGGGAACCGGAGGTAGGGCCGATCAGTTACAGAATCGACGCTAGTTGGCGGGACACATCCGTTCCCACTGGCGCGCGGCAAGCAACGCTGGAGTGGTTAAGGTGCCGGAGTGAACGCGGGTAGGCGGGTGATGGCCGCCGCGGGTGCCGTATCCATCCTGTCCGGGTGCACGACCACCGTTCCCGGTACCGCTGCGCCCGCAGCGCCACCCCCCGCTGGGCAGCCAGAGATCACGGCGGATCCAACTCCCGCCCCGGAGGTCACTGACGGGACGCTGGTCGAAGCGCACCGGATCGCCGGAGCGACGGTCCTTCCGGAGTTCATCTACGCCGAGCTCACGAACCCCTGCTTCCCGACCGAGCCCTTGATCTCCCCCGGTCAGCTGGACGGCATCTTCGACGACGGCGCCGCCACGGAGCTCTACGCGACCTACGGATTCGTCGCCGGGTGGGTCACCTGCCGGAACACCCTCGACGAGCAACGGAGCGCCAAAGTGTTCGTGGCGGAGATGTCTGACCGGGACTCGGCGACCGTCGCCGCGCAGGAGCTGGCCGACAAGTTCGTGGAGGTCAACGGCGCCGAGCCGGCCGAGATTCGTGGCTTCGAGAACCTGCCGGCCGTCCAGACGGTCTCCGAGCAGGGCGGCGAAGACGCAATCGTCTACGAGGTGTTCCAAGCAGTCGGGCGGATGCTGGCCTACTTCAGCTATAGCGACACAGACTTGGACGCGGCACAGGACGATGTCGGCGAGCTCCTCGAGGAGCAGCGTCAGTTGCTCGGCGACTTCGAGCCGACCCCCCAGGAGGAGATCGTCGACCTCGATCCCGACATCTACGACCTCGACCGACGAACGGCTGATCCGCCGGTCGAGGTAGACCTCTACAGCGGCAGCTACGACCTGCAGGGCTATCTGCACCTCGCGATCGATCCCCAGATCGAGTCGAGGGTCCTGCCGGAGAACGGCTTTCGAGGCATGTACCTCAAGAGCGCCAACGACGCGGCGACCGGATTCGCCTACCAGTTCCAGACCTACGAGCTCGGGTCGCTGCCCGAGGCAGACGCGGTCTTCGCTGAGTTCGCCCGGATCGAGCGGGAGGAGTTCAGCGACCGGGTGATCTTCCAGGTCCCGGAGGATCCGACCATCCCGTGCTTCTACACCCCCGGAGCGGCACCGGGTGACCCCATCTTCCAACGCTGTTACAGCCGAGAGGGGCGGTTCCTGGGGGGTACCGACGTCTTCGGCGTCACCGACCCGGCCGACATCACGCTCATTCGCGGATACGTTCAGCAACAGATCCAGCTCATGCGGGCGCCTTGATGACCGCCGTACCTCCTCGCTGGATGGTTGCCGTACGCCCGGGGCGGACAGCGGAAGGAACGGGGCGGACGATCGCTGCGTCCCTGGGGCTGATCCTGCTCACCGGGTGTACGTCCGTGGTAGCGGGCCAGGCCAGCCCGGCTCCGGCGCAGGAGAGCGTGTCCGTGCCGCCGACGGCCGACCCGACCCCGGCGCCGGAGGTGGGCCAAGGCACCATCGTCGAGAGCCACCGGATCGCCGGGGCCACGGTGCAGCCACAGTTCGTCTTCCCAGAACTCGACGATTCCTGTCTACCCACGCTGCCGGTGATCCGGGTGGAGAACCTGGAGTTCACCATCTTCGCCGAGGGCACCGCGTCCGCGACGTACGCGCGCTACGGGTTCGTGGCCGGATTCTCCAGCTGTCGGCGCGAGACCGACGGTCCCCGCACTGCCATCGCGTTCGTCGCCGAGATGTCCGACGAGGGCTCAGCCGCGGTGGCCGCCGAGGAACTGGCGACGAACTTCGTCGACGTGAACGGTTCGGAACGCTTCGAGTTCCCCGGCTTCGGGAGCCTGCCCGCCGTCATGAGCACCGAGGTGCTTGACGGTGAGGACAGGGTCACCGTCGAAGTGCTGCAGCCGGTGGGCCGGATGCTGGCCTATCACTACTACACGGCCGCCACCCTCGAACGCGCGCACGAGGATCTGGCGGAGTTGCTCGAAGAGCAGCGGCAACTCCTCGGAGACTTCGAACCGACCCCGCAGGAGGAGATCGCCGAACTGGATCCCGATCCGTACGATCTCGCTCGCCGTACCGCCACACCGCCCGGTGACCCGGACCTGTTCACCGGCAGCTTCGATCTCCCCGGATACCTGCATCTGGCGATCGATCCGCAACTGGAGGCCGAATTGCTCCCAGCCAACGGGTTCGCCGGCCTGTACAACCGCAGCGGATTCGACGAGGCGACCGGGGCCAGCTATCAGTTCCAGACCTACGAGCTCGGATCACTGGCCGAGGCCGACGCTATCTTCGCCGAGTTCACCCGGATCGAGCAGGAGGAGTTCAGCGACCGGATGATCTTCAACGTTCCGGAGGATCTGACGATCCCGTGCTTCTACATTCCGCCCACCGAGGCGGGCGGGATGGTCTACCAGCGCTGTTACAGCCGCGAGGGCCGCTATCTGGGACTGACCGACGTCTTTCTCGTCACCGACCCGGCCGACATCACAGCCATCCGGGGCCACGTCCAGGAGCAGATCAGGTTGATGCGAGCCCCTTGACTCTCACGTGGTGGGGCCGCACCGGCCCCGGCTTTGCCGAGGCGGGCCCCAGCCGGTATCGTTGTTGGTTGGCGCACGAGCCCACCGAAGTAGGTGCAGCCGCGTCAGACACCAAGGTGATCCGCCGATGCCTACGGGTGTGTGCAGCGCGGACAGCAGGGACTACAGACCAGAAGGCAGGACCGTGCGCACGTACAGCCCCCGTCCCGGCGAGGTCGATCGCCAGTGGCACGTCATCGACGCCACCGATGTGGTGCTCGGCCGGCTCGCCAGTCAGGTCGCCGTGTTGCTGCGTGGCAAGCACAAGCCCCAGTTCGCGCCGCACGTCGACACCGGCGACTTCGTCGTCGTCATCAACGCCAGCAAGATCGCGCTGACCGGAACCAAGCTGACCGACAAGATCGTCTACCGGCATTCCGGTTACCCGGGCGGCCTCAAGCAGCGTCCGGTCGGCGAACTGCTGGCCTCCCGCCCGGAACGGGTCATCGAAACTGCCGTCAAGGGAATGCTGCCGCACAACACCCTCGGTCGGAAGATGCTCACCAAGCTCAAGGTGTACGGCGGGCCGAATCACCCGCACACCGCCCAACGCCCCGAAACCTTCGAGATCAAGCAGGTTGCCCAGTGACCGCCGCCGTACATACCGACAAGCCGGTCCAGACCGTAGGCCGTCGCAAGCAAGCCATCGTCCGGGTTCGGCTCGTCCCCGGTACCGGGCAGTTCAAGCTCAACGGCCGCACCCTGAGCGAGTACTTCCCGAACAAGTTGCACCAGCAGCTGATCCGCGAGCCCCTGCTCATCCTCGACCGGACCGAGAGCTACGACATCGTCGCTCTGCTGCACGGCGGTGGAGTGACCGGACAGGCCGGCGCTCTGCGTCTGGCCATCGCCCGCGCGTTGGTCGTGTTGGACGAAGATGACCGCGCGGTGCTGCGCAAGGCCGGATTCATGACCCGTGACCCAAGGGCCAAGGAGCGCAAGAAGTACGGGCTGAAGAAGGCCCGTAAGGCGCCTCAGTACTCCAAGCGCTGACCAAAGGCCCGGCACCAGCCAATGGGTCGGCTGTTCGGAACGGACGGCATTCGTGGCCTCGCGAATGCCGAATTGACCCCTGAGCTCGCTCTTGCAGTGGCGCTGGCTGCTGCCGAAGTGCTGGCGCTACGCGACTCCTCGCTCAGGCCGGTTGCCATTGTCGGCCGCGACTCCCGGGCCAGCGGCGAGATGCTCGAGGCCGCTGTCGTGGCTGGGCTGGCCAGTGCTGGGGCCGACGTAGTCCGCTGCGGCATCATCCCCACGCCCGGGCTCGCCTTCCTGACCGCCGACTCCGGTGCCGATCTGGGCGTGATGCTCTCAGCCAGTCACAATCCGATGCCCGACAACGGGATCAAGCTCTTCGCCCGCGGCGGGCACAAACTGCCCGACGACGTCGAGGCGGCCATCGAGGTGCTCGTCCGCCAGCCCTCGCAGGGCCCCGTACGCCCGACCGGCTCCGGCGTGGGCAGGATCCTTGACGATGTCCTGGGCACGGCGCGCTATCGCGAGCATCTGCTCTCCGCGGTGCCCACGCGCCTCGACGGGTTGACCCTGGTGGTGGACTGCGCCAACGGAGCGGCCGCGCATCACGCGCCTCGGGTCTACTCCGAAGCGGGGGCGACCGTGCATGCCATCGGAGATGCCCCCGACGGCCTGAATATCAACGACGGCTGCGGTTCCACCCACCTCGGCCCGCTACAGGCAGCGGTTGTCGAGCATGGGGCCGACCTCGGGATCGCGCACGACGGCGACGCCGATCGCTGCCTTGCCGTCTCCGCAGACGGGCAGATCGTCGACGGTGACGCCATTCTCGCTGTCTGTGCCATCGGTCTGCACGAGGCCGGCAAACTGGCACAGGACACCGTCGTGGCCACGGTGATGAGCAACCTGGGATTCCGGCAGACGATGGCCGCGGCCGGCATCTCGGTAGTGACCACGGCCGTCGGCGACCGGTATGTCCTAGACGCGCTGCGCAGTCGCGGACTGTCCCTTGGCGGCGAGCAGAGCGGGCATGTGATCTTCCCGGAGTACGCGAGCACCGGTGATGGACTGCTGACCGGGCTGATGCTTGCCGGCCGGATGGCCGCGACCGGCAAGAGCCTTGCCGACCTGGCCTCGGTCGTCGGCCGGCTACCCCAAGTCCTGCTCAATGTCGCCGTGACCGACAGGCTCGCGGTCGCCGAGTCCGAGGCGGTCGCCGAGGCGGTCAATGCAGCCGAGGCAGAACTCGCCGAGTCCGGCCGTGTGCTGTTGCGCGCCTCCGGGACGGAGAATCTTGTCCGGGTGATGGTCGAGGCGCCAACCCAGGAGCAGGCCGACGCCGTCGCAAAACGTCTTGCTGAGGTCGTGGCCGCCAGCTGACCACTGGGCTGCACCGCAATACTGCAGTTGATCATCGGAAGGCGGGGGCTTGTTTCGCCTGATGAGGCAAGAAACCTGGGCACTTTCCGATGATCAACAACGGCGCAGCGGACGAGCAGCGATCTGGATCAGCCGGGCCGTACCGGCGGCCTCGTGGTCGATCCGGCGTTCCCCCCGCCTGCTGCTGCGCCGGAGCAACCAGCCCGCTCGCCGGCCATCGGCGTTTCGGCAGCATGTCGTGACGCTCGGTATGCGGCGAATGGCTGTTCACTGGACGAGCCTGACGCGGCGCGGACCGCAGAGCTGTGGCGTCTTGGTGACTACCCTGGACCCATGTGCGGGATCATCGGGTACGTCGGGGCGAAGTCCGCCGAGGACGTGGTTCTCGACGGACTGCGTCGGATGGAGTACCGCGGATACGACTCCGCCGGGATCGCGGTCGTCGGGCCCGACGGCCTGGCCATCGCCAAGAAGGCTGGCAAGCTCGCGAACCTCGAGAAGGTGTTGGCCGATCAACCACTCCCATCCGCGACGACCGGGATGGGCCACACGCGCTGGGCCACCCACGGCCCGCCGGTCGACCGCAATGCCCACCCGCATGTCTCGGCCGATCGAAAGTTCGCGGTAGTCCACAACGGCATCATCGAGAATTTCGCCGAGCTGCGCAGCGAACTCGAGCGCGGCGGCCTGGAGCTGTCCTCCGACACCGACACCGAGGTCGTCGCCCACCTACTGGCTGACGCCTACGAGTCCTACCCCAGCCAAGGTCGTGGGCGGGGCTCCGCCCGGCCGCTCGACGTGACGGCGCCGGAGAGTGACCGGTTCGCGGCCGCGATGCGCGCGGTCTGCCGCCGGCTGGAGGGTGCCTTCACCCTGGTGGCCGTGCACAGCGACCACCCCGGGCAGGTCGTCGGTGCCAGGCGGAACAGCCCGCTGGTGGCCGGGATCGGCGACGGCGAGTACTTCCTCGGCAGCGACGTCTCCGCCTTCATCGCCCACACCCGAGACGCCCTCGAGCTGGGCCAGGACGAGATCGTCACCCTGGACGTACAGCACGGGATCACCGTCACCGATTTCGAGGGTAACCCGGTGCAGCCCAGGCACTTTCACGTCGACTGGGATGCTGCGGCCGCCGAGAAGGGGGGCTATCCCTGGTTCATGCTCAAGGAGATCGCCGAGCAGCCCGCTGCGATCGCCGACACGCTGCGCGGCCGGTTGTCAGACACCGGCCAGATCCTGCTCGACGAGGTACGCCTGTCCGATGAGGACCTGCGGGACATCGACAAGGTCTTCATCGTGGCCTGTGGTACGGCCAATCACGCTGCCATGGTGGCGAAGTACGCCATAGAGCACTGGTCTCGATTGCCCTGCGAAGTCGAACTCGCGAGCCAGTTCCGCTATCGCGATCCGGTCCTCGACCGATCGACCCTGGTCATCGCGGTCAGCCAGAGCGGCGAGACGATGGACACCCTCATGGCCCTGCGGCACGCCAAGGACCAGCGCGCCCGGGTACTGGCCATCTGCAACACAAACGGATCGACGATCCCCCGGGAGTCCGACGCCGTCCTCTACACCCGTGCGGTACCGGAAGTCGCGGTCGCCTCCACCAAGGCCTTCCTCGCCCAGCTAGCCGCCTGCTACCTGGTGGCCCTCTACCTCGCCCAAGCCCGAGGCACGAAATACGCCGACGAGATCGCCACGACCGTCGCCCAGCTGAACAAGCTCCCCGAAGCCGTTGCCGAGACGCTCAACCGGATGGATCCGGTACGGGCGATCGGCCGGGAACTGGCCAAGGAACCCACCATCCTGTTCGTCGGGCGCCATGTCGGCTATCCCGTCGCGCTCGAGGGTGCCCTGAAACTCAAGGAACTTGCCTACATACATGCCGAGGGATTCGCCGCCGGCGAGCTCAAGCACGGTTACATATCGCTCATCGAGGAGGGCACCCCGGTTGTTGCCGTGATTCCTGCCCGCGGCCGAAACAGCGTGCACAGCAAGGTGATCAGCAACATCCAGGAGATGCGGGCACGCGGGGCGAAGACCATCGTGATTGCCGCGGACGGTGACGACGAGGTGGCGCCGTACGCCGATCATCTGATCCACGTTCCGAAGACGCCGACCCTGTTGGCGCCGGTCCTGACCACCATCCCCATGCAGGTTCTCGCCTGCGAGATCGCCGACATGCGTGGCCTGGACGTGGACCAGCCGCGGAACCTGGCCAAGTCCGTCACGGTCGAGTAGCGCTCGGTCTGATGCAACCAGCGCCGGTCACCACCAGGCCGTGATCGTCGGGATCGGCATCGACGTCGTACCGGTCGAGCGCTTCGAGCAGGCGCTGACCCGTACGCCGAGCATGCGCGCCAAGCTGTTCACCGAGGCAGAACAGGTAGGGGCATCCGGCCGGCCGCGACACGCGGAGTCCCTGGCCGCCCGCTTTGCCGCCAAGGAAGCGCTGGCCAAGGCGCTCGGGGCACCGGGTGGAATGGCCTGGACCGATGCCGAGGTCAACGCCGATGAGCACGGTGATCCGTGCCTGGAATTGCGAGGAACGGTCGCGGCAAGGGCAGCCGCATTGGGCGTGACCAGGCTGCACCTGTCGATGTCGCATGACGGCGGAATCGCCTCCGCGGTCGTCATCGCCGAGAGCCAGGCCCAGCCTTGATCGGGCTGTACGACGCCGCCTCGGTCCGGGCCGCCGAGCAGGAATTACTGAAGACAGTGCCCGCCGGATCGCTCATGAAGTGTGCGGCCGGCGGATTGGCGGCGCAGTGCACAACCTGGTTGGGGCGGGTCTACGGCGCTCGGGTGCTCATCCTGGCCGGCATCGGTGACAACGGCGGAGATGCCATGTTCGCCGGCGCGCAGTTGGCCAGACGCGGTGCGGGCGTCGTCGCGCTCGCCGTACGCCCCGACCGTCTGCATGAAGACGGCGCCGCGGCTCTGCGCCGCGCCGGCGGTCGGATCCTGGCGGCGGAGCTGACCCCCGAGGCGAAAGCACTTGTTGCGCAGGCAGATTTGATCCTCGACGGCATCGTCGGACTCGGCGCAAGCGGTGAACTCCGGACTCCGGCCGATGATCTCGTCGAGGCCGCCAACGACGCTGCCGGGCTGCGGGTGGCGGTCGACCTGCCCAGCGGCGTACAGCCCGATACCGGTGTGGTTGACGGACCCGCGTTTCGGGCTGATCGGACCGTCACGTTCGGTGCGATCAAGCTGGGACTGACCGTGGGGGAGGGCCGCGAACACACCGGCGCTCTGACCGTCGTGGACATCGGACTCGCGCCGTATCTGATTGAGCCGGTCGCGCTTGCGCTCACCGATGGCGACGTAGCCGAACTCCTGCCGCGAGCCGGTGACGGCGACGACAAGTACAGCGGGGGTGTCCTCGGCGTTGCCGCCGGATCTGCGGCCTACCCGGGTGCGGCCGTGCTCACTGTCGGTGCGGCCCTGCGGATGCGCTCCAGCCTGGTCCGGTACGTGGGGTCGGCCGCTTCCGGCGTGAATCGGGCCTGGCCGGAAGCCGTGGTCATGGACGAGGCACCCACCGAGGCGGGACGGGTCCAGGCCTGGGCGGTGGGACCGGGCATGGGACGTGACCGCCGGGCCGCTCTGGCCCTGGCCGACGTGCTCGGGATGGACGTACCCGTGGTCGTCGATGCCGACGGGTTGCGCCTGCTGGCCCGCCGACCGGAGCTGATCGGGAGCCGATCGGCAGGGACGGTGCTGACCCCGCACGACCGTGAGTTCGCCGACTTCGACGTACCGCTGGGCGGCGACCGGTTGGGCGCTGTCGCGGAGTTGGCCACGAAGCTCGGAGTAACCGTGCTGCTCAAGGGAACGGCCACAATCGTCGTCGACCCGGACGGGCGGGCCTACGTCAACGCGACCGGTACGCCCGCGCTCGCCTCGGCCGGAACCGGTGACGTGCTGACCGGAATCATCGGTTCCCTGCTCGCCGCCGGAGTGCCGCCGGGCCTGGCTGCTGCCGCCGGAGCGCACCTGCACGGGCGCGCCGGCGAGCTTGCCGAAATCGGCGGAGCCTTGCTGGCCAGCGACGTGATCGACGCCCTACCGGCCGCACGTCGCCTGTGCGATGACCGGTAGGGGCAAGGGCAGGCCTGCTCCGCGCCGTCTAGATTGGGTTGATTGCGTCGCAGATCAGGGGTGAGCAGGGGTGAGCAGTCCGGAAACATGCGTGGCCATAAACGCCCCTGCACGGACACGAGATGTGCCACCTAGCAGTGCCCAGGCACGTGCGGACACCGCTGACGAGCTGGTCACCGCGCTCGATTCGCTGGAGTCGTTGACCTCCACCGATCCGGAGCGAGCGCTCGCGTCGGCTACGGAGGTGGAGCACCGGGCCAACCTGATTGGGCGTGAGGACCTTGCGATGCGGGCCCAACTGGTCCGGGGCTACGCCCTCGATCGCCTAGGTGAGGTGAGCTCCGGGGGCCGGATCGCGCACGAGGTGAATCGCTGGGCGACCGAGCATGGACACCAGGCGCTGCTGGCACGCAGTCACCTGCAGTTGTCCTGGTTTTTCAACATGATCGGAGACACCCCCGCACAACTGGAACATGCCCTCAGGGGACTCGAGTGTCTCGACGAGCATGCTCCCGCCCGAATTCGGGCCGATCACCTGCAGACCCTGGCTGGCGCACTTATCACGAACGGGTCGCACGAGGAGGCGCGAACCAGGTTCCAGATGGCCGAGGACTTGGCGATGCAGGGCGGTGATGTCCATCTGCAGATCAAGGTGCTCAACAACAGGGCCTTCGGCGAGTACGTTGCTGGCAATGCGCAGGCGGCGATGGACACCGCCGACCGGATGCTCGCCCTCGCTGCCACGCATGACTTCCCGCTGGAGATCACCGCCCTGGACACTGTGGCCAGCGCCCAGATGGCGTTGGGCCGATATGCCGAGGCGGAACGGACACTGTTGAGCGCCGCCGAGAGGAGCGTCGGGTCCCGGGGCGCAAACGGTGAACCGGAGGCGCAAATCCTCCTCACCCTTGCCGAGACTCAGCGGCTGCTGGGGGCGACCGATCGTGCCCAGACCACCCTGGCTCGGTGCATGGACGCATGCGAGGAAGGCGGCTTGGCAGGGGTTCGGGTGGGCGCGCTGCGTGAGCAGGCAGAACTGCTTGCCATGGAGGGGAACTACCGCGATGCCTACGAGCTGCACAAGGTCTTCCATGCCGAGTCAGAGGCGCTGGTGTCGGCAGAACGGGACGCCCGGGCACGCACACTTCAGGCCGTTTTCGAAACCGACGAGGCCCGCAGGGAAAGTCTACGGTTCCGCGAGATGTCCATGCGCGACCCGCTGACCGGCCTCTACAACCGTCGGTTCGTCGACGAGCGACTGGATGCCATGCTCGGCGATTGGACTACAAGCGGCTCCCCGTTTTCGATCGCCCTGGTCGACCTGGATCACTTCAAGCAGGTCAACGACGCCTTCTCGCACGCGATGGGCGATGAGGTGCTAAAAAAGGTGGCGGAAATCCTGACCAGCGCCGTGACTGAGCCGGCGTTCGCAGCTCGACTCGGTGGCGAGGAGTTCCTGTTGGTTATGCCTGACACCAGCCGGCAGGAGGCCGTATTCTGCTGTGAGGCGGTCGGGCTGATGCTCCGCTCGCATGACTGGTCAACTCTCGTCGGCGAGATCTCGATCACCGCCAGCTTCGGGGTCACTTCGGCGACGGCTAGTCGGGGCAGCCGATCGGCCCTGCTCGCCGAGGCCGACCGCAATCTCTATGCCGCCAAGCGGGCAGGACGCGACCGAGCGATCAGCGACCCCACTTCCGAAAGATGATGGAACAGACACGGCATCCCCCATTCGCAGTCACCAGAGCCGCGATCGACCAGATCACGTCGGTTGGCGGCACCGTGCGGATCGACGTCGAGGAGGGTGGTTGCTGTGGCCAGACGTGGACCTTCGACCGAGGGGAACCGTCTCCCTCCGACGAGTTGTTCGGTTGTCCTGGCGCGATCCTGGCGGTGAGCGAAACCGCACTTGGGCTACTGAGGCAAGCGCGCCTGGACTACGGCGCGGCACTGAAGCCGCCCCGGTACCGAGTGCTGTCCGCGCCAGGCGAGGGCTGTCCCTGCCGGCGATCCTTCGGGATGCCCTGGCCGGGCCGGGGTCAGCGCGATTGCCGTGCCGCGACACCGATGCCGTGGGACCTCCCACCACCCGAGGGCCCTTAGGCGCTGTGCAGAAACCGGCAGTTCGAAGCGGGATTTCTGCCGGTTCTGGCACAGCGCGGGGCACCGTCAGGCGGGAATCGTCCAAGGCGTGGTCGGCGATCACGCGGATTGGCACGGTGTGGCGGTGAACGGCCCGTCCTCCCTCCTCGGTCCACATGAACCAAACCAGCCGTGGCGCGGGGCGTCCGGCGGGCGACACGGTGGTCAATCAGATGAGCGCGTCGTCGGTGAGGTGGTGGCGGACTTGTTCGGTCATCTCGAATGCCATGCCGGTCAACTTTGCCGCAATGGGAAACTGGCTGGGATGCACACCTCGGGCCGGGCCGAGATCCTCGTGGACCTCGACGCTATCGCTGACAATGTCGCAGCGCTCAAGGCGCGGGCGAGGCGGCCCCTGATGGCCGTCGTCAAGGCAGACGGGTACGGGCACGGTCTGGTGCCCAGCGCGTTGGCGGCCATCCGCGGCGGGGCGGACATGCTGGGTGTGACCGTCATCGACGAGGCGCTGACCCTGCGCCGCGCCGGCATTGCCGTACCGATCCTCGCCTGGCTCACCGGCCGGGGCGAGAACCTGACGGACGCGTTGACCCACGATGTCTCGCTGTCGGCTGCCTCGATCTGGATGCTCGACGAGATCGCTGACGCCGGGCAGGCCTGCGGTCACATCGCACAGGTGCATCTCAAGGTGGATACCGGACTCTCCCGAGGCGGCGCCCACCTGTCGGACTGGCCCGATCTCGTCGCCGCCGCGGCCGCCGCCCAGGACGTGGGACACCTGCAGATCTCGGGCATCTGGACCCATTTCGCGTACGCCGACACACCCGGGCATCCCACGATCGGTGCCCAGCTGGCCGACTTCGAGGCAGCGGTGCAGGTGGCCGCCCGTGACGGGCTGGCCGAGGTACCCAAGCATGTGGCCAATTCCGCAGCCACCCTCACCCTTCCGGAGGCCTACTACGACATCGTCCGGCCAGGGATCGCGGTGTACGGCCTGGACCCGATGGGTGGCGACCCCGCGGCGTACGGGCTGCGTCCGGCGATGACCGTGCGGGCTCCGGTGACGCTGGTGAAGCGGGTCCCGGCTGGGTCCGGTGTCTCCTACGGCCACGAGTACACCACCGCAGGCCCGAGCACCCTTGCCCTGATCCCGGTCGGTTACGCGGACGGGATTCCGCGCAATGCCACCAACGTCGGGCCGTTGTGGCTGGCTGGAGCGCGACGTCGGATCGCCGGTCGGGTGTGCATGGATCAGTTCGTCGTGGACGTGGGGGATGATCCCGTACAACCCGGCGAGCTGGCGGTCCTCTGGGGGCCGGGTACGGCAGGGGAGCCGACCGCGCAGGACTGGGCGACCGCATTGGACACGATCCACTACGAAATCGTGTCGCGGGTCGGTGGCCGGATGGTCCGGCGGTACCTGAGTTCCGTGGCCGCTGAGTTGCCAGAGCGGTGACTGGATCATGACCCGCGGACCGGGCGCGGTAGAGGTGCTGGGCGGAGCCGCCGTCGGCCTGGTCGCAGTCGGAGCCACCGCAACCGTGCTGGCCCGTCGCTTCGCCGCATTCCGGCGGCGGGACGCCGAGGCCGACGTGGTCTTCGGGCGGGTGCAGACCGCCGCCACGCAGGACATGCAGGTGGATGCGGTGCACACCGAGGATGGCCTGGCCCTGCACGTCGAACAGATCGGACCCGACGATGCCAGCCTGACCGTGGTCTTCATCCACGGCTACACACTGAACAGCGGTTCCTGGCACTACCAGCGGCAGGAATTCGCGCCGCAGGCCGGGGCCTCGCTGCGGCTGGTGTTCTACGACCAGCGCGGCCACGGTGCTTCCGGCTGGGGGGATTCCGAGCGCGGCACCATCGACCAGATCGCCGACGATCTGGCCATGGTCCTCGACGAGCGGGTGCCGACCGGGCGGATCGTGCTGATCGGCCACTCCATGGGCGGCATGGCCATCATGGGGCTGGCCGAGCGACGGGCGGAATTGTTCGGACCGCGGATCGTGGGCGTCGCACTGCTCTCGACGTCGACCGGGAACCTCGCCGAGGTCGGGTTCGGGCTGCCCCAGGCGATCACGGGACTGAGTTCCGCAGTGTTACCCGTGATCGCCAAGCTGGCCCGGCAGCGACCTCAGATCGCCGAGCACACCAGGCGGCTGGGCAAGGACATCGCCTTCCTGGCAACCAAGCGCATGACGTTTGCCGGGCGGGACGTCACCCCCGGACTTCCTTCGTACGTGGACCGGATGATCGCCTCGACACCGGCGGATGTCATCGGCGCCTTCTTCCCGGCATTGGCCGGGATGGACAAGTCCGGTGTGCTCTGCCCGCTGGCGAACGTGGCCACGCTCATCCTGTGCGGCGATGCCGACCGAACGACGCCCAAGGGGCACAGCGAACTGTTGGCCGAGAAGCTGACCGGCGCTGAACTGGTCATCGTCACCGACGCCGGACATCTCGTGCAGATGGAGCGCCCCGACGTTGTGAACCAGCATCTGCGGGAGTTCCTCAAGCGCTGCGCGCGGCGCAGGTCTCGCCCGGCCCTGAAGCTCGTGGGGTCCGACGGCAGCGCCGTCGGCCAGAACGACGCGTGAGTCCGTACATACCGGGGCCGGGCCGCCCGGTCGGGGTCAACCCGGACTGGCATCTCGAGCGGCCGGCTCAGCCGGCATCGGACAGCCAGGGCCGCCCGGGCAGCCTGACCGTCCAGCTGCCGAGCGCCGCAACGACGCACGAGTTCGGCCGGGACCACCTCGCCCCGCTGCTGGAGCCAGGTGATCTGCTCATCGCCAGCGGTCCGCTGGGTGTCGGCAAGACTGCTCTGGTCCAGGGGATCGGGGCGGGGCTGCGGGTCGAGGGGGCGGTGCTGTCGCCGACATTCGTGATCGCCCGTGTCCATCGGGGTGGCCGGATCCCGCTGGTGCACGTGGACGCCTACCGGCTCGGTTCGGTCCGGGAGATCGACGACCTCGACCTCGACGCGGTCCTGGCCGAATCGGTGACGGTCGTCGAGTGGGGGGAGGGCCTGGTCGAGCACCTCACCGAGGAGCACCTCCTGATCGAACTCGGCCTGCAGGAGGAGAGCGCTGGCGAACAGGCGCGCACCGCGACGCTCACTCCGCACGGACCGGGCTGGCACGCCAGACTGTCGGCGCTCCTGGGCCCATATTCCGATTTGGTGGTTTTGGCCAAAACCGCCAGGGTTGAGCACCACACGGGTTCGATGATCGCCGGATGCCTAGGCTGGAAGGCGTGCTCGTGCTGGCTCTGTACACCGCGACTGCATCGGTTGTGCTCGGCATCGTCGAGGTCAGCGCCCCTGCCGCGTCGGGCTGGTATACCTCCGGCACGCGAGCCGGCCGAGCTATATCAAGCGGCAACCGGCATGCCGAGACCCTCGGCGAGCTGATCCCGGACGTGCTCGGCGAAGCCGGCGTCGGCATGGCGGATCTCGCCGCTGTGGTGGTGGGACTCGGTCCGGGTCCGTTCACCGGACTGCGAGTCGGTGTGATGACGGCCGCTGCCCTGGGTGATGCGCTCGGCGTGGCCGTGTACGGCGTCTGCAC
>JBPCPI010000102.1:0-16118 GCA_050999295.1 Geodermatophilaceae bacterium | reverse complement strand
GTACGACCCGGTTGCGGGGGCGTACGGGACACCAAACAGCAACTGGGCCTGTCACACCGACTAGTTCGCGAGATCGGTGGGGCCGAGTAGAGACGATGTGAACTGCGCCCGGAGAAGCCCTGTCAAGTCAACGAAGGACGCGGGTTCGATTCCCGCCACCTCCACGCCGAGACGACGCCGTAACTCCAGGGTGCGGCGTCTTTTCATGCAGCTGATCGATTCAGGCCGGCTCGCTCTTGTCCTCGATCTCCCAGGCGTGGTCGAGCACGTGCCAGGCGAAACGTCGTAGGGCATAGCGGGTCGGCCAGCCCTTCGCTCTCAACGGGCCACCGTCCGAGGCGGCGGAGAGCACTTCGACGACGCGTTCGCGTCGGCGGGCGACGGCAGACGGCGACAGATCCGAGGTCTTGGGGTCGTCCCGGATGCCGATCATGCGGGCATAGCTGGCCTCTGCTCCCAGAACGTGGTCCACGACCTTGTCCCGGTCGCGGCCGCCGCCGCGCGGCCCCTTGCGCAGCGCGGCCGGGGCGTCCGCCACGATGTCGTCGAACAGTGCCCAACTGGCCCGCAGCAGGCTGGCCTGGCGACCCGCGGCCAACGCCGTGATCTTGGCTGCATCGGCCTTCGGCGGCTTGTCAAGGACACCGAAATCGGTGGATCCCGAGCCGGTCAGCCGTTCGACCACCTCGAAGTCCAGGGCCGCCGGCCAGCGCACGCCCGCGGCCGCGGCAACCGGCGCGTACCGCGGCGCATACTCGGCGAGTACTTGCATCGCGAGATCCTCGGTCCTGGCCGCCCGTGCCCAGCCCGGCCAGTCCAGAGCGCAGGCGAAGGCCCGTTTCGCAGTCGCTTCGGTATAGACCCTGATTCTTGCCATCGGGTCAGCCTGACATGGCTCCGCGGAGTCTCGAGAAGGGACTGGTTCCGCCCAGGATGGCCTCGCCAATCTCGCGCAACTGCTTCACCTGGTCGGGGGAGAGTCGGTCGAAGACCTGTTCCCGGACGGCGTTGACGTGCCCCGGTGCGGCCTCGGTCAGCGCGTTCATGCCCTCGTCGGTCAGGGCAGCCAGCATCCCCCTGCCATCGTCCGGACAGGCGTGCCGACTCACCCAGCCCCGTTCCTCCAACCTGGTCACCGCGTGCGATAGCCGGCTGCGCGAGGCCAGGCACAGGTCGGCCAGTTGACTCATCCGCAGCCTGCGCCCGGGCGCCTCAGACAGCCGGACCAGGATCTCGTAGTAGGTGTGCGGGATGTCCGCATCGCGCTGGAGTTGGCTCTCGATGGCCTCACCGATCGCCTTGCTGGCGGCCAGGTAGGTGCGCCAGGTCACTTGCTCGTCTGCGTCCAGCCATCTGGGGTGCGCTGGGGCGTAGGTCACGAGCGGTCCTCTCGAGGGAAGGGAATAGTTTAAGACTCAACTAACTTGGAACTGTCGTAAGTGTTTCGACTGCCATCCGGCAGCGGAAGTTCCTATCGGCACAGGAGAACTTTCGTGACACTTATTTCCGAGACCCAGGTTCCTGGTTTCGTCGCTGGCAGCTGGACCATCGACCCCGTGCATTCTGACGTGTCCTTCACCGTCAAGCACATGATGGTCAGCAAGGTACGCGGACATTTCCGTACCTTCTCGGGCACGCTCGTGACGCGAGAGGACATCACCCAGTCCGCGGTGACGGCGGAGATCGATCTCGCCTCATTCGACACCAACAACGAGCAGCGGGACAATCACATCCGGAGCAAGGACTTCTTCGACGTGGAGACCTACCCGACGATGACCTTCCGTTCGACCGGCATCACCACTGACGGCGACAAGCACGTGATCGACGGCGAACTCAACCTGCACGGCGTGACCAAGTCCGTGCCGCTGACGGTCGAGATCATTGGGTTCGGCCCCGACGCGTACGGCGGTTACCGAGCCGGCTTCACCGCCACTGCGGTGATCAACCGCAACGACTTCGGCATCGACATCAAGATGCCCATGGACGGTGGTGGGGTGGTCGTCGGCGACAAGGTCAACATCACTCTCGAGATCGAGGCCATTCTGGATCAGTCCTAGGACTGATCCTCGGTCGTGTCCGCGGTCCTATTCTCATAGCTGACTTCGGTAGGAGCCAAACGTGCCGATCACGCGCCTCAACCACGCCGTGCTGTACGTGCGTGATGTCAATACCAGCGTCGCCTTCTACTCCGACGTGCTGGGGTTCCGAAAGCTGGACATGCTTCCCGACGGCTTCGAGGGTGCGGCATTCCTGCAGGCGGAGGGTTCGGCCAACGATCACGACCTTGGTCTGTTCCAGATCGGCTCCGACGCCAAGCCGTCGACGGCTGGGCGTTCGACGGTCGGGCTCTACCACCTGGCCTGGGAAGTCGACACACTCGTCGAGCTGGCCCGGCTCCAGCAGACGCTGGCCGAGTCTGGCTCGCTGACCGGGACCACCGACCACAGCACGAGCAAGAGCCTTTACGGCACGGACCCGGACGGGATGGAGTTCGAGGTCGCCTGGTTCGTTCCGGGGCACAAGCTAGACGACGAGGTACTCGAGCGACGCAAAGGAATCAGCCGGCTGGACCTGGAAGCCGAACGCGAGCGCTACGGCTCCGGCACGGTTGGCGGATTGGCCGGGACGCCCTAGGAGTTCCACCGCTCGATCGCTGGCGTGGACTTGTCCCATCCCAGGACGCTGAGGGTGGCCGTACCGAGCACGAGATGCTTGCCGGCACTCACCTCGAGTCCGAGCCAGCGCGCCGCGAATGCGCGCAACGCGTGTCCATGGCCGAAGATCAGTGCGGACCCGTCGAGTGCGCGTAGATCCCCGATCACTCCGTCCAGCCGCGCGGTGAGGTGCTCATTGCTCTCCCCGTTCGGTACCGGATGTGACCACAAGGTCCATCCGGGCACGCTCTGCCGGATCTCGGCGCTGGTCAGACCCTCGTAGTCCCCGTACGCCCATTCGACCAGTCGCTCGTCGACGTCGGCGTCGGGGAAGCCGGCAAGCTCGGCAGTACGCCGGGCTCGCTGACGTGGGCTGGTCAGCACCCGAGCGAAGCTCTGCTCCGCGACTCGGGCTGCGATCTGACCTGCGGCTGCCTCTCCGTCAGGCAACAACGGCAGGTCCGTGACAGAGGTGTACTGCCCGGCCTTGCTCCACTCCGTGGCACCGTGCCGGATCAGCCAGACATCGTGCCGGGCGGGCTCAGCAGAGGTGGAATCGGACATCCCGGCAGTCTGCCTGACTCTTCCTCCCCGGTCCCGAGCTGAGCAGGTCAACCCAGCAGCCGCCGCGCCGCCGCCTCGATCTCGGCTTCCCCCAACAGGACATGCTGGGCGGCCGGGCCCAGCGGGACGAAGCTGTCCGCGCTGCAGACCCGGGCCATCCGGCCGGGGTACCCGGCGTCCACCAAGGCGGTGATCACCCCCTCGGAGATCCCGGCGGCACACCGGGTCTCGTCCACGACTAGGACTCGGTGGCTCGCCTGGGCTTCTCGAATGATGTCTGGAATGGGCAGCGGAACCAGCCATCGGAGGTCCAGCACGCGGGCCTCGATGCCGTCGGCGGCCAGCCGCTTGGCTACCCGAAGGCTCATCGGTACGCAGTTGCCGAAGGTGACCATCGTCAGGTCACGCCCGGAGCCGTGAGTTCTGCCACGGCCGATCCCGGCGTCGTCCTCGCTCCACCGATCGGGCTCCGAGTAGGGCCACAGCCAGCCCCCGTCGCTGGGGTCGTACAGATCCCGGACGTGGTAGAGCGCGATCGGCTCGATGACGACCGAGACGGTGCCATCGACCCGACCGGCGGCCAGACAGGTTCGCAGCATTGCGGCCGCATCGCGCGGATGTGCGGGGACCGCAAGGACCAGACCCGGTATGTCACGCAGCACGGCCACCGAGTTATCGTTGTGGAAGTGCCCCCCGAAGCCCTTCTGGTAGGCCAGCCCCGGGACCCGGACCACCATCGGGTTCCGGTAGGCGCCTTGGGAGAAGAACTGCAACGTTGCCGCTTCGCCGCGCAGTTGGTCCTCGGCGTTGTGCAGGTAGGCCAGATATTGGATTTCCGGGATCGGCAGGAATCCGGCAAGTCCGGTGCCGAGGGCAAGACCCAGAATGGACTGCTCGTCGAGCAGGGTGTCGAAGACCCGGGCAGCTCCGAACGCACGCCGCAGGCCCCGGGTCACGCCGTAGACCCCTCCCTTTCCAGCGATGTCCTGGCCGAAGACCAGGGCTGCCGGGTCGGCCGCAAGTGCGTCGGTCAGGCTGCGATTGATGGTCTGGGCGAGGGTGAGCGGGCCCTCAGCTTCGGGCATCCGGTCGCCGAACGCCTCTCGGCGACGCGCCGGATCTGGCGCCTTCGCCGCACGAGCCGCGACGTCGACCGGCCGCCGTGGCGCCAGAGGTTCGATCACCGCCGCGCGGTCGCTGATCGTCGGGGTTGCCATGGCCTGCTCGGCGACCGACCCGATGTGCTTGCCGGCCCGGTCGTAGCGATCCAGCAGTTCGGCGGGGGTGTACCGGCCGGAGCCGACCAGCAGCGCTGCGGTGCCAACCAGCGGATCGCGGGCGTAGTCGGCGGCGATGTCCGCCGCGCTGCGATAGGAGATCTCCGCGTCAGAACCGGCGTGCCCGAGAAAGCGCACAGTGCGCAGATGCAGCAGGGCCGGCCGTCTTCGCCGCCGCACGTGAGCAACGGCGCGGCTGGCCACATCAAAGGTCTCGGCGAGATCGCCGCCGTCGGCAGCGAAGTAGCCAAGCCCGGGCCGGTCGGCGACGGCCGCCTGCACCCAGCCGGGTGGTGTCGGCACGCTGATCCCGTAGCCGTTGTCCTCGCACACGATCAACAGCGGCATGCCGATGCCCTGATGAGCGGTGTGCAGAGCACTGTTCAGGGCGCCGGTCACCGTCGAGTGGTTGATCGAGGCGTCCCCGACGCTGCACACCACGATGGCATCGGTCGGCCACGGCGTCCGATGTCCCAACCTGCGGGCGCGTTCGATCGCGACCGCCAGGCCAACCGCCCGGGGGGCATGCGAACCGATAGTCGAGGTCCCTGGGATGACCGCTAGGTCGGGATGGCCGAAGACCTTGTGCCGACCCCCGGCGATCGGCTCCTGGGTCGAGGCGCCGACGCCCAGCAGAATGTCACGGATCGGATCCATGCCGGGAAGCTGACCAGCACGGGTGATGTAGAAAGCGCCAGAACGATAGTGCAGCAGGGCCGGATCATCGACCCGCAGCGCAGCGGCGACGGCCGCGTTGCCCTCGTGCCCGGATGACCCGATCGTGTAGTAGCCATGACCACGGCCGTGCATCCACTGCGCGGCCAGATCACAGAGCCGGCTGGAGATCTGGGCGTCGAAGAGTTCCAGACAGCGGTCCAGACTCAGCCCCGAGCCCGCGCGTGCGGGGGCCTCGCCGCCCGCTTCGGGTGAGCCGCTCCGGTTCGCCGCGCTTGATCGCAGGGAACTGACCGCTGCCCGAAAGTGCGCCTCCAGCGGGTTAGTGCTCCGAGTCCATTTCCGGTCCTCGGTCATGGCGTGATCGTGTCACCACTGGGTCAGCTGGCCCGGCTCGAACTGGGTACGCACGGAACGCAGGGCAGACCGTGCTGACCAGGCTCGGCCACCGACGACGTGGCCTTCGCCTCTGCCGGCTCGCGCACAGCGGCAGCTGCCGGTACGGAATCCAGCTCCGTCCCCTGGTCTACGTCGGCGGCGTCGCGGGGCAGCGGCGTACGGATCGTGAACCACGACAGCAGGCCGCCGCCTGTCAGCAGGATCGCATTGCCGATCATGGCTTTCGTGAACGCCGAATCCAGGCCGGCGGGGTCCAACCCCGCGTCGGTGGACAGCCCCACCAGCAGCGGCAGCCCGGCGACCGCAAGCAATCCGGCGGCCCGGGCCACCGCGTTGTTGACTCCGCTGGCCACCCCTGCGAAACGATCCGCCGCGGCGGCCAGAACGGTGGCTGTCAGCGGAGCGACCAGCGCGCTGAGTCCTAACCCGAAGAGCACGGCACCGGGCAGGACATCGGTCACGTAGTTCGCATCCGGACCGGCGCGCAGAAACAGGAGCACGCCCGCTGCGCAGACGAGTGGTCCGACAGACATGAGGATCCGTGGGCCGATCCGTCCGGCCAGGACGCCGGCCCGGGCGGAGAGCAACAGCATCAGGATGGTCACCGGCAACAGGGCCAGCCCGGCGCCGGTCGCGGAGAAACCCGACACGACCTGGAGTTGGAGAATCAGGATGAAGAACACCGCCGCCAGTGCGCCGTAGACGAGGAAGGTCATTCCGTTGGCGGCGCTGAACTGTCGGGAGGAGAAGATTGCCAGTGGGACCATGGGGTTGGCTTCGCGACGCTGGCTGCCCAGGAATCCGACGGCACCGGCGAGTGCGAGTGCCGCCGCGACGACTACGTCGGGCCGGCCGAGATCGTCGGCGGCATAGATCAGGGCGTACGTGCCCGCCCCCAGGGTGAGAACGGCGAAGGCCGCCCCGAGCCAGTCGAAATGGCCCGCCGACAATTCGTCGCGGCTCTCCGGTACGTGGCGGTGGCCCACCCACAGGGCCACGGCAGCCAGCGGGACATTGATCAGGAAGATCCACCGCCAGCTCACCTGATCGATGAGGAAGCCCCCCAGGAACGGACCGATCAGCGTCGCGACGCCACCGAGACCGGCCCAGGTCCCGATTGCCCGGGCCCGATCAGCGGGGACGAATGATGCCTGGATCAGCGCCAGGCTTCCAGGCGTGAGCAGCGCGCCGCCGATCCCCTGCAGTGCCCGGGCGGCCACCAGCTGCCAGATGTTCTGGGAAAGACCGCACAACAGGGAGGCAACAGCGAACCAGGCGATGCCGTACAAGAAGATTCGCCGGCGTCCGATCCGGTCACCCAGCGAGCCGCCGACGAGGATGAAGGAGGCCAGCGTCAGGGTGTAGGCGTTGACCGTCCACTGCAGACCCGAAAGGGGTGCATCGAACTCGTCGGCGAGGGTAGGCAGCGCCACGTTGACCACGGTCGCGTCGAGCATGGCGATCGAGGAACCGAGGATCGTGGTGAGCAGGATCCACCGAGCCTTTGCCGTACCCCAATGGGTGTCTGCCCCGGTCACCCACACCACCAACCTCCCCTGCCTACGGTCACCGGACCCTACGGCGGCCCGATCAGCCGAGCACGGGGTGCGTGATGAAGTACGCGACCGCCGCGACCGCCCCGGCCGCTGGGAGGGTGAACACCCACGCCGCCACGATGTTCCCGGCGACACCCCGACCGTGCCCGGCACGCAGACGGATCCGCAGTCGCGACCGGGTTGGCTGCGGTTCGAGCGCGCGGCACCGTACCGTGGAGCCGTGCTGCCGCCTCGATTTCTGGCCGGCCTGGCCACCGCGTTACTGGGCTCGGTTGTGGCGCTTACCGGATGCACCGCTCCGGCCGATGAGCACGACGGACACGACACGTCGTCCATGGAGACCGGAATCGCCGTTGTGGAGGGTGGGCCGGACACGCCGTACCGCGGTCTCGCCCCGACCGAACCCTTTCCCCGGCCCGCCTTCACGTTGACCGACACCGACGGAGCGCCCTACGACTTCATGGCCCAGACATCGGGTGAGTTGACGCTGTTGTTCTTTGGCTTCACCAACTGCGCGGACGTGTGCCCGACCACGATGGCCAACGTCGCGGTGGCACTACGTAACGTGGACCGCTCGCTGGCCGAGGAGGTCAACGTGGTCTTCGTAACGACGGATCCGGCGCGCGACGATCCAGCGACCCTCGGTGCCTATCTCGAGCGCTTCGATGCCGACCTGCCGGTGAGCTTCGTCGGATTGACCGGGGACCGAGCGGCCGTCGAGGCGGCCCAGAGCGCGGCTGGCGTTCCGGTCGCGGAGGACAACGGGGAGACCCCCTCGACGCTGTTGTTGCTGTTCGGGCGCGATGACGTTGCCCGGGTCGCCTTCTTGGCCGGCAGCGTCCCGGATGACATCACTCACGACCTGGAGATCATTGCCGAGCAGTGAGGCCCTCACTCGTGACACTCTCTCGGCTCACGTGGCTGCGGAGCTGCATGGCCATCGCCCTGGGGGCGGCGGGATTCGTGCTGATGGTGGCCGATCCGGCTGCTGCGCACGTGGGTGACTCTCCGGCGGCCGACAATTTCTCCGGAGCCGTGACCTCGGTCGCCCCGAAGCTGCCCGAGGGGATCTCGGTGGGGATCATCGAGTTCGGCAGCCAGCTGCGGCTGCTGAACGCCAGCGGCGAGGTCGTCTCCATTCCCAGTTAACTCCGGCGAGCCGTACCTGGAGATCGGCCCAGATGGCGTGCGGCGCAACGAGAACAGTCCCACGACATACATAAATATCGGCGGCCCGGGAACCACAGCGTTGCCTGAACGGGCCGATCCGAATGCCGAGCCGTCCTGGGAGACGGTGAGTTCAGAGCCGGAGTACGAGTGGCCCGACCACCGGACACATTGGACGTCGGCGCAGCTACCGCCCGAAGTACTTGCCGATCCCAAGTCCGCTCACCGCGTCATGGAGTGGACGATCCAACTCAAGATCGGGGACACGACCTACGACATCGCCGGAGTTCTCGACTGGACGCCCCCGCCCCCCGCGTGGCCGCCATATCTCATCGTGGTCGCGTTGGCGGCGGTCGGCGTCTTCGTCGGCTGGATCCGACGCTCGTCCATAGTGGCAACCGGGCTTCTGGTGCTCGGCTGCGCGGCGTCGGTCTGGCACCTGGCCAGCACCCCGCTGCCACGAGGGAGTACGTCGTCGGTCATCTACGGACTGCTGGGCGTGTCCGTGCCCACGGTTGCGGTGCTCGTACTAACTGTTCTTGCCGTACGGGCGGTTCGTTGGCAGTCAGGGCCCGAGCCCTCGAACTCCGCGCCCTATCTGTTCGGGCTCGCTGGGTGGCTGTTGATCGCCGAGGCGTTACCTGATCTGGACGTGCTGTTCCGGGCGAACGTCTCCGCGATCGGCCCGGCCTGGGCGGCGCGTACGGCGGTGTTGTTGCTGCTGGGTCTCGGCGTGGGCTTGGCGCTGGGCTCGTTCGGCCTCCTGCGGTCCAGAGCAAAAGACGTTGCCCGATAAGGCAAGCGAAGCGGTGACCAGCTGAGCCATCAGGGGCCGCGGTCGACCAGCGGAGCGTGCAGTAGTCTCGGCTCTCGGTAAGGGGCTGTGGCGCAGCTGGTAGCGCACCACACTGGCAGTGTGGGGGTCAGGGGTTCGAGTCCCCTCAGCTCCACTCTTATCGGTGCAGGTCAGAGGCCCGACACACTCAATGTGTAGAACCTCCACTCGCCGCCGCCCTCGCGCTCTAGATGCCCTTGGTTCCGTCTGATAGCCGACGCGTACGACGTTGAGACCCAACGGTTACATGAGCGGACTGACACTATGTGGTTACATACTTGCATTGATACCGTACAGTCACAACGAAGGATTGGAACTGTAGGGCTACGCGATGGAAGGCTGGCGACCCGATGCAGGTGGCAACCGTGCACCAAGTTCAGGCCTTGGTGCGGGGCCGGCGCAGGGAAGTGAATGTCACCCAGGAGTCCCTGGCTCGGACTGCCGGTGTCTCGCGAAAGTGGCTGTCTGAGTTCGAACGAGGTACAACAACCGCGGTCGAATTGCCACTCGTGCTGAGGGTGCTGGCCGCGCTGGACCTAGTCGTCGAAGTGAACGCACCCCGCACGGGCCCTGTCGAGGTTTCCGCCAGACCGGCAGAGAGTGAGGCCCCCGACCTTGACGAAATTTTGAACGACTACAGCACCCGGAAACATCGATGATTGATGAGCTGGCTGTTCTTGTCGATGACCGGCTCGCTGGCCGCGTCATACGCAGACACCGCACGCTGCGGTTCGTTTATGACGACAACTACCGCAGTCGCCGTGCAGCAACGCCGCTATCGGTGTCCATGCCGGTCGAAACAGCCGAACACCCCGACCGCAAGGTGGGGCCTTGGCTCGCGGGACTGTTGCCGGACAACGAGAACGTCCTCGCGCGCTGGTCCAGGACCTTTCAAGTGGGCAGGTCAGCATTCGCTCTGTTGGGGACGCCCGTCGGTGAGGACTGCGCAGGTGCGGTCCGGTTCGTCACCGAGGACCGACTCGAGGCTGCTCTCGCACGCGAGGGAGCCGTGGAATGGCTCGACGAGGAAGGCGTGGGAAAGAGGCTTCGCGACCTTAAACGGGACGAGACGGCATGGCTCGGCGCAGATTTCACCGGCCGGTTCAGCTTAGCCGGAGCTCAAGCCAAAACCGCGCTGCTCTATCAGGACGGTCGATGGGGAGTTCCCAGTGGGACGGCAGGCACTAGCCATATCCTCAAGCCCGCCATCACTGGATTCGATGATCACGACCTCAACGAGCACCTGTGTCTCAGCGCAGCTCGTCGAGCAGGACTGTTCGCGGCGAACACGGAGATTGCGACCTTCGGAGATCAGAGTGCGATTGTTGCGGAGCGATACGACCGGGTGGCCTCACGGTCAGGATGGATGCGACGTATCCATCAGGAAGATGTTTGCCAGGCCCTTGGCCTGCCGCCGGACCGTAAGTATCAGAATGAAGGCGGCCCGACGCCGACAGCCATCGCGAGCCTGCTGCGCAGAGTGCTACCGGGCACGCAGGCCGACGCCGCCGTTTGGCGGTTTTTCGACGCACTTGCGCTCAACTGGCTCATCTGCGGCACCGACGCTCACTCAAAGAACTACTCGCTCCTGCTTGCCGGCCGGCAAGTTCGGCTCGCGCCGCTCTACGACGTCGCCTCCGCCTTGCCGTATCCGGGCATGCCGTTGCAGAAGTTGCGCCTGGCGATGAAGTTTGGCGGGTCGTACCTCGTGACATCGCGCTCCGCGGAAATGTGGGCGCTGGTCGGCAAGGAACTCGGCCTGTCATCGGACCTCGTAGTGGCGCGCGCGCGAAGCTTGATGGATCGGCTGCCTGATGCATTTTCGGAGGCCGCCCGCGAGCCGTCGGTGGCCGCAATCGAGTCGACTATGCCGACCCGGCTAGCCGACGCCGTCGCGGGTCGGGTGGAGCGGTCCAAGGCCACATTGTTGGGCCCGAGCACCATCGGGACTTGATCCGCGATCATTGATGCGGGTGCCTCGCGGATGCTTCGATCGAGCGATCTCGACTCTGGCAAGCGCGTGGACGTGCTCTCCCATCGTCTAGGGCCCTCAGGAATTCCCAGGACGCGGGATGGGGCCGATCTGCTGCTCGTAGAGCTTCTCGTTGACACTCAGCGCGCGCATCAGTTGGAACACGACGGCCGGCGGGATCTTCACTCGGGAGACCACCCGACACGGGGTTCCGGGTTTGGGTCCGTCCGGTCCGGCGATCTGGGCGGCGGGAAGCATCACCGCGAAATCAAGGGTGAACTCGTATGGCGTGTGCCAGACCGCGACGACGTTGCTGTAGACGCCGCCGGTCAGATCGTCCGGAAGTTGGAACGCGAAACTCTGGGCAGTGGACTCGGTCATGGACCACGACAGTAGGACTCGCGCATAGCGTGTGCCCCGTGAGCACGGCCAGAATCCCGGCGCGCCTGAGCCGCCGCGCCCTCAACCGCGCGACACTGGCTCGCCAACTCCTGCTGGCCAGGTCGCACTCAGATCCACTGGCGGCGATCGAGCATCTCGTCGGTCTGCAGGCTCAGACCCCGCTGAGCTGGTACGTAGGCCTCTGGACCCGGCTCGCCGACTTCGATCCGGCTGCGCTGGGCACCGCACTCGCCGAGCGTCGGCTCGTACGGCTGCCGCTCATGCGTTCCACGATCCACTTGGTCACCGCGGCGGACGCCCTGGCGCTGCGCCCGCTATCGCAGCTTCCGATCGAACGTTCCACTCTCGGTGCCTTCGGCCGGCACCTGCGCGGGGTCGACCGTGCGGCACTGGTTGCGACAGCTCGCGGATTGGTGGACGAGCGACCGCTGATCGCCTCCGAACTGGGGCGTCGGCTCGCCGAGCATTTTCCCGGTCACGACCCGGACGGACTGGCCCAGGGGGCGCGGGCGTGGATTCCCATGGTGCAGGTGCCCCCGCGCGGAGTCTGGGGTCGAAGCGGCCGGCCGCTACAGGCAGCGCTGGAGAGCTGGCTCGGGCTGCCGCTGAATCCGATGCCCGTTGACCGGCTGGTGAAGAGATACCTCACGGCTTTCGGGCCGGCCACGGTTCGCGACATGCAGGCCTGGTGCGGGCTGACCAAGCTCGCCGAGGTGGTCGAGACGATCCGCCCCGATCTGATGACCTTCACCGACGAGGAAGGCCGCGAGTTGTTCGACGTACCCGAGGCCCCGCGTCCCGACCCGGACACCCCCGCGCCGGTGCGCTTCCTCTACGACTACGACAACCTGCTGCTGTCCCATGCCGACCGCAGCCGGGTGGTGGTCGGGGCGGACTACGCGGCGCACGGCTACACCGCTGACTCCAATCGACAGCCGTCGTCGCTGCTGGTGGATGGGTTCGTCGCGGGGACCTGGACGGTGACCCAGCAGCGGGGGATGGCGACGCTGACCGTCAGGCCCTTCGACCGGTTCACGGCAGCGCAGCGGACGGCGATCTCGACCGAAGGGGAGGGACTGCTCGGGTTCCTGCATCCCGGCGCCAGGCATGAACTGCACTGCTGAAACCCGGATGACCGGTGGCCGGCGGACCCGCTGCAAACTCGGCGTCGGGAACTCGTGGCCCGCGGTGCCAGTGGTGCGCGGCGGGGTTTAAGCTCCCATGGTGACCATCGCCCCGGCGCCGATCGTCTCGCGGCCGAGCCCTCCACGGGAGGCAAAAAAGGGCTCGGTGTTCCTGAATCTGTTGAGCACGACCGACCACAAGCTCATCGGCATGATGTACACCGTCGCCTCGTTCGGCTTCTTCATGGCCGGCGGCGTCATGGCGATGCTGATGCGCGCCGAACTTGCCCGTTCCGGGACGCAATTCCTGTCCCCGGAGCAGTACAACCAGCTGTTCACGATGCACTGCACGATCATGCTGTTGCTGTTCGCGACCCCGCTGGTCTTCGCCTTCGCCAACCTTGTACTGCCGCTGCAGATCGGCGCTCCCGACGTCGCGTTCCCGCGGCTGAACGCCTTCTCCTTCTGGCTGTTCCTGTTCGGCGGGCTGACGGTCATGTCCTCGTTCCTGACCCCGGGCGGTGCCCCGGGCTACGGCTGGTATGCCTACTCGCCGCTGACGGACATGAACAACTCGCCGGGGGTCGGCGCGGACCTGTGGATCGTCGGACTCGCGGTCGCGGGCCTTGGCACCATCCTCGCTGCGGTCAACATGGTCGCCACGGTGGTCTGCTTGCGCGCACCTGGCATGACGATGTGGCGGATGCCGATCTTCACCTGGAACATCCTGGTGACCAGCGTCCTAGTCCTGCTCGCCTTCCCCATCCTCACCTCGGCGCTGCTGGTGTTGTTGGCCGACCGGCATCTGGGTTCGCAGGTCTTTGTGGCCGAGAACGGCGGGCCGTTGTTGTGGCAGCACTTGTTCTGGTTCTTCGGCCATCCCGAGGTCTACATCGTCGCGCTGCCCTACTTCGGGATCATCACCGAGATCATCCCGGTGTTCAGCCGCAAACCGCTGTTCGGTTACACCGGCATGGTCCTGGCCACGCTGTCGATCGCTGCCCTGTCGTTCACGGTGTGGGCGCACCACATGTTCGCCACCGGGTCTGTGTTACTGCCCTTCTTCAGCTTCCTGACGTTCCTCATCGCCGTCCCTACCGGCATCAAGTTCTTCAACTGGATCGGGACGATGTGGAAGGGGCAGATCGACCTTCGGACCCCGATGCTGTTCGCCATCGGCTTCCTGGTGACGTTCCTGTTGGGTGGGCTGACCGGCATCATCCTGGCCGCGCCGCCGTTGGACTGGCATCTGAACGACAGCTACTTCGTCGTCGCGCACTTCCATTACGTGCTGTTCGGGACGATCGTCTTCGCCGCGTACGGTGGAATCTACTTCTGGTTCCCGAAGATGACTGGACGGATGCTCGACGAGAAGCTCGGAAAGCTGAACTTCTGGATGACCTTCGTCGGCTTCCATACGACGTTCCTGATCCAGCACTGGCTGGGCAACATCGGGATGCCGCGCCGCTACGTCGACTACGAGGCGAGCACGGGTTGGGAGACTCTGAACACGATCTCCACGATCGGCTCGTTCATCCTCGGCGCATCCCTGCTGCCGCTGATCTGGAACTGCATCAAGAGCTGGCGGTACGGCGAACTCGTCGTCGAGGACGACCCGTGGGGTTACGGCAACTCGCTGGAGTGGGCGACCTCCTGCCCGCCGCCGCGGCACAACTTCACGGCCATCCCGCGGATCCGGTCCGAGCGGCCCGCCTTCGAGGCGCACTACCCGCACATGGCCGATCGACTCGAGGCCGAGAAGCATGTTGGTCGCCGGCATCGGGACAACCCTGTCCTGGACCGGCAATCCGATGACTCCGGCGCCGGCGGCACCGTCCGTCGTTGACCGATAGGCCGGGGCCGGCCGGACCCGGCCACAGCACCTCCGGCGACCGCACCTCTGGCCAGCGCACCTCTGACCACCGCACCTCTGGTCGCAGTGCGCTGCTGACCGTGACTGGACCGGATCATCCCGGTGTGACAGCCCGGTTGTTCTCGGCCCTGTCAGCTGTCGACGTGGAGATCGTCGACGTCGAGCAGGTGGTCATCCGCGGGCAACTCGTCCTCGGCGTCCTGCTGGCTATCAAGACGACCGAGACCGAGATCAAACGCATTGCAGCTGAGGTGAGTGCCGATGCAGGTGTGGCGATCGGAGTGTCCTTCGACGAGGCTGCGGTCGACCTCACCGAACACCGTCGCCGCCGCAATCACGTGATCGTCCTCGGCGCACCGCTGCCCGCCACGGCCATGGCCGCGGTCGCAAGCGCGATTGCCGGGATCGGCGGCAACATCGACACGATCTCGCGTCTGTCGACCTACCCGGTCACCAGCCTGGAGATGATGGTTTCTGGAGCCAAGTCACCCAAGCTGCGGGCCGCCCTGTCCGCGGTGGCAAGCCAGACCGGGGTGGATATCGCCGTCGAGAAGGCCGGACTACTCCGCCGCAGCAAGCGACTGATCGTGCTCGATGTGGACTCCACCCTCATCCAGGGGGAAGTGATCGACTCACTCGCTGCCAAGGCCGGACGCGAGTCGGAGGTCGCCGCAGTGACCGCCTCGGCGATGGCCGGCGACCTCGACTTCGCCCGGTCCCTGCGAGACCGGGTCGCGGTGCTGGCAGGGCTACCGGCCACGGCACTGGACGAGGTCTACGACGAACTCGTCCTCACGCCCGGCGCGCGGACGCTGGTCCGGACGCTGAAGACGATGGGATATCGCTGCGGAATCGTCAGCGGTGGCTTCACCCAGATCACCGACCGACTCGTCACCCGGCTGGACCTCGACTTCTCCGCCGCCAACACCCTGGAGATCGTCGACGGGAAACTCACCGGGCGGCTCCTCGGGGCTCTGCTCGATCGACAGGGAAAGGCAATGGCGCTCAAGAGAATTGCTGCGGAGTTCGGGATTCCGCTCAGTCAGACCGTCGCCGTCGGTGACGGGGCGAACGACATCGACATGCTTGCCACCGCCGGTCTGGGTGTTGCCTTCAACGCGCGCCCCCATGTTCAGGACCAGGCGCACGCCGCGCTCAATCAGCCCTATCTCGACGCGATCCTGTTCGTACTGGGAATCAGTCGAGCCGATGTCGAGTCCCTGGGCGAGCCCAGCACCTGAGCCCGGTCGCCGTGGCAGCCGAATGGCATGCCGAGAGCAGCCTTTTCGGGGTGCCGGCGCCTTCGCCGATCCCGAAACGTCAAATCTCGGTCGTTCCTATCGGCCTGTGGACGGCGCAAGCGGCCAGGACAGCGATCGCGACAGGCTGCGGCGTGTCTTCGGGTCGGCTGCCTCCCCTGGGCCTGCGACACCAGGTATTCCGCGGGTCGGATGCCGTACGAGCCGGCCTGATCACGCCCGATCAGCTTCGAGGGAGTGCCTACGTCCGGCTCTTCCGCAACATCTACGCCGACGCGAGCCTGGAGATCGACCACCGGGTGCGGATCGACGGAGCTGGTCTGCTGCTGCCGTCCAGTGCCGCGATTGCGCGCCGGAGTGC
>JBPCPI010000121.1:0-12239 GCA_050999295.1 Geodermatophilaceae bacterium | reverse complement strand
GGAGTCGCGTTCGAGACCGCCGAATCCGAGCACAAGCTGTACGTGAACGAGGACCACTTCTACGTCGAGTGCATCGATCCGGACAGCGGCCGCGAGGTGGCCGACGGCGAGGTCGGCGAGTTGATCTTCACGACCCTGACCAAGGAGGCGCTTCCGGTCCTGCGCTACCGGACTGGCGATCTCGCCGCGCTCTACCGCGAGCCGGACGGGACCGACCGGACACTGGTGCGGATGTCGCGGATCCTCGGCCGTCGCGACGACATGATCGTCATCCGCGGAGTCAACGTCTATCCGTCCGAGATCGAGGCGGTTCTGCTCGGCAACGAGAGCATCGGAACGGCGTACGCGATCGTGCTCGACCAGCGCGCCGAGATGCCCTCGGTGCTCGTGCTGGCCGAACCGGCAACCGATGGGCTGGACAGCGAGGCCGGGGACGGGCTGGGCGTGGCCATCTCTGGTGCGTTGAAGCAGAGGTTGGGCGTCAGCTGCGCGGTCCGCGTGGTCGGGGTGGGCCAACTGCCGCGGATCGAGATCGGCAAGGCCGTACGGGTGCACAAATGGACGACCGAGCACAACCCGCTCCCCGACCTCCTGCGCTGAGTTCGCGGCCCCCAGATCCCGGACGTTATGCGCATAACCACCCGATTCGGAGCCGATTTCCGCACGTTTATGCGCATAACGTCCAGCTGGGGCCGGGCGGGAAGTCGGCCCCGCCGCGCACCCTCAGGCGGGGGGGCGAGCTCGGGCTGGACCGGGGTGAATCCGCCGCTGTTGTTCGGGACGAAAGGATGTACGGCGACGACTGCGTCGAGATTGATCTCCCCGTAGATGTGCGGGAACCATGGCCCGGCCGGATCATCATCGACACCCGGCTCCCACTTGACCGGTACGGACAGCTGCGCCGGATCAATCTGCAAGACCACCAGGTCGCTGCGCCCGACGTACAGATGATTGGCCGGGAGATGCACCGCCCGAGTTGATCATCGGAATTGTCGGGGGTTATCGCCCCGAAGCCGCCAGAAAGGCCGCAAGTTTCCGATGATCAACAACGCCGGAGAGGATCAGGCTGCTGGTCAGCTGAGGTGGTGCACCTCCTGCAGCCCGTACACCGGCGTCGGGATCCCGACCTGGCGAGCCTTGAGCTGCAGGGCGAGATACTGCGAGTAGTGCCGCGACTGATGCAGGTTCCCGCCGTGGAACCACAGCGCCTCCTGCTGGGTGGGCTTCCACATGTTGCGCTGTTCGCCCTCCCACGGCCCGGGGTCCTTCCTCGTGTCCGACCCCAGTCCCCAGACCTTGCCCACTTTGTCGGCGATATCTTGGGAGATCAGATCCGCGGCCCAGCCGTTCATCGAGCCGTACCCGGTGGCGTAGACGACGAGATCGGCCGGTAACTCGGTTCCGTCGGTCAGTACGACGGAGTCGGCGGTCAGCCTCTCGACGGTCCCGGACGCGAGCTTGATGTCGCCGTTCGCGACCAGCTCCGAGGCGCCGACGTCGATGTAGTAACCCGACCCGCGGCGCAGGTACTTCATGAACAACCCGGACTCGTCATCGCCGTAGTCAAGCTGGAAACCGGCCGCCTCCAGACGCTGGTAGAAGTCGGCGTCGCGTTCGCGGATCGCGTTGTACACCGGGATCTGGAACTCGTGCAGGATCCGGTACGGCAGGGAGGCGAAGGTCATGTCGGCCTTGTTCGTCGTCATGCCGGAGGCGACCGCGCGCTCGGAGTAGAGGTCACCCAGCCCCAGATCCATCAGTGAGTCCGACCGGACGATGTGCGTGGAGGACCGCTGCACCATCGTGACGTCCGCGCCCGCCTCCCATAGCGCGGCGCAGATGTCGTGGGCGGAGTTGTTAGAGCCGATGACGACAGTCTTCTTGCCGGCGTAGGCATCCGGTCCGGAGTGCTGCGAGGAGTGGTGCTGGTCGCCGGTGAAGTCCTCCATCCCTGGGATCGACGGCACATTCGGCTTGCCCGACATCCCGGTGGCCATCACCAATTGTCTTGGGCGCAACGTGATGTCAGCGCCGTCACGTTCAACGACGACGATCCACTCGCCAACGTCCTCGTCGTATTTCGCGCTCTTGCACTCGGTGGAACTCCAGTAGGTGAGCTCCATGACCTTGGTGTACATCTCCAGCCAGTCGCCGATCTTGTCCTTCGGCGAGAAGACCGGCCAGTTGGGCGGGAAGTCGATGTAGGGCAGGTGGTCGTACCAGACCGGGTCGTGCAGGCAGAGCGACTTGTACCGCTTGCGCCAGGAGTCGCCGGGGCGTTCATTGCGCTCGATGATGATCGTGGGTACGTCGAGCTGACGCAGCCTGGCGCCCAACGCGATCCCGCCCTGTCCGCCGCCGACGATGACCACGTACGGCTGCGTGGTGTGGCCGAGTTCGGCGGCCTCCTTCTCGCGCTTCTCGAGCCAGGTCTGGCGGTTCTTGTCAGCCCCGTGTTCGGCGCCCATCGGCCGGCGATCGCTGTGCGGTTCCTCGTAGCCCTTGAGTTCGTCCAAGGTGGTCAGCAGCGTCCACGCCTTGTCGCCCTTAAGCCGTAGGTGGCCTCGGCCCCGTCCGACCGCGGTCTCAAACTCGATCCAGGCCTCGGTCAACTCCGGCGTACCGGTCGGCTCCTCAGCAGCCACGAAGCCGTGCGGCCCTACGTGGGCCAGGGTGGCCGCGAGCATGTCTCGTACGCCCTCGGGCCCTTCGACAGTCCTGATGTTCCAGGTGAAGGCGACCAGGTCGCGCCAGTAGCTGTCCTGATCGAACATCGACGCGGCGGTCTCCGCATCACCGGCGCTGAGCGCGGTCTCGAAATCGGAGAGCCAGGCATGCACGCGACCGGCCGGGCCGTCAGATGCTTGGGCCTCCGACTCAGCGGCGGGTCGTTCGAGGGTCTCGGTCATCGCATCACTATCGCAATTCACTGAGCCCCGCGCACCTATCTTGGCGCGCTCCCCACCTCGCCGTTATGCGCATAACGGTCGAAATCGGAGGTGGTTTCGTGACCGTTATGCGCATAACGTGCAGGGGGTCACTGGGTCGGGAAGGGGAATTGCCACCACCAAGAGTCCTCGCTCAGTTCGACCGAGGCCACCCATTTGACCCACCAGAAACCCCGCCGACCGGGGGCGACCAGCCGTACCGGTGCACCGTGCCCCGGTGTGAGCGGCATCCCATTGAGTTCGGTGGCAAGCCAGAGCGCGCCGACATCGAGGGTGGGGAAGGTCCTGACGTACCCGGTCGTACTGGTGATCCGGATGCTGCGGGCGGCACGAACCCGGGCAGGGTCGAGTACCTTGTCCAGCCGTACGCCGCGCCAGGTCGCCTCGGCGTACCAGCCGTTCGTACAGTCCAGGGTCGCCGCGAATTCGACCGAATCGGGCCGCTGACTCAGCGCCGTCGACGGGTACGAACGCCCGTCTACGACCACCTCGTGCTTGTCGCGGTCGAGCACCGGTACGTCGTCGAAGAGCCAGATGGTGACCGGGATCTGGGCGGGTTCGAGTTCGTGCGAGCCGGTCTCGCGCCGGTTCTCGGACCCGGAGCCGGTGACCAGCCCGACTCCCTCGACCACGAGATAAGCAGCACCCGCGCCCGCCGCAAGTCCCGCGGTCTGCAGGAGATGTCGGCGGGACAGGTCGGTTCGCCGCGCGCCCTGCCGTCGACGGTGACGCACCACGTGCCAGCCGATCAGCGGTACGGCGATCAGCGCGGCGCCGACGTGGACCTGCATCGGGGTCAGTCCGGCGTACGTCCGGAAGCCGCCCAGGACCGCAACCACTCCGGCGACGACGCACAACACGATGACCCCGAGCAGAGTGCGGCTGGCAATTGCCTTGCCGGGGGCCCGGGCGACGACGGCGTTCTTCCACGGGATCAGGACGACCAGCATCAGCCCGAATACACCGTGGGTAACCGTCGTGATCGCCGCAGGCACCGGCGTACCGATCCCGAAGGCCAGCCATCCGCTGACGAACGATCCGAGCAGGGAAACGATCAAAGCTAGATTCGTGCGCCGTCCCGCCCGCCGAAATATTCCGGGCACCGACCTACGCGAACGCGCGTTCTGGGGCGGAGCCGTCGTCATCCCACGATGATCCCCGCCGCCGGCCAAACTCCGACGTTATGCGCGTAAAGGTCACGAAAATGCCTCAGAGAAGTTGATCATCGGAGAACTCGGGGGTTTCTCTTCGGATTCGGCCGAACAAACCCCGATATTCCGATGATCAACTGGGAGGGTGGTGGGGGGACGCGGATTTGTCGGCGTCGATCCGCAGAATGGGGACCATGAGCGAGAAGTACCTGGGCAAGATCGCCGCGCTACTGCGCAAGGCAGAGTCGACCGACAACGAGCACGAAGCGGACGCTTTCCTGCAGGTGGCCCAGCGGCTGGCCACCCTGGCCTCGGTCGATCTGGCCGTCGCCCGCGCGCACGTCGCCCAGTCCGAGAAGCGTGCGACGCCAACGCAGCGGGCAGTCTCGATCGGCGAACCCGGCAAGCGTGGGCTGAAGACCTACGTCCAGCTCTTCCTCGAGATCGGCCAAGCCAACAACCTCACCTGCGACATCGCCTCGAATTCCAGCCGGGTCTTCACGTACGGGTTCGACACGGACATCGACGCCGCGCAAGCCCTATATGCCTCCCTGGTAGTGCAGATGGTGCGGGCCTCGGATGCCTACATCAAGTCCGGCCGGTACGCCGAGGAACTCGTCGCCCGCCAGGTCCGGGTCGAGGGCAGCGGGCGGTACAGCCGCTGGGTCAGAGGCATGCGCTACGACTACGTGGAGGAGGAGCGCCCGGTCCATCCGAGCACCGCACGGATCAATTTCCAGCTCGCCTTCGCGGTACGGATCGGCAAGCGCCTGGCCGCGGCGAAGAAGTCCGCCCAGGAGCAAGCCGTCGCCGACGACCGGGGAACCGGGGTCGAGCTCGTTTTGCGGGCCCGCGAGGTCGAACTGGCCGACCATTACAGGGCCACGTCGACGGCCCGCGGCTCCTGGCGGGCGACGAGTTCAAACGCCGGCTACTCCGAACTCTCCCAGCGAGCCGGCGACAAGGCCGGGCGGACGGCCAGGCTCGGCGGGGAGAAGGAGATCGGCGGGGAGCAACGCCGGATCGGTGCATGACGACAGCAAGCGGTGGCGCGTGAGCGGTGATTCGTGAGTTGCGGCGTGAGCGACTGTGCGTGATCCCTCCGAGGGGCCGGACGCACTAGCCGCCCCGGGGACGCGGGATCGTCAGCGGGCCAAGGTGTACGACGCGGAGAATCTGGTGCACCGGATCTTCGACCGATCCGCGGACTTCCCGGTGATCGAGGTCGCCGGATCGCGCCTGACCCTGCCCGTCGAACGGCACTTCGCCACACTCGCCGCGGTGCAGGCCTATGTCGATGCTGTCCTCGCGCTGCCCACGGTGCGCCAAAGTTGGCCGCGCGCTGCCGTACCCGTTGCCGTACGTGAACGGCGCGGCCAGCACCAGGCGGACTACCAACGCCTCACCGCGACCCTCGCCGTACCTCTCCACGCCGGCAACCGAGCCTGGGCGCTGCGCGAACTGGTGATCCTGCACGAGTTGTCCCATCACCTGGCGTCCGCCGACGACGAGGAACCGCACGGCCGGGAGTTCACCGAGCGGCTGATTGCATTGGCACGCCACGTCATCGGCGAGGAGGCCGGCTTCCTGCTCCAGACGACCATGTGGGATCGCGGCGTACGCATCGGTTGACCTGACCTGAGCTGACCTGACCGCGCCGAATCACCCCGCTCCGCCCAAGTTGATCATCGAAACTTGGGGGGTTTTCGAGGCTTCATTGGCGGAAAACCGCGGCACTTTCCGATGATCAACTGGGCTGGACACCGCGGCTCAGAGGCCGAGCGATTCCCGGAACACCGCGTACCCGACGAACGCGACGATGTCGAGCAGCGCGTGGGCGACGATCAGCGGCGCGACCCGGCCGGTCCGGTGGAACCAGTAGCCGAAGATCAGCCCCATCACGAAGTTGCCCAGCCCGGGTCCGATGCCCTGGTAGAGGTGGTACGAGCCACGCAGCGCGGCACTGCTGACGATGATCGCCGGGGTCGACCAGCCGAGGTCACGCAGCCGGGTCATCAGGTAGCCGACCATGACGATTTCTTCGAGCAGGGAGTTCTGTACGGCAGCCAGGATCAGGACCGGGATCGTCCACCAGTACGCGTCCAGGCCGCTTGCGATGACGTTGACGGTGACGCTGAGAGCGCGACCGAGCAGATACAGACCGACGCCGGGCAGACCGACCAGGGCAGCCAGTGCGACGCCCGTACCGAGGTCCCGCCACGGGGACCTGCCGTCGATGCCTATGGCGTGCAGGGCATTCCGGCCCGACGCGGTGAGGAAGAACAGGGCCAGCGCGACCGGTACAAGCGCGAAGCCAATGCCCAGCAGCTGGTAGGTCAGGTCGAGGTACGGACGCGGGCTCTGCACCGGGTTGAGCGTCGCGGTCTGGTCCCGCAACGGGCCGCGGGTGAACTTGTCGATCAGATTGACGATCGAGTAGACCGCCGACTGGCCGAGCGAGAGACCAAGGACCAGCCAGACCTCCACCGCGACCCGGCGCCGCCGACCCGGCTGGGTGGCCAGCTCCGCCGGAGACTCGGCCGATGCCTCGACGCGAGGCGAATCCGGCTCCGGTCGCGGTCCGACCTCGATACCCATCCGGCAATAGTCCCCGAACCCGAGCTGCGGCGCGCCGAGAGGTGGCGCGTCAGGTCCGAACTGGCGGAGCTGCGACCGCGGCGGGCGCCTTTCGCGTCGGGCGCAGGCTTTGCACGACGCCCTCACCGGCAATCCGCTTGATCATGGCGATGTCCCCGCAGACCACGAGCAGGTCGCGTGCTCGGGAGAGTCCGACGTAGAGCATCTCGCGCGCCCGTTCTTCGTCGCGGAATCCGTTGATCGCCAGCACGACAGCCGGCCGTTCCGGCCCCTTGAAGCCCAGCACGTGTCCGTAGAAGGGGTACTCCTCCTCCCAGAAGGAGCGCCAGTACACATCCTGACCCTCGGCCTGCTGCTCGACCTGATACGGGTGGCGATGTTGGTCGTCAGCAGGGCCAGTGTCTTCGCCGGCCAGCGGGCCTCCTGCAGCGACTCGATCGCGTCGTCGGCCCTGTCCACGGCTTCGTCAGGCGAGCACTGGATGAACCGAACCGGGGCGCCGTGCCCGCCGCGCGCCCGCATGACCGACGGGGCGAGGCTGCTGAACGTATCGGCGATCTGCTTGGTGTTGCGCAGGTTCTCGGTCAGATCCAAGGCCGTCAGAGGTACGGGCGGGCGACCCTGCCGGGCGAAGACCCGCTGGTTCTCATCGGAGAAGACGTACAGTTCGCCGCCGTCGGGATCACGCAGGCTAGCCAGTACGGCCGGCCACCAGGTCTCGGCGAAGTCCTGTGCCTCGTCGATGACGATCGCATCGAAGCGTTCAAAGAACGGCCGGCGCGCGGCCATGGAGGCCATCAGCTGGGGGAGCTCGCGCTCCCAGAACGCGGAGTCGTGGTCCGAGCCGGCCGGCACGCCCTAGCCGATGCCCAGGAAGTGAAAGGTGCCGGCGTAGGCCGGTCGCTGCCCGCGGGCGAACGTGTCGACCCGCCGGCTGAGGTACTCGGCGAGTCCGCGCGAGTAGCAGATCAGCGCGACCCGTTTACCTTCCATCGCCAGCCGGCGCGCCTTCTCCATGGCGAGCCAAGTCTTGCCCGATCCGGCGCCGCCGCGGATCTCCACCCGGTTGTGGCTGGCAACCAGGTCCAGGACGTGGGCCTGCTCCTCGGTGAGGAGTTCGCAGGTGTCCTCGCGCTCATGCAGTCGGTTGAGCAACTCGCGCTGCGGGACCGTGGCGCCGGCGATGCACTCGACGATCAATCGGACGTCTTCCTGAGTGGGCGGTTCGGGTTGCGGGCCCAGTTGACGCAGCGCCGTCAGGATCCGCTCCGCGGCATGCGGGGTATCGGTCCGGTCCATGACCAGCCACCGCGGGCAATCGGGGGTCTGGAAGTCGATGTCGAGTTGCGTCGCGGGCAGCGCCAGCATATGGAGAAGTCGGGGGTTGCCGCGCGACCACCTGGGGTGCTGGAAGAGGTAGTCGCGCAAGGCGTACTTGCACTTCAGCGCCTGCGCGACCGGGTCGACCGGTCGCCAGCCACGGGCGTCGCTGCTCCATGGCTGGCGCCACTGACCGTCGATGAGCTGGATCAGGCCGCCCTTGACTTCGATCACCGCGATCCCGTGGCCTGGCCACAGGATGATCACGTCGGCCTCCCGGTCGCCGTGTCGATCGGTGAAGCGCTGGTTGGCGAACATGACGGCGTCATCCGGTAGCTGCGAGCGCAGCGTCTCGGCGAACCGGCGCTCGGAAAAGTTGGTGTACGTCGGCTCGGGCGGGATGAGCCGCGCGGCTGCCCCGATACCCCCACTGCGAGCTTCCAAGTCCGCGGCCCCGCTTCTCATGTCGGCCGCAACCCTCGCAAGTTCGGCTGGGCTGCGTCCAGCGCTAGCCGGAACGATTAATCCGTTCTTGATCCCGCGGCCTCCGGGTCGCGCCGGACTGTCAGCGATCATGGAGCCATGACCAGAAATTCGGCTTCAGAACGGTCCCAGCTCCATGATCGCCAGGAGTCCGGGGGTCTGGCGGGTGCTGCGATGCCGCGGAGTCACCGGGTCGCCGGTGCCGTGATCGGGTCCGCGGTTGGTGACGCGTTGGGTGCCCCGTTCGAGTTCGGTCCGGCGGGTACCTATGGCCGTCGCTTTCCCACCGATGCGCGGGGCGTACGGACCGAGATGTGCGGCGGCGGAAGCCTGGGTTGGGCGGCTGGTGAGTTCACCGACAACACCCAGATGGCGCTGCTGCTGGCGTCGTCCCTCGTCGAGTGCCGCGGGCTCGACGAGGCAGACGTGTTCGACCGGTTTCGGAATTGGGTCGCTGCCGGGCCGCCGGATGTGGGGAGTCAGACTCGCTCGGTGCTGACTTCCGGTCGACCGTTCGATGTCGCGGCTGCCGAGCACTTCGCCCGTACCGGGCATGCGGCGGGCAACGGCTCGCTGATGCGTACGACGCCCGCGGCTGTGTGGTTCGCACCGGGCGGCCGCGAGGCGACGATGGAGGCCGCCCGGCGAATCTCGGCGCTGACCCACGGTGATCCGGCGGCCGGAGAGGGCTGCGCGATCTTCCACGAACTGGTTCGGGTGGCGCTGGCTGGCGGTGATCCGCTGGCTGCGCTGCCGGACGCGCTGGCTGGTGTGGCGGCCGAGCACCGCCCGAAGTGGGAGTCCGTGCTCGCTCCGACCTGGCAGCCCGAAGCTGCGACCGAGTCGAACGGCGCGGTCTGGCCGACGCTGGGTTCGGCGGTCTGGGCGCTTCGGCAGGCTGAGTCGTTTGCCGAGGGGATGCGTCTAGTTCTGGATCTGGGCGGCGACACCGACACAGTCGCCGCGGTGACCGGCGGCCTGCTCGGCGCCGCGTACGGCATCGCCAGGATCCCGATGCGCTGGACCTCGGTGCTCAACGGAGTCGTGCCCAGGCACGCCGACCAGTCCTGGGACCTGATGGGTTTCCAGCACGTAGCCCAGCTCATGGGCGGGGACTTCCGCGCGTGGCCGTTCGAAATCGACCCGGACGGCCGTGGGATCGAGCCGGCGGAGGTCTTCGACGGGATCTGGGCCAGTGACGTCTTCGGCGCCCGGGACAGCGACCGAGACTTCGCGGTCATCTCCATGTGCCGTACGGGCGGTCGATTCGGCCATGACATACAGCGGTTCGCGTACCTGATCGACGACGACACCAACTCCGAACTCGTCACGGTGCTGGAAGACATCCTCGACGACATGGCGGCACTGCGCGCCGACGGGAAGCGGGTTCTGGTGCACTGCTATGCCGGGCAGTCCCGGACCGGGCTGGTGCTCCGCGCCTGGTTGATGCGCACGGAGGGCGTGGGCGTCGCCGCGGCGACCGAACGGGTGCGTGCGCTGTGGCCGCATCTCAACCTTTGGAACGACAGCTTCGGTACGGCGTTGACGGCGCTCGATAACTCGGCTGGGCCCGCCGCTTCACTCGACTTGCGTCCGGGCTGAGTGGATGAGGGAGTCGTGCGGTCGCTCCCACCCTGCTGTATATTGTGCTGTATGCCCGCCATGAGGACGCAGATCTATCTCACTGCCGACCAGCGCCAGCGCATCGACGAGCTAGCCGATGCGGAGGGGGTGACCATGGCCGAAGTCGTTCGTCGCGCCCTTGATTCGTATCTGGTCACCGGTCAGGCAGGCGCGAGTTCGGTATTGACGAGGACATTCGGTGCCGCGCCAGAGGCCCAGCACCCAGATCGTGCGGACTAGGCCCGTGGCCAGCGTCCTGGTTGACACCGATGTCTTCATCGATCACCTACGCGGTGCTCGGGAATTGAAGGTGGGCCGCAACACCCTGCATTACTCGGTGATCACCCGCGCCGAACTAGTCGCAGGCAACTCCGGGACCGATCTTGTTGCTCGACTGCTGGCGCCGTTTCGAGAGCACCCGGTGGATCGTGCAGTAGCTGAGCGGGCGGGGCGCATCCGGCGGGAGTCCGGTACTCGGCTACCCGATGCGCTCATCGCGGCGACTGCACTCGAGCATGGCCTGATCCTGGCGACCCGTAACCAAGCCGACTTCGAATCGATCCGCGGCCTTCGCCTGCGCAGCCCGAGCTGAGCTCGTCGCGCGCACGGCCGGCCGCCAACTCCCAATCCATGATCATGAGCGCCGCAGGTGCAGGCGCACACTGCCTCCCCAGCGCTCACGATCATGGCAATGGCGCGCCGGCGTCAGCGCGGACAGCGGCTAGGCCGGGCCTAGTACGTCGTACGCGTCCTCGGCGGAGCCGGCCATGAGTCGATCAGCGAAGTCCTGCTTCAGAACCTCGAAGTCCGCATCCTGTTCAGGCGTACGGGCCTCCGTACCCAGCAACTCGATGAAGTCGTCTCGGACCAGGCTCTCGCGGATGACCAGCGTCATGCTCCGATCCCGGTAGCTGACGTGAAAGACGAACTGCTCGCGCTTGCGGCCGAGCTCCGGTCGAAGCAAGGCGCGGTCCAGAACAAAGCGATCTCCGGTCACGGCTCGGGTGACCATCTCGAACGCATCCCGGAAGCCCGGGCCGGGAAACGGCGTTCGCAGCCTGATCTCACGTCGTTCCGGCGGCCCGTCGGGGGACAGTAGCGGCAGCGCCCGTTCCAGGACCTTGAACGCCTGCGCCACGCCGCCCGGAGAGCCGCCGCCGTGGTACTTCGTCAGGTCGGCGAAGCTGAAGCTCAGCCGCCGGCCGTCTTCCACGACCGTCAGCGGCGTCTCGGGCATCTGTGTCCCTTCCGCACGGTCCGGCCGCGCGTATGGCAGGCACTGACGCGCGCGCTGGTGGCCTGCCGCGCCCTGGCGGCCTACGGCCGGCGTAGGCCCGGTGGTCTAGCAGACGAGATCGCTCGAGGGCTACCGCTCTACGACGAAGGCGATCTTGCAGTGCACCTTGTAGACAGTGAGATCGCCGTTCTCGTCGACGTCAGCGTTGCTGCCGATCACCTCGACGCCCCGGATGCCGCGGACGGTCTGCGCCGCCGCCTTGACGGCGTTGCGTACGGCGTCGCTGAAGTTGTTCGGCGAACTTCCCACGACCTCGGTGATCCGAACGACAGCACCCGGGATGGTGTCCTGGTGCTCTGACATAGGTCCTCCTGATGTATCGGCGCGCCCGCGCAACGGCAGGCCTTCTGGACAGGTGGTGCCCGTACGGGACCGTCCGCAAACCTGCCGCGCGCCCAGGCCAACCCTCGGCCCGGTCGAATTGGCCGGGATGGGCCACCACGCGGACGTCGAGAATCCCGACCTGCTCTGGCAGACCCTGATTGCTCGGCCCTGACCTGCCAGGTCGGGACTCGAGGGGGTGCCGGCAACTGAAGCACGACATCGTCGACCCGCAGCCGTTTCAGGGACCGGCCGTGGTGATGGTGCGACTGGACAGAACGCATTCGGATGATGTGCCCGGCCCATGCCAAGCGCCCGGTCAGAAGGGTGTCGGATCGGGGTCGGCGGGTTGGACGGGTAGGGGTGGGGTGGTGGTGTGGGTGTGTCCGGTGGGGGTGGTCCAGGTCATCCGGGCGTCGGGGTCGAGTTTGGCCCGCCATTTTGGGTGTTGTTTTAGTCGGTGGTGGTGTCGGCAGAGGCCGGCGAGGTTGTAGTCGG
>JBPCPI010000047.1:0-7803 GCA_050999295.1 Geodermatophilaceae bacterium | reverse complement strand
TCGTCGGCATCCTCGTCGTCGCGCGCCAACCAGGTTGCCAGCCGTTCTACCGGGATCTCGAAATCGGGATTCTCGTCCACGAAGTCGCGCAACCTGTCGGCCAGCCACGCAATGGTGACCGTCTCTTCGCCACGGCGCTCGGCGAGCTCCTCGATCCCGCGGTCGGTGAAGTACATCCGGCGAAGATGACAGGGTCAGTCGTTCAGACCCGAAAAGGCATCCGTCACGAGTTCTTCCTGCTCACGATCATGGACCGAATGGGATCCGGTTGCCGGGCTCGCGGTGGCGTCGCGTGCGATCCGCCGTAGTTGCCTTCCTTCCGGCAGTTCGTCAGGCAGGTGCAGCGCGATGAACGGCCAGCAACCCATGTTCGCCGGCTCCTCCTGGACCCACACGATGTCCGTTGCGTTCGGGAAGGTGCCCAGGACGTCGTTGATCTCACCGGAGGGCAACGGATAGATCTGTTCCATCCGCACCAGCGCCACCTCATCCGCCCGCCGCTTGTCCCGCTCGGCGCCAAGGTCATAGGCCACCTTGCCGCTGCACATCAGCACCCGCTTGACACGCTCGCGGTCAAGAGACTCCCCTCGGACGCCGGGATCGTCGAGCACCGGAAAGAACTGTCCCTGAGTGAACTCGGGGAGCGAACTGACCGCGGCCTTGTGCCGCAGCAACGACTTCGGTGTCAACACGATCAGCGGCCGCTGGCTGGTGCTCAATGCTTGGCGGCGCAGCAGGTGGAAGTAGTTGGCCGGCGTTGTGCAGTTGGCCACGGTCATGTTGTTGTCAGCGCACATCTGCAGGAACCGCTCCGGACGCGCGGACGAGTGGTCGGGTCCCTGACCTTCCAACCCGTGCGGGAGAAGCAGGACCACGCCCGAACGCTGGCCCCACTTCGCCTCTCCGGAGGAGATGAACTCGTCGATGATCAACTGCGCGCCGTCGACGAAATCGCCGAACTGCGCCTCCCACAGCACGAGCGCCTCGGGATTGCCCACCGAATAGCCGTACTCGAAGCCCAGCGCGGCGTACTCCGACAGCAGCGAGTCGTACATGAACAGCTTCGCCTGCCCGGGGTCGAGATTGGTCAGCGGCGTGTACTCCGCACCGGTCTTGCGGTCGATCAGGACCGAGTGCCGCTGTACGAAGGTGCCTCGCCGGGAGTCCTGACCCGCCAACCGAACCGGGACACCTTCGATCAACAACGAGCCGAGGGCGAGGATCTCGCCGAACGCCCAGTCGATGTCGCCCTCGCTGGCCATCCCCGCGCGGCGCTCGAGCACTCGTTGCAGGCGCGGGTGCACCGTGAACCCGTCCGGTACCGAGACATGTGCGTCGCCGATCATCTTGATGACCTCGGCGGACACGGCGGTCAGCGCGCTGTCCGTGGCTGGCTGCGTCATGGCCGGCATGGACTTGGGCTGGTGCTTGGCGTCGCGCGTCTCTGCGAAGACCCGTTCGAGCTGTCCTCGATAGTCCTTGAGCGCCTCTTCGGCATCGGCCACCGTGATGTCACCGCGACCGACCAGCGCCTCGGTGTAGAGCTTCCGGACCGAGCGCTTGCGGTCGATGATGTCGTACATCAGGGGCTGGGTCATCGACGGGTCGTCGCCCTCGTTGTGCCCCCTGCGGCGGTAGCACACCATGTCGATGACGACGTCCTTGGTGAACGCCTGCCGGTAGTCGACGGCCAACCGGGCCACCCGGACACAGGCTTCCGGGTCGTCCCCGTTCACATGGAAGATCGGCGCCTGGATCATCCGGGCCACGTCGGTGCAGTACAGGCTGGATCTGGACGCAGCCGGCGATGTCGTGAACCCGACCTGGTTGTTCACGATCACGTGCACGGTGCCCCCGGTGCGGTATCCGCGCAGTTGGGAGAGGTTCAGCGTCTCGGCGACCACACCCTGCCCGGCGAACGCGGAGTCACCGTGCATCAGGACCGGCATGACGGTGAAGCCGCCCTCACCCTTGTTGATCAAGTCCTGTTTGGCCCGGACGATGCCCTCCAGGACCGGGTTGACCGCCTCGAGATGGCTGGGGTTGGAGGTCAGCGAGACCCGTACGGCCGAATTGCGCTCCGGGTGCTTGAACATCCCGCTGGCCCCGAGGTGGTATTTCACGTCACCGGATCCCTGGACTGTGCCGGTGTCCATGTTGCCTTCGAACTCGGAGAAGATCTTGGCGTAGCTCTTCCCCATGACGTTGGCCAGGACGTTGAGCCGGCCACGGTGCGGCATCCCGATCGCCACCTCGTCCAGGGCGTACTCCGCAGCCTTCTGCAGGACCGCATCCAGCAGCGGGATCACCGATTCCGCGCCCTCCAGCGAGAACCGCTTCTGCCCGACGTACTTCGTCTGCAGGAACGTTTCGAAGGCCTCAGCGGCGTTCAGCCGGCCCAGGACGTGCTTCTGCTCGCGTACGTCCGCGACATCGTGCTTGACCTCGATCCGCTTCTGCAGCCAGCCGCGCTCCTCCGGATCGGTGATGTGCTTGTACTCGATCCCTACCGTGCGGCAATAGGAGTTGCGGAGCACGCCGAGAATGTCGCGCAGGCTCATTGTCGCCTCGCCGGCGAAACCACCCACCGGGAACACCCGATCGAGATCCCAGAGGGTGAGCCCGTGCTGGATGATGTCCAGGTCCGGGTGCGTCCGGACCTTGAACTCCAGCGGATCGGTGTCGGCCATCAGGTGGCCATTGGTGCGATAGGCGTCGATCAGTTCGATCACCCTGGCGTTCTTGTCGATCTGGCCTTCATGTCGGACGGTGACGTCGGAGACCCAGCGGACCGGTTCGTACGGAATTCGCAGCGACCGGAACACCTCGTCGTAGAAGCCGTCCTCGCCCAGCAGCAACTGGTGCATCCGGCGCAGGAAGTCCCCGGACTGCGCGCCCTGGATGATCCGGTGGTCATACGTCGAGGTCAACGTGATCGTCTTGGACAGGGCGATCTCGGCGAGCATCTCCTCGCTCATGCCCTGGAACTCGGCCGGATACTCCATCGCGCCGACCCCGAGGATGGTGCCCTGACCCGCCATCAGCCGTGGGACCGAATGATTGGTCCCCAGCGTGCCGGGGTTGGTGAGGCTGATCGTCGTGCCGGCGAAGTCGTCAGTGGTGAGCTTGCCCTGCCGCGCCCGCTTGATGACCTCCTCGTAGGCGAGCCAGAAGGACACGAAGTCCATCCCGTCGCAGCCCTTGATGGAGGCCACGACCAACTGGCGGCTGCCGTTCTCCTTGTGCAGGTCGATAGCAAGGCCCAGGTTCACACGTTCTGGCGTGATCAGCGCCGGCTTGCCGTCGACCTCCCCGAAGGCGGTGTTCATCTCCGGGAAGGACTCCAGCGCTTTGATCAGCGCGTACCCGATCACGTGGGTGAAGGAGACCTTGCCGCCTCGGGAGCGTCTGAGGTGATTGTTGATGACGATTCGGTTGTCGGCGATGAGCTTGGCCGGAACCGCCCGGACGCTGGTCGCGGTCGGTACGTCCAGCGAGCTCTGCATGTTCGCCACGACCCGCGCCGCCGCGCCACGCAGCTTCGTCGTGGTCGATCCGGCCGGCGCCTGGCGTACCGGTGCCGTCGCCTCGCCGCGATCACGGGAGACCGGGGCAGGTTTGGGCTGCTGCGGGGCCCGGGCGGGGGCCGGGGGCCCAGCCGAGGCCGGCGGCGTGACGGAAGCGGGCTTGGGGGCCTGCTCCGCGGCTGCCGGCGCGGGTACGGGACCGTCGTTCCTCGGGGGGTCGCCGTTTCCAGTGGCCTCTGCGCCGAGGGGTGAGTAGTCGGCGAAGAACTCGTGCCAGGCCCCGTCGACACTGTCTGGTGAGGAGAGGTATTGCTGGTACATCTCCTCAACGAGCCACTCGTTGGGACCGAAACCTGCCATGTCGTGCTGGGTGGACAAGGGTCGCCTCGCCTCGCCTCTCGTCGAGTCGGTGCGGTCTCGTGGTCGTCATTGACCGCCGGGGGTTGAGGTTACGCTCATCGGAGCGCCAGCAGATCAAAGGTGAGCAGATCGTCGTAACTGCCGTCGTCGAGGAGTTCGGCCTGCCGCTCCCGGCCGACCTCGACGAATCCAGCGGATCTGGCGACATGTGCGCTGGCGGCATTGCCCGCCGAGGACAGGAGCTGGAGGCGGCGCAGGCCCAGTCCACCGCCGGCCACCGGTGTGAGTGCATGGTTGGCCACCAGTCGGAGGGCCTCGGTCATCAGTCCGCGGCCGCGTGCCTCCGGATGGGTCCAGTACCCGATCTCGCCGCAACTGGGATCATCACCGCCGAGATCGAAGATCGCGATATTGGCCAGCAACCGGTCGGTCACGGGGTCTGCGATGCACCAGGCGACCCGATGGGCCACCGATTCCTCGACCGGCATGGTGTCCAGGTAGCTGCGGGCGGCCTCGTCGGTGTACGGCGCCGGCAGCGTCGCAAGCCAATGCTTTGTGCGGGCATCCGAACACGCCTCCACGATGCGCGGGATGTCGGAGTCGGTGAACGGCCGCAACCGTGATCTCGCACCGCGCAGGACCGTCGGGGTCAGCCACTGGGTCTTCGGCCGGAGGTCAGCCCCAGCCACCACGGTGGCGACCCAGGCGTCCACCGCAGGTCCGATGCGGCCCAGCACGCGCGGCATGGTGCCGTGGAAGCTGAATCCACAGGCCCAGGCCACGCGCCTCGAGGCGACGTTGCCGACCTGAGAGGTCCAGGTGACGACTTCGACGCGCGCCTCGGCGAAACACCATTGCAAGGCCAGTCGCACCGCACCGGACATGACGCCGCGGCCCCGAGCCCACGGGTGCAGGACAAATCCAATCGTCGCGTCTGGGCCGCCGCGTACGTCGACGTTGCCCGCGTAGCGCGGTGACTCGTCGTCGATCGCCTCGATCGCCCAGCCGCAGGACGTCCCCGATCGCCAACCGGGAGCGACCACTTCCTGCAGAAAGAACTCGGCATCGGAGGGTCGATAGGGATCGGGCAGGTTCGACATCCAGCGTTTGGTGAAGGGGTCTCGGCACATCTCGACGATCGAATCAACGTCGGCGTCTCGGTGGGCGCGCAGACTGATCCTGCCGTCGGCGAGCTCAGGTACGTCGTCAGGCCAGCTCACTGGCACCGCTCAACTGATGTCGCGACGGACGGCGAACACCCAGCCGGCGATGGCGAGCACGACGCCGTGCGCGGCAAGCAGTAGTGCACCCTGCCAACGCTGGAGCAGGTCGGTGTTGACCGTCGTCGCGGTGATCGATTCCAGCGTGCCACCTGGCAGGTACTTGTACGCCGAGGCTGTGGCCGGGACCGAGCGCAGAATCGGCTCGGCGACGAAGAGATAGATCAACGCGCCGACGATGGCGGCGACCTGGTTGCGCAGTAGAGCGCCCACCCCCACGCCGACCATTCCGTACAGGGCTGCGCCCCCGACCGAGCCCAGGAGCACCTCGAGGTTCTCCCCGGACAGGGATACCGGCGCCCGCTTGGCGCTGAGCCACGGGACGGCCACCGCAATGACCACAGCGTTCACCACGATGGCGAAGAACAGGCTGATGCCGAGATAGGTCAAGAGCTTGCTGAGAATGACTTGGCCACGTTTCGGGGTCATCAGGAACGTGGGAGTCGCCGTACGGTGCCGGTACTCCTGGGTCATTCCGATGATCCCGAGGACCAGGAAGAACACGACCGCGTTGGCCCCACCGGCGAGCGCCAGTTGGGCGAAGGCATCTGATCCCAGCGGCGGTACCCCGCTTTGGGGCGCGGCGGCCGCCTCTTCAGCGAAGCCGATCAACAGCGCCGTCGATCCGCCGGACAGAGCGCACGCGCCAAGGAGCAACCAGAGCCACAGTTTGGTGGTGAACAGTTTGCGCAGCTCGGCGCGGACGAGCTTAATCACGGGGCGACCTCCGGTGCTGGTGCGGCCTTGAACTCCTCTTGTCCGGCTGTCAGCCGGAAATAGATCTCCTCGAGGTCGGTGGTCGCGGTGCGCAGCTCATGCAACTCCACTCCGGTGGAGAACGCCACGTGCCCGATCGCGGACATGGGCATGCCGCGCACGGTCAGCTCGTCGGGCTTGAGCGCCTCGACCTGGGCGCCCGCCTGGACCAGCGCCTGCTGCATGTCCGCGGCGTTCGGGGAGCGCACATGGACCGAGGCGCGAGCCGGGTCGGCGAGTTCGGCGATGGTCCCCTCGCGAACCAGCCTGCCCCCGGCGATGATCACGATCCGGTCCACTGTCTGCTGGACCTCGGCGAGCAAGTGACTGGAAACCAGTATTGTGCGGCCCTGCTCATGGGCGAGGTGCTGCAGGAAGTTGCGCAGCCACTGAATGCCCTCGGGGTCAAGGCCATTTGCCGGCTCGTCGAGGATGAGCACCTGCGGATCGCCGAGCAGAGCGGTTGCCAGACCGAGTCGCTGGCGCATACCCATCGAATAGCCTCCGGTCTTGCGCTTTCCCGCCTCCTTCATCCCGACCTGGGCCAGAACCGCGGCGGCTCGCTCGTCGGGGAATCCGGCGGCCGCGCAGTAGACCCGCAGATGGTTCAGACCACTACGGCCGGGATGGAAGGCGGTCTCCAGGACCGCGCCGACTCGCGTGCTGGGTCGGGACAGGGCCGCATACGGCGTCCCGCCATAGGTAGCCGAACCGGAGTCGGGAGTGATGAGTCCGAGTACCATCCGCAGGGTGGTGGTCTTGCCGGCTCCGTTCGGTCCGAGGAATCCGGTCACCTGGCCGGGCTCGACGACGAAGGACAGGCGATCGACGGCGTGGACGCTGCCGAAGCTCTTGGACAAATCGGAGACAACGATCCTGGCCGGACCGTTCTCATCTGATCTCGTGTACGTCGGCGTGCTCACGAGTCCCAATCCAACCGTCTCCCGCAAACGGGTTTCTGGCCGGGGTGCATTAGTTGATCATCGGGAAATCGGGGCTTGTTTCGCCTCGCGCGCCCAGAAACCCGGCCACATTCCGATGATCAACAAGGGGAGTTCCTAGACTGGCGCCCCTGATGGATCTCGACCTTCAGCAGATCGGTTTGTCCCACCCACGGATCAAGCAGATCGTCGATCTGCAGCGCAACACCGCCTCCAACCGCGCAGGCATGCTCGTGGTCGAAGGACTCTGGGCACACAACGTGGTGCGCGAGACCGCAACACAGGTGGAGATCTTCCTCTGGTGCCCGGAAGCAACCTACTCCGACGAGGCCCGGTTAGGGGCCAGCCAGATGGTCGCTTTGGCTGAGACGTCGTATCGGATCTCGGAGAAGACGCTGGCCCGGATCTCCGAACGGGACAAGCCCGACGGTTTGGTCTCGATCGTGCGAATGCCCAATTGGCAGCGGGCCGACATCGAATTCGGACCGGCGGCGCTGGTCTTGGTGGCCGATGGGCTGGAGATTCCGGGCAACCTCGGAACCCTGTTGCGGACGATGGACGCAGTGGCGGCCGACTGCTTGGTGCTGACCAACCGCCGTACGCGGTTGTCCCACCCCAAGGTGTTCCGCGGCTCGCACGGGATGAGCCTGTCGGTGCCGACGGTCGACTTCGACGAGGTCACCGATGCGATCGACTGGCTCGCCGAGAATGCCTTCACGGTCTATCTCGCGGATACTGAATCCGCGGTCGACTACCGCCAGGCCGACTACAGCGGGCGGGTGGCGATCGTCGTCGGAAGCGAGCGGTACGGAATCTCCAAGCCCTGGTACGAGCGCGGATTCGGTGGAGTGGGCATCCCGATGCTCGGCCGATCGGACTCACTCAACGTCTCGATCTCGGCCTCGGTCTTGCTCTACCAGGCCCGCTCCGCCCAAAGCG
>JBPCPI010000039.1:0-40825 GCA_050999295.1 Geodermatophilaceae bacterium | reverse complement strand
AGCCGCCCGGGTCGGGTTCGCCTCCCGCCCCGACCAGCTGGAGTCACGTCTGCAGGTCCTTGTCCACGTGGCGCCGGCAGTCGGCTTCGGCCAGGATGCGGCCTGGTGTCAGCGGCTCGTCCAACAGCCGACGGAACCGCGCACTGACCGACTCATCTGCCGGGCGCCTATCCAGCCAGCTTGACAGCAGCCGATGACCTTCGACGTACGTCGAGGTGTAGGCCCGCCACAATGGATCAGTGAGGAAGCGCAGGGACTGTTGGGCGCGCTCGCGGGGCACCAGGGTCCATCGCTGCAGGAAGTCCAGCACCTCCTCCTGCCCGCGTCCCCGGTCGTGCAACAGGATCGCCGCATCCTGGCGTACGTCGTTGAGCGGGGCGGCGGCCTTGGCCACCCGCTCGGCGAGTTCCCCGTCGACCGAGAAACCCAGATCTCGCAGGATCTCCTCGGTCCAGGCACCCCACCGCTCACCGACGGTCACCGAGATGCCCAGGTCGGCAAGTCCTTCGGCCATCAAGCACTCCGGGGTGTTCACCAAGAAGACCGTGTGTTCTCGCCGCTGTTGGCCGGCCACGAGTCTGGCCTCCTTGCGGCAGTGCTCGGTGTGATGGCCGGGATAGGACTCGTGGGCCACGAGATGGGGCAGCTGGGTGAGTCGGTGTGGCAGGTCGACATTGATCGCAACGTCGGAGTGGAACTCACCTCGGTAGTAGTTGAACCCTGACCACGGTTGATCGGTCACGATGTCGTAGCTCACCGTCTCGGTCGGCGCCAGCTCGTACGCAACTCGGACGTGATCGCGCAGTTGGCTGGAGAAGGTGTGGACGACTTCATACAGTCGATCCGGCGGGCACTCGTCAGCTCGTCGGTAGTCGGCGTATCGCTGCGCGAGCGGTCCGCCGCCCGGAAGTAGCGCGTCGAGTTCTGAATGCGCTGCGGCATAACGTTGTTCATTACCCAGGTCGATGCGTACGTCGAAGTACGCGGCCACTTCCTCGACGAAACCCACCGGCTCGGCCGACATCACCCTGGCGCTGCACTCCAGGCCCGTGAGCTGAGCACGTAAAAAGGTGACGCGCTCGTAGGCCAGGTCACTGGAGTCCAACTCGGCCAGCAGTTCTCGGCACCGTAGCCGCAGTTGCTCGGGTCGCGGAGGGATGTCGTTCTCGACCCGGACACGCAGCGCCGGGTCGCCGGTGTACGCATCGACGAAACCGGGCTCGAGTCGGTCGAAGCGAAGCCCGAGTAGGAGGTACTCGGTGATCAGGTCCACGGTGAGATCAGGTCCACGCTGAGGAGTCTGCCTCAGCCAAACATCGAGGGACTAGGCGCCGAAGCGCCGGTGTCTTCCCGCGTAGTCGCGCAGCGCCCGCAGGAAATCTGTGCGCCGGAAGTCCGGCCAGTTCACGTCACAGAAGTGGAACTCCGAGTGTGCGGTCTGCCAGAGCAAGAACCCCGACAATCGCTGCTCGCCGCTGGTCCGAATGATCAGATCTGGATCGGGCTGGCCTCGGGTGTAGAGGTGTTCGGCGATGTGCTCGACGTCGAGGATGTCGATGAGATCGTCCAGGGACCTCCCAGCGGCGGCTTGCTCGGCCAGCAGCGAACGAACCGCATCGGCTATCTCCCGGCGGCCGCTGTAGCCCACCGCCAGATCCACCGCCGCGCCGGGACGGCCGACCGTGGCCTCGTGGGCGTTCTTCAGTGCTTCAACCGTGCTGTCCGGCAACAGTTCCAATGCCCCGACCGGCCGTAGCTGCCAGCGCCGGGTAGGACCGGACAGGTCGGTCGCGAGGTCTTCGATGATCCGGAGCAGTGGGTTCAGTTCAGGCTCGGGTCGATTGAGGTTGTCAGTGGACAGCAGGAAGACCGTCACGTGGTCGATTCCCGCTTCATCACACCAGCCGAGGAAGTCGACGATCTTGCCGGCGCCGCGCCGGTGGCCGTCGTTGACGTCACCCAGGCCGCTGGACCTGGCCCAGCGCCGGTTGCCGTCGACCATCACACCCACGTGCCGGGGCAATTGCGCGCCGGAGAGTTCGCGCTGCAGACGTCGCTCGTACAGCCGGTACGGCAGATCGGCCCAACCCATGATTCAGGAGCGTACGACGCACTGTCTTTCCCGGCCGCCCAGACCCGCAGTCGCGGAGAGTTATTGTCGCATTGCACTGCGTGACACGTGCTTCTTGGCAGCGAAAACTACGAGAACGTAACCTGGATTCGATGGCTACCAAGCTCGTCCCCCTCGATCTGGCGCCGCTGGACTTCGGCGACTCCGACTACGACTCTCCGGACACCCGTCCGCGGCTGCGTGGCCGGCTGCACCTGGGCGCGTTCCTGGCCTCGATCCTCACCGGCGCGGTGCTCATTCCGCTGGGCTGGGCGCACAGCCCGAGCACTGGTCTGGCTGTGACGATCTACTGCTTCACGGTCTCGGCGATGTTCGGCGTCAGCGCCGCCTACCACCGCCGGGCCTGGTCCCCCCGTGGCTGGAAGATCATGAAGCTGCTGGATCACTCGACGATCTTTCTGTTCATCGCCGGGAGCTACACCCCGTTCAGCGTGCTGGCGTTGGAGGGCACGTTCCGCTGGGTGATCCTGGGCGTCGTCTGGGGTGGCGGACTGGCGGGCATCGCACTCAAGACCTCCTGGCCGACGGCGCCGCGCTGGGTCGGGGTCCCCATCTACCTCGCGCTCGGCTGGGTCGCCGTGCTGTTCTTCCCGGCCATCCTGGCCAACCTCGGGGTAACCACACTCGTCCTGATCAGCGCCGGTGGCTTGCTTTACTCACTCGGCGCGATCGCCTACGCCACATCGCGGCCCAACCCGATCCCCGGCGTCTTCGGCTATCACGAGGTCTTCCACGCCGCGACCATCCTGGCCGCGAGCTGCCACTACATCGCCGTGTATTTCGCCATGTACGCCGTCTGAGCTGCACGCCACGCCAGGCCGGTGTCTGGCGAATGCAAGAACTCGCCGGGATGAGAACTCCAGCGGCACGGGTATCCTTTGGTCGGACAAGACCGGCCGGGATGCCCCGGCTGCCACGGGAGGCGGGCCATGACTGTGCAGACCGGGGTCCGGCTCGGGGACCGATACGAACTGGTCGGACGGATCGCAGTCGGAGCCATGGGCGAGGTATGGCGTGCTCGCGACACGACACTTCTGCGCACAGTGGCAGTCAAGGTCATGCGCAGCGAATACACCGGTGATCAGTCGTTTCTCGCCCGCTTTCGTACCGAGGCGAGGAACGCTGCGTCGCTTTCCCATCCCAACATCGCCCCGGTCCACGACTACGGCGAGGCGATGGCTGAAGGCGAACATGTCGCCTACCTGGTCATGGAGTTGATCGATGGCGATCCACTGTCCGACCTTCTGGACCACGGTACCGGCTTGGACGCGCCCTCGCTGCTGGGCATCTTGGAGCAGACCGCCTCAGGGTTGGGGGCGGCTCACCGCAACGGTGTGGTGCACCGGGACGTGAAGCCGGGAAATCTCATGATCCGGCCAGATCGGAGCGTGAAGATCACCGACTTCGGGATCTCCAGGGCCGCCGACCACGTGCCCCTGACCGAAACCGGCATGGTAGTTGGTACAGCCGCTTACCTCTCGCCCGAACAGGCGATGGGCCGCGAGGTCACGCCCGCATCGGATGTCTACTCCCTCGGCGTGGTCGGCTACCAGTGTCTGGCTGGGCGGCTTCCGTTCCAGATTGAGTCCCCGGTCGCCGTCGCCTTGGCCCATGTCAATCAACAGCCACCGCCGCTGCCTCTTGAGATCCCGGATCCCGTCCGCGCACTCATTATGCGGGCGATGTCGAAGGATCCCGAGGATCGGTTCTCCGACGGAGGCCAATTCGCCGATGCCGTGCGCGCGGTCGCCCAAGACCAGTCGCTGCGTTCATCCGTGGACGCCGATCCAAAACCGACATCCGTAATCCAACCGGGCGACCGATCTAGCCCATTAGGCGTTGCGCTTGGGAGCCAGGTGGCGACGGCTGCCTCGCCGGGGGGCTCACCGACTCGCATTCAGCCGCAGAGTCCCGGAACTCCGTCTGACCCAGGGCGACCCCGCGACCGATCCCCCAACGGTCGAAGGGTCCCTCTCCTGATCGCGGCGTTACTGGCCATCGCCACCGGGCTGATCGCGGTCTACGTCGTCCAGCAGAATACTGGCAACTCAGCCGTCGCGGGTGAGCGTATCGATCCGTCAGCAGAACCGGAGCTTGTGCTCGTCGACACCGCGTCATATCTCGGGCAGCCGGTGGGCGAGGTCCAGGCCGACTTGTCCGCGCTGGGGCTGGTGGCTCTGCCCAGCGCGATTGACGTCTCGCCCCAGGTACTCAGATCCGCCGGGATCGCCGAGGACCAGCCATTCGTCCAGGGTGCGGTGATCACTACCGATCCAGCCCAAGCCGAGGTGCCACGGGGATCGACGGTGACCGTATTCTTCGCCAAGCAGGACTATCAACCTCCCGGACCTGCGGACGAATCGGCGAACACCACGGTGCCTGAAGGTGGGACCGGGAACGAAGGCGGGACCGGGAACGAAGGCGGGACCGGGACCGAAGGCGGGACCGGAAACGGCAACGGCGGGACCGGAAACGGCGGCGGGACCGGAAACGGCAACGGCGGGACCGGAAACGGCGGCGGGACCGGAAACGGCGGCGGCGGCTGAGCCGGCAGCCGGGACTCAGCCGAGCGCGGTTAGCGCGAGCGCTGGTCTACTGCCTCCGTAATTGACCGATCACCTTACGTAGGCGATCCAGCACGCGGTCAGGCCGCGATGGCCGGTTCGCCGATACAGTCGCTCCAGATCACCGACGTGACGCCCGGCTCGGAAAGATCCAGTTCCGTTGCCTGGCAGCCGAGATAGAGGCCGGGTGCAGCCGTCATCCGCCCACCTTCGATGGCCAGCAGGACGCCATAGAGTCGCAGCCCCTGCCGCATCAGTGCGCCGGTTTCAATGCCTGCGCCCGTGCCACGGTCGGACAGACGGTACGTACGAATGAGTGGACCACAAGGGCGGGTGAACAGGTGCACGCGCCGCCCGGCCAGATGTAGGTCCCTGGCGATCTCGGCGCCATATCCTGGCCAGGCAGCTAGATCGTGATATGGGCCTTGATCGCCAGTCGGTCGTCCATCATCGCGTAGCCGTCGGCGAGCTCCTCGAGTCCCAGAGTGAGGTCCAGGACCGCGCTGGCGTCGAGTTGGCCATCAAGCACCGAGTCGAGAAGTGCTGGTAGGTAGGCACGCGCCGGCGCCATCCCCCCGCGGATCCCGATGTTGCGGGCGAAGATCTTCGATAGGTCGATGCCCTCGACCAGGTGCGGGACACCGACGTACCCAACGCGGCCGCCGTCGCGCGTCATCGCGAACGCGTCATCGAAAGCCGCTTGAGAACCTACGCATTCGCAGACTGCATCGACCCCGCCGGTCAGGCTCATGACCTTCTCGAGCACTTCGTCACCGCTGCCTTGGACGATGTCCGAGGCACCGAAATCCACCGCCATGTGCAGCCGGTCGGCATGGTGACCGATGGCGATGATGCGGCGTGCCCCCAGCCGCCGCGCCGCCAGGACTGCGCAAACACCCACTGCGCCGTCACCGATGATCGCAACAGTCGTGTCGTGGTCCACGCCGGCGCTGACCGCGGCGTGGTGTCCGGTGGCCATCACGTCGCTCAGCGGCAACAGGCGGGTGGCCGGCACGGCATCGGCGGCAGGGACGACGATCAGGGTGCCGTCGGCGTGCGGCACCCGTACTGCCTCACCCTGGCCCCCGTCATGGCCGGGCTCGGAGAAGGTGCCCCCGTCCAGGCAGGAACTGGTCAGACCGGCTCGGCAGTAGTCACAGGCTCCGCACGACCACATGTAGGGCGCGACGACCCGGTCACCGGGCCGGACGGTGCGTACGTCGGCACCGACTTCGGTGACCTGGCCAAGGAACTCATGCCCGATCCGCGCACCCGGCGGGCGCTGACCGTACCCGCGGTAGGCCCACAGGGCACTGCCGCCGATCGCCGCATCGGTGACCCGCACGATCGCGTCGGTGTCCAGGACCAGCACCGGATCGGGGACGTCCTCGACCCGGACGTTCCCGGGGCCCTCGTACACCGCTGCACGCATTCCCCGACCCTAGCCAGTGCGCGCGCCGCGCGCGGACTCTTGTCGGAATCGCCGGCCGCGTAACGTGCGCACCCGCAACGTTGGCCGGGGGATTAGCGGCCAAGCCGCTCCGGCGTCTGCCCCGTCGGGAATCGGAGAGGATTACTCCGCATCCAGCGTCACGGGGTGCCCCCTGGGTCCGACCGTGGCTGGCTCAGCCGGTCTGCGGTCCTCTCGCGCGAACCTCGTCGACCGAGGCCATCGCCGTACGGAGTTCGGCCAGCCAGTCCTCGCTGTGCTGCCCGACGAGGCGGACCGTCCAGGCCAGCGCCTCGGACCTCGACCGGGCGACTCCGGACTCGACGAGGGTGTCCAGCACCTGACGCTCAGGCTGGCGCAGCCGGGTCATCACCGGGATGGCCAGATGGGTGAACAGGGTCGAGGCCGACCCGCACTTGGCCCCCCACGCCACCTTGCGACCGAAGCGATGCTCGGCGGACTGTGCGATACCGATCCGTTCCTCGCGGGTCTGCTCGCGCCACCGGCTGATCCGACCGGCTGCCGCCGCCGAGCGGGCTGCATCATCGGCATCCTCGGCCGTCTCTGGTTCGGCCAGCGTGCCGAGTACGACGATCTCCTCCCGGTCCACCGACACCTCGGCCGGCCCGGTGAACCAGTCATCGGGTAGCCGTCCGGTGAACCAGGCCTTGATCTCGTCCTGAGCCGCGTTCTCTGTCGCCATGTGTGCACTCCTTGATTACAGGATTACGTGATTACACACTAGCGCAGTTCATCGTCGGCCGCTCGTCTCCCGCGTCCGGATCGCTTCGCCCACAGCGGACACCTCCCGCAGCGGCGCCTGGCACACGAAGCCCTGGCAGATGAATACCGCGACGGGGGCCTCGGCGGTGACCCGCCCGGCGAGCAGCGGCACGCCTGGAGTGTCCGGCTCGCCGACCACAGACACGGCTCCTGGGCTGGTTCCAGCCCGGACAACCGCGGCTAGCGCGGCGCGCTCCGACCCGGCCGGGCCGGCCACAGCGATCTCCAGTGGACCGGCCAGTACAGCCTCAGCCGTGCCAGCCGCTGACCCAGCGGCCCGCGGCGCCTGGGCGATGATCGGCCCCAGCCAGGCCAGCGCCCGCTCCGCCACCTCCCGCGGTAGCGCTTTCCCGGTCAGTGCTGCGTAGCTGATCAAGGCGTCGCAGGCCGCCGCGGCACCAGATGGCGACGGGCCGTCTGTCGGGTCCTGTGGACGGCGGATCAACAGCTCGCCATCATCCGGGGTGTCGAAGAAGCCGCCGGAGGAGTCGGAGAAGCGGGCCGGGACAGCGTCCAGCAGTTCGCCGGCCAGGTCGAGCCAGCGACCGTCAGCGCTCGCCTGGTGCAGCGCGAGCAGACCACGCGCCAGTTCTGCGTAGTCCTCGAGAACCCCGCCGTGCCGGCCGACGATTCCGTCGCGGGAGACCCGGCGGAGTTTCCCGTCCACCAGATGCACCCGCGTCACCAACTCGGCCGCTGCGACGGCCGCGGACAGGCTCTCGGCGGAGTCCGTCAGCATCGCGTGCTCGGACAGCGCAGCGATCGCCAGCCCGTTCCAGGCCGCGACCACCTTGTCGTCGCGGCCCGGCTGCGGGCGAGACGCGCGTGCCGTGAACAGCTTGCGGCGCAGCTCTGCCCAGCGTTGCGGGTCATCCGGATCCTCGGGCAGTTGCAACACCGAGGAGCCCTTCTCCCGGACACCCTCCCTGATCCCCCCCGATTCGAAGGTGCCCTCCGGTGTCACCTTGAGAAGCGTTGCGGCCCAGGCTCCGTCGTCGGCGCCCAGAACCTCGACCAGCTGCTCGGGTGTCCAGGAATAGGTCAGCCCCTCGACCCCGTCGGTGTCCGCGTCCAGCGCGGAGGCGAAACCGCCCTCGGGTGTGCCCAGGTCGCGGATCACGAACGCGGCCGTCTCATCGGCGACCCTCCGGGCGAACTCCGAACCGCTCTCCCGCCACATGTGCAGGTAGACACCGAGCAGCAAGGCATTGTCGTAGAGCATCTTCTCGAAGTGCGGGACGACCCACTGGCCGTCGACCGAGTACCGGGCGAAGCCCCCGGCGAGTTGGTCGTAGATCCCTCCCCGAGCCATTCGCTCGCAGGTGGTCTCGACCATCGTCAACGCGCGGGGTTCCTCGGTACGGGCGTGGTGTCGGAGCAGGAATTCGAGCACCATCGACGGAGGGAACTTCGGTGCGCGCTCGAATCCGCCGTTCTCTGGTTCGAAGCTGCGCCACAGCGCATCGACGGCCGCGTCCAGGGCTGCGGCGTCGACGGGGGCCGGGTCGCCGAAGGACCTCCGCTCGCGCAGCCGCTCGGTGATCCGCTCTCCGGACTCCAGGACGTCATTGCGACGGTCGGTCCATGCCTCGGAGATCGCGTCCAGCAACTGGTGAAACGACGGCATCCCTCGCGCCGGAAGCGGAGGGAAATAGGTTCCGCAGTAGAACGGCGCGCCGTCCGGGGTCATGAAGACGGTCATCGGCCAACCGCCGTGCCCGGTCATCGCCTGGGTGGCCTCCATGTACACCGAGTCGACATCGGGCCGTTCCTCGCGGTCGACCTTGACGCAGACGAAGTGGGCATTCATCGACTCCGCGGTGGCTTGGTCCTCGAAGGACTCATGGGCCATGACGTGGCACCAGTGACAAGCGGCATAGCCGATCGAGAGCAGGATCGGCACATCCCGCTCCCGAGCTTCGGCGAAGGCTTTCGGGCCCCATTCGACCCAGTTCACCGGGTTGTCGGCGTGCTGCAACAGGTACGGCGAGGATGAGGCAGCGAGCTCGTTGGCCATCAACCCATCGTGCCAGCGCACGTTTCCCGGCCCGTTCTTGGGGAGGCAGACCGGCCGATGAGCGGATAAGGCAGCTCGTGGGTCTCGTGGCCCGTGGCGCTTGCGGATCGTGGTGATGCCCAGCCAGATCAGGTACGCGGCCCCGACGTAGCGAACCACGCCCAGTGCCGTCCCGCTGCGAAGGCAGCGAGTGTGGAGCCGGAGGGCATGCCCACGAACGAACGCCTCAGGGGCGTACCGAATGTGGCCGGAGCAGCACGACGAGCGAGTCCAGACGGGTGAGATTCGCCCTTGCGAGCGGCGACCGAATCACGTCGGTGACAGTGAGCCCGGCCCGGGCGGCCAGCAGACGCAGCGTGTACGGCGTGTAGTGCCAGATGTGCTCGGTCGGCTTCAGCGTCCACCATCGTTCACGCAGCACTCTGCTGGGCAGGGAGGAGAAGTACGGGGTGGACAAGGCGACCGTGCCGTCCTCGTCGATCAGCTTCCGGATGCGACGCAGAACGGCCAGCGGGTCCGGTACGTGCTCGAGGGTGTCCCAGCCGCAGATCACGTCGTACGGCCCGGCGACCGGTGCGTCAACGACCTGTCCACAGTAGACATCGATGTCCAGTCTGGCTGTCGCCTCGGCGGCGGGCCGGGACAACTCGACGCCCTGCACGTCGTAGCCTCGCTCGCGGGCCGCCCCGAGGAAGAGCCCATAGCCGCTGCCGAATTCCAACAGTCGCTGACCGGACCCCGATCGGCGACTGTGTCCTGCTGCGCGCGCCTCGGCGATCCGGTCGAGTCGACCCGAGGTCCAGATCCGCTGCAGCACCATCGCCGGGGACCATCGGGACTGGTCGCCGTAGACACCGCCCTCGAAGTAGTCCACCTGGTCGTAGAACCGGGTCAGCGCCGCCTCCTGTAGACGGGGGGAGACGAAGACCAGGGTGCACCGGGTACAGCGTCGTACCCCGTACGGCGGCAGGTCGTACACCTCGCTGCCGGCGTCCCCGCACAGGCAACAGCTCACCTGTTCGGTGTCGACCGCGGTGAAGACGGGCGGGCGGTCACTCACCGGAGCAGGCTAGCTGCTGGACGTGGACGGTTCCTCCGACCTCGTGACGGCCGCAGCCGGCGCCTGCTCGGATGCCAACGTTGTCGGTTCGGCGGGTGGAGCCGAGGGGTGCACTGCAGGCTGTGCTGTTGACGTGGACGTGGATTCTCCGGTGGGGCCACCCTTGGAGGTTGCGTCGGCGGACTCATGGAGCAGCCCGTAGGTGCTCAGCGCATCGCGGACCCGGCTGCGCAACGCCTCGGAGATCGGCCGACCGCGTTCGGCCGGAATCACGAGATACCTCTCCGGGGCCATGTGCGCGCGGGCGATCAGCAGTTGGCGAAGGTCGTCCAGATGTGCTTCGACGTCGTCCAGCACGACGGTCAGGTGCGGAACGAGGTGGCCGCTCCCCCAGCGCAGGGCGCGCATCTGTTCACCGGTGTCGACCGCGTCGTCGAGGTCACTGCGTGCCTGTACGTCGTCGTGGAAGCCGTCGGAGACCACGCTGCCCCCGCGGTCCAGGACGGGTCGAATCACCGTGGCGACGTGCTCGGCGTGTGCTGCGGCAGCGAGCAGAGCCTGCGCCGCCGGGTGGACCTGCGGCTCGACAGCAGCGGGGCCGGCGGATTCGGAGAATCGGCCCACGGCAGCTCGTTCCTCCGACCGTCCGGTCAGGACCACATCGTGGCCCTGCGCTCTGAGCCACTCGACAAGGTCGACAGCAACCCGGCGGCGCTCGACCGGGTCAGGACCTTCAACGGCGCACAGGAACCCAACTTCGGGAGGCTCGTTCGGGGCCAGCGGCGCGGCACCAAACAGCTTGCGCACCGCACCGGTGATGACGCTGCGCTGCCCGGGAGCGACCCGGCTGGCGACGTAGGAGCTGACCGAAACGGCCAGGATCCCGGCGATCAGCAGGGTCAGGCCGGGGCCGGTGAAGACCAGTTGGGTCTGGCCGACGGTGATGACGTGCTCGCCGAGCAGCCCGGCCATCAGCGGGCCGACCGCGACGGTGAGCAACAGCACGATCCGGACGGAGGAGATCACGAAGGCGAAGGTTCGTCCCCGCAGTCGATCGACGACCTCATAGCCGATCAGCGTGTAGCCGACGATCCACGCGACCCCGGAGAAGAATCCCACCGCACTGGCCAAGCCGGCGGCGATGACGAATTCGCGCATGAACGACATGACCACCAGCACGATTCCGGCCAGGCCGATCGATACGCCGAAGATCCGGCGCCGGGTGATTCCGGGCAGCAACCGGGGCCCCAGCAACATGCCCAGAGCCAGCCCGGTGAATACGCTCCCGAACAGGATGCTGTAACCGGCCGTACCCGCAGCCAGCGTCGTAACCCAGAGCTGGGCAACCCCGATCACGAACCCGCCGGCGGCGAAAGCGCCCAGGATCCCCATGTAGAGCGCCTTCATCAACGCGTTGGAGCGCAGGAAGGCAACCCCCTCCTTGATGAGCTCGAGCAACCCGGTGGTCTTCTCCCGTTCACCGGTGTAGGCGGGGATCTTGTGCCGGGAGAAGAAGATCGTTCCGGCGCTGACCAGGAAGGAGATCGCATTGAAACTCAGGGCGATGACGATCGGCACACTCGGGCCGTCCAGGGCGGCAGCCAACTCGGGGTCGACGTCGCGTGCCTCGGCGAAGAACCGGCTGGCGGTGTTGAGCAGCGCGAAGAGCAGCGCAGCGACGGGCACCGCGCCATACACCGAGAGCAGAGACAGCTGGTTGGCCACGGCCAGACGCTTGCGCGGAACGATGTTGACCCACAGCGCCTGCTTGGCCGGCATGGTGAAGAGTCCGACCGCCTCGATCAGGAACTGTGCGATGTACAGCCAGAGCAGGTCGTACCCGATCGCGATCGACAGGTACAACGACGCGGCGAGGATCTCCCCGATGATCACCGTCTTGCGCCGGTCCAGCCGATCGGCCAGTGCTCCGGCGAAGGGGCCGAGGACCAGGTCGGGCAGCAGCCGGGTCAGGATCACTCCCGAGATAGCCGTCCCCTGGACGGCGATTGACTCCCCGGCCGTCAGCTGCTGGGCCATCGCCGTGGTGGCCAGCAGGCCGAGCCAATCCCCGAGGCTGGACAGCGCGATGGCTGCCCAGACCCGGCGAAAGACTGGAATGCGGAGCAGCGCCAGGAGCGAGTTGTCCCGTCGTGTGGCTCTCGCGGCTGCGTCGATAGTGCGCTCCTCGCTCCTCACATGGAGGGTAGCGACGAGCCGCTGAGCTCAACCCGAGCTGGGCCGAGAAGTCTCGGGTTCATCGGGTCCACCGTCGCTGCGACGAGGACGATCGCCCGGCCGGTCGACGATCTCACCTTCGCCCACGCCGGCATGCTGGCCAGGCACTTCTGGCTCACCGGGTGCCGATGACCTGGTGTCGGGAAACTCCAGCGGCACCCGTCGAAGGTGTGTCCGCATCGAGCGGCCAAGGAAGAAAACCACGATCAGCAGGCTCAGGATCAGGAACAGTCCCACCGGTCCAGCCTTACCGATGTCTTCCTCGCCCGCCAACCGGCCGATCATCTCGAGTCCGGGGTTCACGCGGGCACGCTTTCGCGCAGACCGGCGAACAAGTCGTCCTCGGGCAGTGGGCTGTCGACCAGACTGCGGACCAACTCGTAGTCCTCGGTGGGCCAGATCTCACGTTGCACGTCCAGCGGGATGGAGAACCACCGGCCCAGCGGGTCCACCTGCGTGGCATGCGCGATCAGGGCCTGATCTCGGGTCTCGAACCAGTCGGCGCACGGCACCCGGGTCGTGACCCGTGCGGAGTTGTCGTCGGTCTCGTCCCAGTTCTCGAGCCATTCGGCGTACGGCGATTCCACGCCCCGGGCCAGCACCGCCTCATGGATGGCCAGCAGCCGAGCCCGAGTGAAGGTCATATGGAAATACAGCTTGCTGGGCTGCCAGGGATCGCCGGTGCCCGGATATCGCTCGGGGTCCCCGGCCGCGTCGAAACCAACCATCGAAACCTCATGGGTCTTGATGTGATCCGGGTGCGGGTAGCCGCCCCGCTCGTCGTAGGTCGTGATCACGTGCGGGCGGAAGGACCTGATTAGGGCCACCAACGGTTGCGCGGCCTCCTCGGTCGGTACCAATGCGAAGCACCCCGCCGGGAGATCGGGCAGCGGGTCGCCTTCTGGGAGGCCGGAATCGACGAACCCGAGCCAGGCCTGGGAGACCCCGAGAATCTGCCGCGCCCGCTCCATCTCCGCGGCGCGGATGGTGGCGATGTCGGCCAGTACGTCGGGGCGATCCATCGCCGGATTGAGGATCGATCCCCGTTCACCGCCGGTACACGTGACAACGAGGACGTCGACCCCCTCTCGGACGTAGCGGGCCATGGTGGCCGCACCCTTGCTCGATTCGTCATCGGGATGGGCGTGTACAGCCATCAGCCGGAGCTTCGACCCGGGGCCGGACGCAAACCGGTCCCCTTGGTCGGCCGGAGTCAATCTGGGGTCGGATAGGGTGGAACTCACTGCCATATCATGACCAATGCCGGAATCCGGAGATGCGGCAGCCTCGACCGGAACGCGGTAGCGTCCATCCTTGATCCACCCGCCCCACCCGCCCCGCCCGCGTCGGCCGGCTGCGCCACGAGGGCGCCGCCATTCGACGGCTCCGCACATCATGCATTCAAGGAGTCCCACCGTGTCCAGCGCTACCGTCGAGCCCACCTCTGAACCGACCACCTGGTTGACACAGGACGCCTACAACCGCTTGCGGGCCGAACTCGACAAACTCATCGCCGGTCGTCCGGCTATGAGCGCCGAGATCAACGCCCGCCGTCAGGAAGGCGATCTCAAGGAGAACGGTGGGTATCACGCTGCCAAGGAGGAGCAGGGCAAGGCCGAGGCCCGGATCCGGCAACTCAGCGATCTGCTACGTGGCGCGCAGGTGGGCGACCCGCCCGATCACGCCGAAGCGGCAGCGCTCGGAACGGTCGTGACCGTACGGTTCGTCGGAGACGACGACACTGAGAAGTTCCTGCTCGGCTCGCGGGAGATCGGTGGCACCACCGAACTGAGCGTCTACTCTCCCGAGTCGGCACTGGGTAGGGCGATCCTGGGCAAGAAGGTCGGCGAGTCGGTCAGCTATCCGGCCCCCAACGGGAACAAGGTCGAGGTGGAGATCGTCGCGCTGGAGATCTTCCGGGTTTAGGAGCCCACCACCTGGCTGTCGAGCCTGCCGGGTTTCTGGCTGAGCCAGGACAGCGCTTCGAGAGCCGCTCCCGCACGAGCCTGCACCGGTCCGGGGTGCTCGTGGTGGGAGCTGGTCAGGTATCGATTGACGATCGCGGCCAGGTAGAGCAGGCCGAGGACGTCCTGTTGGGATGGCCGGGCGTACTCGCGAGCCGACGGCAGCTCGAGGGCCCGCACGATGGTGCGTGCGCTGAACCCCTCGGTACGCGCCAATGCACTGAGGACGTAGTGGGTCCGATCCATGCCCGCGGGAACGCCGGTCTCGAAACGCTCCCAGTCCCAGAGTTGAACCCGTCGGCCCCGCCAAGCCATGTTCCAGGGCGACCAGTCCCCGTGCCAGGCCGCGAAGTGCAGCACCGTGTGCCGGTAGCGATCCGCGATCCGATCCAGGGCCTGGCAATACGTCGAGGCGGTCACCTCGTCGGCGATTCCCCGCACGTCGGCACGCAGGCGCTGCATGAGCCCGCTGGTGGCCACCACTTGTAGACCTTCCGAAAAGGCGCGAGTGAACTCTCGCATGGGCCTGACCGGCGCCACCGAGACCGGCCGGCGCAGTGCGGGTCGGGCCCGTACCGGCAGTATCGACATGACGAGGACCTCGAAGGAATGCCAGTTCCCGGAGTGCATCAGTCTGGGTACGTCCAGCACGGTCCAGTTTTGTTGCGCCAGCCGGCGAAGTGCCTCGGTTTCGGTACGGACCAGTTCGCGGGTGTGGGCGTTGTCCCCAATCTTCACGAAAGCCAGCGATCGACCGGAACAATCGAAGGCCTGCAGGACCGGCTTCTGGGTTGCGCGAGACAGCCCGATGCCCAGGCTGACGACGACGTCCTGCCCCAGCGCTTCGGAGAGATAGGTCTCGATCGAGTCAGGCGCGGTTTCCCGCTCCACGAGCGCGATGCGATGCGCGAGCAGCCGCTCGGCACCCAGGCGCAAACCGCCAGCGGCAAGCACGCGGCGCAGCCGTTCCCCGATCGGCAGAAAGTGGTTGAACCGCAGCAACGCCGCAGACGCTGCGCGGCGGTGGCCGGCGGGTACCAGCAGCCGCGGATCGTCGGAGTTGGGGACGTAGATCAATTCCTTGGGACCGGGCGCTCGACGCCCGGGTGCGATGGACACCCGTGCGGTGGGCCACAGGTTGGCGACCGTGTCCAGGAGCGGATGTCCTGCCCAGTTGCCAGGTGCATCCGCTGTCATGCGAGCACTTTCGCACGTCCGGGAAGACAGCCGTGTCTTGCGTCCCCACGTCCGAGCAAGCATTGCTCGGAGGGCTGTTCACGCGCCGGGGGTTCAGGCGCGGCGGGCTAGGCCGGGCGAGGCACTGGCCCGTCGCAGCAGCCCGCCGGTTCGATACCGAATCAGGGCAGTCAGCGCGATGTTGGTGGAGGTACGAACGATGTCCGGGTGCGCCACGAGTCGGTCGATCACCTGTGGCAGGTCCTCGTGCGAGCGGGCCACGATCCGGACGAGCATGTCCGCGTCCCCGGTGATCGTGTGCACCTCGAGCACCTCATCGATACCGGCCAGATGCTCGGCGACGATCGGTCCCCTCCCCTGCCGGATCTGCACCGTCGCGAAGGCCATCACCGAGAATCCGAGTGCTGCGGGGTCCACCTCCGGACCGAACCCGACGATCACCCCGGTCTGCTGGAGTCGGTCCAACCGCGCCTGCACGGTCCCGCGGGCAACTCCGAGCCGCCGAGAAGCCTCCAGGACCCCGATCCGGGGCTCTTCGGTGAGCAGCCCGATCAAGGCGGCGTCCAGACCGTCGATACTCATACCCGTCATCCTGACCGATGCTGTGGACATGTCGCAGCCTTGCCGACGACAGGCCGCGTGTGTCACCTGCGCAGCTGCGACATCTGGGAGATCGGAGTATCGCGGGCATGGGCCGGACTGAGGAGAACACGGCCTTTCGTTGCGGTCGATGTGGCGCGGACGTGGTGGCCAACACCGACGGGCACTATCGCAACCACTGCCCGCACTGCCTGTGGTCCAAGCACGTCGACGTCAGGCCCGGCGACCGCGGGTCGGGCTGCGCTGGCCTGATGGAACCGATCGGGCTGGTCGACAAGGGCGGCAAGGGCTGGCAGATCGTGCACCGCTGCACGGTCTGCGGGCAACGCCAGCCCAACCGGGTGGTCCGCGAGGGTAGGGCTCCCGACGACCTCGACCTGCTGCTCGAACTCCCCTGGCAGTAGGTCCGCGCGCGCAGCGCGCTCGGACTCTTGTCGGTACCGCCGGTCCCGCACGCCGCGCGGCGGCTCGGACTCTTCTCGCAACCGCCGGCCTCGTACGGCGCGCACCCGCAACGCTGGCCGGGAATAGGATCGAGAACCCCGCAACGCTGGCTGCGCTGGCCTACTACCGTCCGGCGGCTCGGACGTACTGCCGGATCGACAGCGGGACGAAAATCGCCAGGATGAGCCCGGCCCAGAGGAACGTGTAGAGCACCGGATGCTGTAACGGCCACGCGTCCGGGACCGGCAGTGCCGGGCTGGTGTTGCCGAACAGTTCCCGAGCTGCCTGGGTGACCGACGAGACCGGATTCCAGTCGGCGAACACCCGCAGGACTGTGGGAAAACCGTCGGTCGGCACGAACGTGTTGGCGATGAAGGTGAGCGGAAAGATCACGATGAACCCCGCGTTGTTGACCACCTCAGGTGTCCGGACCAGCAAACCGACCAGCGCGAACATCCAGGAGATGGCGAAGCCGAACACCAGCAACAGCGCAAATCCCGCCAACGCATCCAGGAGGGACGAGCGGATCCGCCAGCCGACGAGCAGGCCGGTCAGTGACATCACCACGATGGTGATGACGTTGAGCCCCTGATCGGCAACCGTCCGGCCGATCACGACTGCGGAACGGGCCATCGGCAACGAGCGGAATCGCTCGACCAGCCCCTTCTGCAGGTCATCGGCCAAACTCGCACCGGTGATCGTGCTGCCGAAGATCACCGTCTGGGCGAAGATCCCTGGGACCATGAACTCGGCGTACCCGATGCCCTCGATCGGGATCGCGCTGCCGAACACGTACACGAACAGCAGCACGAACATGATCGGCGACAGAGTGGCGAACACGATCAGGTCAGGAACCCGCTTGACCTTGATCAGATTGCGTTTGGTGATGATCAGGCTGTCGCCCACGACGCGGGTCAGCGGGCTCATCGGACGGTCTCCTTCGGCTTCGACGTGGTCTTGGATTTCGAGCGCCGTCCGGTATCGCCAGCCTCGTCGGCGTCGGCCGCCTCGGCAGCCTGCTCCGCAGCGTGACCGGTGAGGGTCATGAATACGTCGTCCAGGTCCGGCCGGCGCAGACCAACGTCCACGATCGTGACGCCACTGCCTTCCAGCCGCTTGAGCGCCTCGCGCAGGACATCAGCCCCGCCGGAAACGGGAACGGTCAGGCGGCGCGTCTGCTCGTTGATGATCGGGTCGTCGACCGCCAGCGAGGCCAGCAGGTCGCGCAGTTCGGGCAGCTCGGCGGCATGGCCCACCGTGAACTCCAGCCGCTCCCCGCCCACCTGGGCCTTGAGTTCGTCCGCCGTACCGCGGGCGATCACTTTTCCCTCGTCGATGACGACGATGCTGTCGGCCAACCGGTCGGCCTCGTCGAGGTACTGCGTGGTGAGCAGGATCGTGGTGCCCTCGCCCACCAGTTCCTCGATGAACTCCCACATCCCGAGCCGGCTGCGCGGGTCGAGCCCGGTCGTCGGCTCGTCCAGGAACAGCACCCGCGGCTGCGCGATCAAGGAGGCCGCGACGTCCAGCCGGCGACGCATACCTCCGGAGTAGGTCTTGGCGATGCGGTTGCCGGCATGTTCGAGGTCGAAACGCTCCAGCAGGGCCGACGCCCGAGACCGCGCCTGGGCCTTGCCGAGCTGATAGAGCCGGCCCACCATCTCCAGGTTCTCGAAGCCGGTGAGGTACTCGTCCACCGCGGCGTACTGACCGGTCAACCCGATCGTGGACCGTACGGCGTCGGCCTCGGCGACCACGTCCATCCCGAAGACCCTGGCGATGCCCTCGTCCGCTTTGATCAGCGTGCTGAGCACGCGTACGGCAGTTGTCTTGCCTGCGCCGTTGGGCCCCAGCAGTCCCAGAACGGTGCCTTCCGGGACGCGAAAGTCGATCCCGGCGAGCGCCGTCGTTTCCTTGTATCGCTTGACGAGGCCTTGGACCTCGATGGCTGCAGTCACGACGGCAACGCTATAGGCCGGGTCCGACACATTTCTTGGACGAATGCGATCCCGCGAGCCTCACTGGACCTCGACGGGGTAGCCCGCCGAACGGAGAGCCTGGACGACCTCCGACCGGTGCTGGGCACCGCGCGTCTCCAGGGACAACGCGACCTCCACCTCGCCCAGGTGCAGTCGCGATCCGGTACGGGAGTGCTCGACCTCTCGGACGCTGGCTCCCAACTCAGCGACGACCGACAAGACCTTGGCAAGTGAGCCCGGCTGGTCGGGCGCTCGAAGCCTGACCGAGAGGTAGCGACCGGCGGCAACCATGCCATGTTCGATGACGCGCAGCAGCAGGACCGGGTCGACGTTGCCGCCGGAGAGCACTACGACGACTGGCGGGGGAAACTCCGACGGGTTGTCCAGCACCGCTGCCACGCCCGCCACGCCGGCCGGCTCGACCACGAACTTGGCGCGCTCCAGGCACAGCAGCAGAGCCCGGGACAGGGATTCCTCCGAGACCGTGACGATGTCGTCGACGAGATCGCGGACATGGGCGAAGGTGAGCTCACTCGGCGCGGGTACGGCGATGCCGTCGGCCATCGTGTCCATGGCTTCCAACGGCAGCGGCGACCCGTTGGTCAGCGAGGCCGGAAAACAGGCCGCCTCGGCCGCTTGGGCGCCCACCACCCGTACGTCGGGACGCTGCCCTTTGACGGCGGCCGCAATTCCGGACAGCAGGCCACCGCCGCCGGTGCACACGACGATCGTGGCGACCTCGGGGCACTGCTCGAGGATCTCCAGGCCCACCGTCCCTTGCCCGGCGATGAGATCGGGATGGTCGAAGGGGTGGATGAGCACTGCCCCGGTCTCGGCGGCGTACGCCATGGCCGCCTCCAGCGGCTCGGCGATCGTGTGGCCCACGAGGTGGATCTGCGCTCCGTACCCGCGGGTGGCCGCGATCTTGGGCAAGGGCGCACCGGTCGGCATGAAGACCGTGGCCGAGGCGCCCAGCAGACTCGCGGCCAGAGCGACACCTTGCGCGTGATTGCCGGCACTGGCGGCCACGACTCCGCGGGAGCGTTGCTCCTCGGTCAATCGCGCGATCCGTAGGTAGGCGCCGCGGATCTTGAACGAGCCGGTCCGCTGCCGGTTCTCACACTTGAGGAACACCGCGCCGCCGACCCGATCGCTCAGGACCCGAGAGGGCTCCATCGGCGTACGGCGGACGATCCCGTTGAGCACAGCCTGCGCCGCCCGGATCTGGGCCACGTCGACCAACTGCACTTCGTCGCCCACGACTACGCATCCTGTCAGCCCGCCACAGCTGGGCACGGGTCGAGCGCGAGGTAGCGTGCGTCTGACCCCGGCCGCACGCGCTGAAAGCGAGGTACGGCGCGTCTGACCTCCGGGGTGAGGGCGCTCACCGGGTGAGCCGGGGACTGAGGTGCTCGCGGGCGGCGTACTTTCGACTCCGATGACTGACGCACCCGCTGATACCACCGTCGGGGCCCTTCGCGCCGCGGGCACCCGTTCGCTCGGGGTCAAAGAAGAGATCCGGGCCAACCTGCTGCGCCGGATCGCCGCCGGGCAACCTTCGCTCCCGGGGATTGTGGGCTTCGACGACACCGTGATCCCGGAGGTGGAGCGGGCCCTGCTGGCCGGCCACGACTTCGTACTCCTCGGCGAACGCGGGCAGGGCAAGACCCGGCTGATCCGCACGCTGCTTGGCCTGTTGGACGAGTGGACACCGGTGCTTACCGGCAGCGAGCTCAACGAGCACCCGCTGGCGCCGATCTCGGCGTGGGGCATCCGGCAGATCGCCGAATTGGGGGAAGACGCGCCGGTGACCTGGTTGCACCGGGAGAGCCGGTACGGCGAGAAACTGGCGACGCCGGACACCAGCGTCGGGGACCTGATCGGCGACGTCGACCCGATCAAGGTCGCCCAGGGTCGGACCCTGGGTGATCCGGAGACGATCCACTTCGGACTCATCCCCCGCACGAATCGGGGCATCTTCTCGATCAACGAACTCCCCGACCTCGCCGAGCGGATCCAGGTGGCCCTGCTCAACGTGTTGGAGGAACGCGACATCCAGGTCCGCGGCTACCGGCTGCGGCTGCCCCTGGACCTGCTCCTGGTCGCCAGCGCCAACCCCGAGGACTACACGAACCGCGGCCGGATCATCACGCCGCTCAAGGACCGCTTCGGCAGCGAGGTACGCACCCACTACCCGCTCGAACTCGACGACGAGATCGCCTTGGTCGGCCAGGAGGCGATGCTGTCCTGGGCCGACGATCTGGACCTGGCCCGGCCGCTCATCCCCGACCACATCATCGAGATCGTGGCCCGGTATGCCCGCCTGGTACGGGAGAGCCAGCACGTCGACCGGCGCTCCGGAGTCAGTGCCCGGTTCGCGATCGCGGCAGTGGAGACGATGGCGGCCTCGGCCGTACGCCGGGCGGCGATGACCGGTGAGGACCGGGCGGTCGCCCGGGTCTGTGACCTGCCCAGCGCGCTGCCTGCCGCGCGCGGCAAGGTCGAGTTCGCCGATGCCAGCGGCGAGGACGAGGGCGAGCGCGAGCTGGAGATCCTGGCTCACCTGCTCCGCCGGGCGACCGCGGAAACCTTCCGGAACCGATTGGCCGGCGTGGATCTGTCCGGCTTGCAGGACCACTTCGCAGCGGGCCAGACCGTCGACTCCGGGGAGCTGGTCGCCGGAGCGGCACTTCTCGCCCAGTTCGGCCCCGTACCAGGTCTGGCCGAACTGCTCAGCGCACTCGGCGTGACCGAGAGCGAGGACCTGCCCGACCAGGCCGCTGCAGCAGTCGAGTTCGCGCTCGAAGGCCTCTACCTGACCCGTCGGCTGGGCAAGGACATCGACGGCCCGCGCACCCTCTACGGCGGCTGAGTCCCAATGCGGAGCCGACAGGGGAAGAAAACTACGAATCTATCTTTGCAGGGGTCCCCTGAGTCGGTTCGGAGCAGCCCATGAGGCGGCGGTACCGGTACGGCGCGTGGCAGGGTGGTCCCGACCCGCTCGCCGAGCCGTACGACGTTGCCGCGGCGGTGGATGCGCTGGGCGATTCAGTGCTGGCCGGGGAGAGCACGCGTGAGGCGCTCCGTCGGCTGATGCGGGCCGGAGCCGCAGGACGTCGCGGACTGGACGCATTGCGGGACAAGATCCGTGAGCGGCTGCGCGCCGCGCGGACCCGCGGGGCCATGGACGGCACGCTGCGCGAAGTGCAGCGCTTGCTCGACGAGGCGTTGCGGGCCGAGGAACAGACCCTGGAGTACGACCCGCGGCCCGAGGCCCGGCTGGCCGAGTCGGAGCTGGCCTCGCTCCCCGACGACACCGCCGGCGCGGTGCGGGCACTGGCCGACTACGACTGGTCCAGCGAGTCGGCCCGGCAGAAGTACCAGGAGATCCAGAACCTGCTCCGCCGTGAGGTGCTCGACAGCTCCTTCCAGAAGATGCGCGACGCACTCACAGCGGCGGACGGGCGGGGCGGGGTCGACCCGGAGAGCCTGCGGGAGATGATCTCCGATCTCACCGACCTGATCCGGTCGCACAACCGCGGCGAGGACACCACGGAGGCTTTCGAGCAGTTCATGGAGCGGCACGGCGATGCGTTTCCGGACAATCCACGCAACACCCAGGAACTGCTCGATTCCTTGGCCCGCCAAGCGGCCGCTCAGCAGCGCATGCTGGCTGGGATGAGCCGGGAGCAACGGATGGAGCTTGCCGACCTCATCTCCGACACCTGGGACAAGCTCGGCGTCGGTGACCAGATCGCAGCGCTGAACGACGAACTGCGGCGGGCCAGACCCGATCTTCGCTGGGACCGGGGTTCGGTCCCCGACGGAGCCGAGCCGCTGGGGCTGGGCGACGCGACTGTGGCGGTACGGGACCTGGCCGATCTCGAGGCGCTCTCCCGGGCCCTGTCCCAGGACTATCCGGGGGCTGACCTGAGCGACATCGACGCGCAGGCGCTGGAGAATGCCTTAGGCCGCAATGCCGTCGACGACCTCGAGGCGCTTCGCGAGCTGGAGTCCGAGCTCGAGGACCAGGGCTGGCTCAACCGCTCCGCGGGCAAACTCACCCTGTCCCCGAAGGCGGTACGCCGCATGGGCGCCACGGCGTTGCGACGAGTTTTCGGCCGGCTGTCCGAGGGCCGGCGCGGGCAGCACGACATCACCGCGACGGGCCCCTCCGGGGAACTGACCGGGTCTTCCCGTCCCTGGACCTTCGGTGACGAGCAGCCCATCGACGTGGTGGAGACGGTACGCCGGGCCGTCTTGCGTACGGCGGGCGAGCGACCCGACCTCTCCGTCGGGATGCCCGATCTGGAACCGGACGATCCTCGTACACGTCGGAAGAGCGTGCCGATCGCTGTAGACGACGTAGCAGTGGTGGAGACCGAGCGCCGAAGCAGCGCGGCGGTCGCCTTGCTGGTCGATCTCTCCTACTCCATGGCATTGCGCGGTACCTGGCCAGAGGCGAAAGCTACGGCGCTCGCCCTGCACACCTTGGTCAGCACGAAGTTCCCCCAGGACGCGATCCAGATCATCGGATTCGCCAGCCGGGCCCGGGAGATCTCCGCCGCTGACCTCGCCGATCTCGATGTCGACACCTTGCAGGGCACCAACCTGCAACACGGTCTGATGCTCGCTCGACGGTTTCTGGCCCGACACCGGGACAGCGAGCCGATCATCATGATCGTCACCGATGGTGAGCCGACTGCCCATCTGACCAAGGACGGCCGGGCGTTGTTCTACTGGCCTCCGCTGCCGGAAACCGTGGCACTGACCATGACCGAGGTCATCCGATGCACCAGGCTCGGGGCCCAGATGAACGTCTTCGCCCTCGATCCGGACCCCGCTCTCATCGACTTCGTGGACTCCCTCGTCCGGCAGGCCGGTGGACGGATGTTCCAGCCCGATCCCGCTCACCTCGGTGAGTACGTCGTCGCGGACTACCTGGACGCGCGACGCGGGAGACGGGCCCGATCGGCATGAGCGCCTACACCGCCAACCGGGCTACGGTGGCCCCGGGCACTGCAAGGCGGGCACCTGAGCAGTTTCTCGTCGCCCGCTCCAGCCCCGAGGAGACCGCAGAACTGCGGCGGGCGGTGCTGCGGCCGCATCTCCGGATCGAGGAGATGGCCCTCGGTGGCGACCAGAACCCGGACACGGCCTATCTCTGCGTGCGAGCCGTTGGTCGCGCTGGGGTTGTGCTCGGGTGTGTTCGACTGGAGCCCGTGTCCTGTCCGTGGAATGCCGAACTCGAGGTACCTGGCAAGGCCGAGTGGCAGTTACGCGCAATGGCCACCGATCCCGCTGCCCGGGGCACGGGCCTTGGCCGCCGGCTCGTCCAGGCTGCCGTGGGCCATGTTGCCGCGCACGGCGGCGACACGATCTGGTGCAACGCCCGGGTCAGCGCCGAGGGTTTCTACGCCCGGCAGGGGTTCCGTACCGTCACCGACCCCTTCAAGGTGCGGGATGTCCCCGAGGCACACGTCGGCATGGTGCGGCGTCTCGGTTTGGTTCGCGGATGAGCTTTCGGGCCTGGCCTGCTGCGATGCTCACCGGCGCCGCGCTGACCGCCGCGTGCGTGGTTGTCGGGGAGCATGTCGTCCGGACCAGCGACGGATGCCTGGACGCAACCGGCTGGTTCACCGCAACTCCCGTCGCGTGGCCCGACGATCCAGCCACGCGCTCGGGCAAGTACGCAACCGCCCCGGACAAGCTGGGAAGCGGCACAGCGAGGACCGCCGAGGAGATCACCGGGACCACCGGCCAGTTCCCGGGCGGCGACCGGATAAGCGGGTGCCTGGACCTGGACCGAATCGAGATCCCCGCGCCGACATCGGTTCCCGACGGCCGCGCCTGACCGCGTCCTTCCGAGTGAAGGGCACCTTGTGCCAATAGGTTCGATAGAAGGCGCCCTTCACTCGAATGGGTGGGTCGGTCAGTGGGTCGGGGTCATGGCCTGATCGAGGTCGGCTATCAAGTCGTCGACGTCCTCGATGCCCACGCTGAGTCGGACCAGCGAGGGCGAGACCTGCAGCGGGGTGTTGACGGTCGAGGCGTGAGTCATCTGACCCGGATGCTCGATCAGGGACTCCACGCCACCCAACGACTCGGCAAGGATGAATATCCTTGTGCGCGAGCAGATCTCGAGTGCGGCCGCCTCGCCGCCAGAAACCAGGAAGGAGACCATCCCGCCGTACCCGCGCATCTGCCTCCCGGCGAGTTCGTGCCCGACGTGCCCCGTCAGCCCGGGATAGAGCACCGAGTCGACTGCCGGGTGCCGAGTGAGCCAGTCGGCGACCCTTCCAGCGTTGGCGCAGTGTCGTTCCATCCGTACGCCAAGGGTCTTGATACCCCGCAACACCAGCCAGGAGTCGAAGGCGCCGGGGACCGCACCTACGGCGTTCTGGGCGTAGCCGAGTTGCTTTCCCAGCTCGGCATCCGCGGCGACGACGGCGCCGCCGACGACGTCGGAGTGCCCGCCGAGGTACTTCGTCGTCGAGTAGACCGCCACATCGGCTCCCAGCGCGAGCGGCTGTTGCAGGTACGGCGAGGCGAAGGTGTTGTCAACGACCAATCGCGCTCGGGCACCGTGGGCGATCTCGGCCAGAGCTGTGATGTCAGCGATGGACAGCAGTGGATTTGTCGGGGTCTCACACCAGATCAGTCGCGTGTTCGGTTGCACCGCAGCGCGAACCGCGGCCAGATCGCCGAGATCGACGGGGGTGTGCTCGATCCCCCACGCGAATAGGACGGCGTTGAAGAGCCGGTAGGTGCCGCCGTAGGCGTCGTTGGGGATGATGACGTGATCGCCTGGCCGGCACATCGTGCGCACGAGGGTATCCTCGGCCGCCATTCCGGATGCGAAGGCCAGCCCGCGCGCTCCGCCATCGAGTGCCGCCAGACAGGTCTCCAGTGCCGTACGGGTCGGATTGCCGGTGCGGCTGTACTCGTACCCGGAGCGCAGCCCGCCGACGCCGTCCTGGGCATAGGTCGAAGTCTGATGAATGGGGACGACGACGGATCCGGTCACTGGATCGGGCTCCTGGCCGGCGTGGATGGCGGCGGTCTCGAACTTCATGCGCCCGAGGCTAACTGGCTACGTCCACCTGAAATAATCGGCCGGGCGGGGCTGCCGATCAGCCCGGGTCGAGCTTGGCGTAGTCGGCCGTCAGCCAGCGCACGGGCTCGAGACGGACCGCGGTGTCATCGGCGACGGGTGCCGATTCGACATAGGCGCGCCCGGCCTCGTCCCCGAGATAGCGACGCCTCCGACGGTCCGTCGTCGCGGGCCACCGCAAGGACACCGACGTGCTGGTCGGCAAGAAATGTCGTCCGCTCGTCCTTGGTCATCGTGGTCGTCGCCATGTCGCCCAGTATGGGGACCGGGTCGGACACCGGCCAGCGGTGGACAACGCCAGCGGGCGAGCGCCCGGACTACCTAGCCTGAACCGTGCACCAGTCGCAGCGATAGGGGAGGCATGGCCAACGGACACAGTCGGGTGACCGTCGTCAGCCCCGATCGGCGAGTGGATCTGGCGCTGCCCGACTCGGTGCCCGTGGGTGACCTGATGGCACAGCTGCTCGATCTGTGCACGGATCACCACGACCGCACCGGTGCCCTCGCCTGGACACTGCGTCCGGTAGGTGGCCCGGGACTGCCCTGGGCCAGCAGCCTGGAATCGGCTCGAGTCCGGGACGGCGCGGTCCTCGAGCTCAGTCCAGGTTCGACCACGCTGACTCGGAGCGCGGTCGAGGACGTGCGCGATGCCGCCGAGGATGCGGTGGATCAGAGCACCGGCCGATGGACAAGTGCGGACACCACGACTGTTGCCGTGCTGACCATCACCGCGCTGGCCTGGGTCGTCCTGGCCCTTCCCCACCTCTGGGCGACGTCGTCGGGCGACGGCCTGGTGGTGTGCGTCGCGGTGGCCGGCGGGTCGCTGTGGGGTTGTGTCCGCGTTGCCCGCTGCGGGCTCGATGTCGCCGCTCACGCGCTTGTCGCAGTTGGTCTGGCTTGGAGCGGTGCGCTGGTGATCTCGGCGACCGCGCCCGCCGCCCTGGCGTTGCCCACGTTGACCCCGGCCAACCGGGCGGTGCTGACCGCCGCGGCGGTCGTGGGCGCGGCTGTCGTCGTGACCTGGGTCGTGCCACGACTTGCCGCCTGGTCTGCTGCCGCCCTCGTCGTCTTCGTCGCCGCGCTCGGATGGGCGGCGATGGATCTGGCGGGACGATCCACTGACGAGGCCGTTGCGTTGGGCACCGTCCTGGGTGTGCTGAGCCTGGGGATTGCGCCCCGCGCATCGTTGGCTGCCGGTGGCCTGGCTCAGCTCGACTATGTCGTGCGTACCCGGGGCTGCGTCGATCCAGGCACGGTGGCTGCGACGTTCGTCCGGTCGCGGGCGTTCCTGACCGGCTCCTTGATTGCCGTTTCTGGGCTGACCGCCGCCGGATCTGTGCGTCTGGACTTCGCCGGCGCACCCCTAGAGGTCGCCCAAGCTGCCGCCATCGCGGGCTGCCTGATATTTCGCTCTCGGGCGTTCTCCCAGTTTCCGCACGTCATGATCCTGGTCGTGCTGGGCACCGTCGCGCTGGTCGCTCAGCTGACCGCCGATCTCGTCGAGGATTTCCCGCGGCCGACGACCATTGTTGTGTTCGTGCTGATCGCCGCAGGATCAGTCGTACTCGCTCGCGGCGGCCTGGCCACCCCCAGCGACGTGGCGGCCGCCCGCAGCCGGCGAGTGCTCGATGTCACCGAATCCCTGATCGTGGCCGCCCTGATCCCGTTGTTGGCAACCAACCTCGGCGTCCTGGACTGGGTACGGGATCTGGTGAACTAGGCTGTGCTGCAAAATCTCTCAGTTACCTTTGACTGGCGACGACAGCTCAGCGCCATTCGTCAGGGACTGACGACCTACGGTGCCGCCGCAACCGCTCACGAGCATCTCGCCCTGGCCGGCGCATTGCGCTGTCGCCAGATCCGGCCTCGGCGAATCGCCGTCATCGGCAGCAAGGGTGGGGTCGGGACCACGACGGCAGCGGTGCTGCTGGCCAGTGTCCTGTCGGCGGCCCGCAAGGACCAGACATTGCTGCTCACCCTGCACAGCGACGTATCGGATGTGGCCGCTCGGTTGGCGGTCCCACATGCGCCGAGCGTGTCGCATGTGCTGGACGGCCTGCGCAGAACCGGCCGAATCCCCCCGACGCCGGTGACCAGGACCGGGCTTCGCGTCCTGTCCGCGCCGCCGGCCGGAAGTCCGGCCATCGAGACCGGACTGGGCGCACTGCTGGATGTGGCGGCGACGGGGCATGGCAGTGTCGTGGTCGATGCGGGCGTGGCCAATCGCCTCGGTAGCCTCGGTTCCCTGGCCGCGCTCTTCGACACCGTTGTACTGGCGTGTGGCACGACCAGCGACGCGGTCGCGGCGACGGCAGCAGTGCTGACCCGGTGGCGAGATCGGCAGCCCACCCTGGACGCGACTCGACTGATCCTGGCCCCGGTCCGGATCCGCCCCGCCCCGCGACGTGCCGGCAGCGATCCGGTGGACAGTCTGCTGGTCGACGGGCTGGCAAGCCACGCGCTGCCGCACGACCCGGAATTGGGCCACGGCCGGGCCATCGAGATGGGTGCCCTGTCGGGTCCGAGCATGACCGCCTGGCTCAGGTTGGGCGCGGACATCATGGCCGGCCGCTGACATTGCCCAGGCCGGTTCGCCACGCAACCGCCGTTCAGCACCCGCGCAAAGGGGAGATTCGGTAGCTATAGCTAACCGGCACGGTCAGACCGGGTCGGTCCAAGCGATCTGAACCTGCTCGGGGGGCAGCCCGCGTCGAGCCAGCAGCGCCCGGCCCGGAGGCAGCCGCATCGAGGCGACACCTGCGACCAGCCGCCCCTCGGTGCGGTCCCCCGAGAACAGCAGACCCGGTCCGGCCAGATCGGTCAACGCCTGGGTCACGGACTCGAACATCGCCCGGGACGCGCCGCCCGTACGGCGTGCGGTCACCAGGTGCAGGCCGAGGTCGCGGCCTTGCGGCAGATACTCGGTCAGCGGCGTGAGTGGATTTCCGGCGGATCCGGTGACCAGATCGTAGTCGTCGACGACGACCACGATCTCGCGACCGCTCCACCAGGTACGTGCTCGCAGCTGGTCACTGGTCACGTCGGGACCTGGCATGCGCTGGACCAAACCCTGGCACACCTGCGCAACGGCCTGTCGGGTCGCCGTCGCGCTCGTGCAGTAGGCGAGCAGGTGGGCGGCCGGCACCAGATCGAGGTGTGCGCGGCGGTAGTCGACCAGGACGATCCCGAGTTCTTCCGGCGTAGCGGCACGGACCAGTTGGGAGAGCAGCGTCCGCAGGAACGCCGACTTGCCGGACTGCGATTCCCCGTAGACCTGTAAATGCGGATCGGACCCGAACAGATCGACCGCTACCGGGCCGAGATCTCGCTCGGTGACTCCGACTGGCACTGCGGTGGCGCGGCCGGGCAACGGCTCGCGCCGATCAGGGCTGTCGAGCAGGTCGGACAGTTTCAGGATCGCGGGAAGGACCCGCACCCGACTCACGCCCGGGCCGGGCCAACGTCTGCGAACCTCCCGCCCCAGTGCCTCGACGGCACCGGGAAGGTCCTCGAGACCGGTCGCGCCGTCCAGCCGGGGCAACGCGATCTGGGCAAGGTGTCCACCTGGTACGAGCGCGCGACCCGGCACGTCGGCCGGCACCGTGTCGGCCAGCCGCCGATCGATCGTCGAGTCGAAGGCATCCGTGAGCCGCAGCTCGATCCGGCCGGGAAGGGCTGTGGCCAGGCGCATCCGGACCTGCGAGGCAGCCGATGCCGACAACACGGTGTGCACGCCCAAGGAGGGGCCGCGGTTTGCTATGGCCAGCACCTGGTCCTCGAGGTCTGGCTCGGCCTCGCGAAGTGCCGCCCACCCGTCGATCACCAGGAACACGTCACCCAGTACATCGCCGGGCAGGGTCCCGAGTCTGCGGGCCCGCCGTAACCCGTCGGCACCGTCCCACCCGGACTGGCTCATCAGGCGCTCGCGGACATCGAGCATGGACAGGACGTCAGCGACGCAGCGGCGTACCCGGTCGGGCTCGGTTCGAGTGCACGCCCCGGCTACGTGCGGCAGGGCCTCGAGCCCGGCAAGGGACCCACCCCCGTAGTCCAGACAGTAGAGGGCCACCTCACCCGGGAGATAGCGCAGCGCAAGGGAACAGATGAGCGTACGGAGGAGCACGCTCTTCCCCGAGAGCGCAGCCCCCAGCACCAACAGGTTCCCCTGCGCCCCGCTGAAGTCCCAGATCAGCGGGATCTGCCGCTGCTCGGCGGGTATGTCCTGCAGGCCCAGCACGGCGCAGACCGGCGGCCCAAGGCCGGGGACGTCTAGGTGGTCATCGCCGGATACGTCGCCGCCGGGCACCGAGTTCAGGGCCAGCGCATGCGGTAGCGGTCGGATCCAGACCTGGCGCACTCGTGCCGCGCCGGCCCTTGCCAACCGGGCGACCGCGACGTCCAGGATGGTCGGTGCGGTGGGCGGGACCGGGGGCCGTGAGTTCGTACCGCTCATCGTCGCTGCGCTCGCGTCCAGAATCCCCGCTGAGGTCGGGGCCGTGACGACGTCGGTCACAGTCGAGAACGGCACAACGGGCGCGACGGCGCGTACCTCGGTCATCGGTCCTTCGTAGGGCGTGGAGACCAGTGCCGCCTTGAACCGTTCGAACACCGTCGTGTCCACCTTCAGATAGCCGGCTCCCGGCTCGGGCGGCAGGTGGTAGGCATCCGGAACCCCCAGTGCCTCACGACTTTCGGCCGCACTGAACGTCCGCAGGCTGATTCGGTAGGACAGGTGGGACTCCAGACCGCGAATCTTTCCAGCATCCAGACGCTGGGTGGCCAGCAGCAGGTGCACCCCGATCGAGCGTCCGATCCTTCCCACGGCGAGGAACAGCTCGGCGAAATCCGGGCGTGCAGCGAGCAGTTCGGTGAATTCATCGATGATCACCAGCAGATGCGGCATCGGCTCGAGTCCGCTGCCGCCGCTGTGTTCTGACCTACCCCAGCCAGGGAGCCGTCCGGGCTCCGCCTGGCTGCTGTCGACTAGATCCGCGTACGCCTGACAGTTCGGGAGGTTGCCGGCATCTGCCAGCATCCGTTGCCGGCGGGTCAGCTCCCCGAACAACGCATCTCGAAAGCGTTGCACCAGACCTGGGTCGGCGGCGAGGTTCGTCACCATCCCGGCCGTGTGCGGTAGGTCGGCGAACCCGGCGAAGGTCGCACCTCCCTTGAAGTCCACCAGTAGCAGTGCCAGCCGGTCGGGGGCGTGCCCGATCACCAGCGAGGTGACCATCGTCCGCAGCATCTCGCTCTTGCCCGATCCGGTGGCCCCCACGACGAGGCCGTGCGGGCCCATCCCGCCGCGCGCGCTCTCCTTGAGGTCCAGATGCACCGGTTGCCCGCTGGCCCCCACGCCGACTGGAACCCGTAGAAAGTCCCGGGCCGAGCCGGGCCGCCAGCTCTGCTCGGGATCGAGCTCGGCCACATCCGACACCCCCAGGATGTCGCGCAGACCCACCGTCGCCGAGAGCACATCCGAGACGTCGTCCTCGGCCAGACGCAACGGACACAGCGATCGGGCCAACCCTGCGGCAGACGACAGCTCGAAGTCGTCGACCACGCGTACGGACTCGACACCCCCGCGGACAGCCTCGCCCTCGATCACAGCACCGGCGCCGCCGGCGCCGCCGCCCGTTCTCGTCAAAGACGTAGGGGCTTCCAGGACCGCGCGGAGGTCCACCTGCTCGGGCTCTTCACGTCGATGGGCCACCAGGCAGATGAGATGGATCCCCAGGTCAGCGGGCGAGTCGCTGAAACCGGTCTCCAGGTACGGCGCGCCGTACTGGAACTCCCCGTCGACGATCACGACGAGGCGACGCAGCCGCTTACCGGGCGCCCTGCCCCGCCGACGCTCGGCATCGGCCTTGCGAGCGTCCAGTTCGGCGTCGATGCGGCCGAGCAGCTCCGGAACCGACGCGGCCACGAGGAGTTCATCGGCGCGGGGGCCAGCACCGGTGCGCCGGTCGAGGGCTGACGACTCGTTTCCGGCATGTGGCAACCACTTCACCCACTCCCAGTGCGACGCGAGCGCCGGAGCGCGCACGACGGCGATCCGGACATCGTCCGGAGGGTGCAGGGCGACCAGCGCTCCGATCACCGCGCGAACCAGTGCCCGGCCCCGTCCGCGCTCCCCCACCACGCTGAGATAGCCAACGTCAGCCAGCGCCACCGTGATCGGTTGGTCGGTGATCGTCGCGTACCGGTCGACCAGAGTCTCAGCGGCGGACAGACACACCGGGTCATAGGCGATCAGCGGGTTGGACCGATCCAGCTGAACGCTCAGACCGCGGGTCAAGGGGGTCGTTCCAGTGCCCACCCGCACGTCGAGGAAGTCCGGATCACCAGGCCGGCGCTCCCATCGTCGCGCCGGTAACCGGGCGATGTCGAGCAGCTCAGCGGGATCCGGATGGCGACCTGCTGACCGGGTGCGCTGCAACGCAGCGGCCTCCCGCGCGGTCCGGCGCATCCCCTCGAGGTAGTCGAGGTAGCGCTCCCGATCGGTGCGCTGCTTGCGACGAGCGCTGGAACGCGTACCGACGAAGAGCACGATCCCGAGACCGACCGAGACCACCATGAACAGCAGACCCGCGGCGGCGAACAGCGGGCGGTCCTGGTTGGTGAGGGTGATCAACAGTGAGCCAGATCCGGAGACCAACGGCATCACGATCATGGCGAGGTTGGTGGATCCGCCGTGCCGCTCGTTCTGTTGGGGGGGCGCGGCCAGGACGAGAGGTTCTGCGACTGCTCCCGTTCCGCTCGTTCCACCAGTCCCGGCTGGGTCCGACGGGGCCGGCCGGCGCACCAGGACGGTGGTCATCCGAACCGGCTCGGGGCACCGCACAGCGACCGTTGCGGCACTGCTCAGACCGCCCCGGGTTGGAAGCGTTCGGCGTTGCCGCGATCGGTGTCGGTCGCTGCCTGTCCGCCCTCGCGGGCACTGTTGGCGAGGTCGCTCATGTGCGCCCGCAGCCGTACTAGGTCGTAGACGTGCTGATCGCAGAACGCCGACACCCCGGACATCACGGCGGGCTCTACGACCGCGTCCGAGGTCGCGGCGATGACCGCCCTGAAGTCCAGATCGATGGTCTCGTACTGTTCGGCGGCCGTTGCGGCGTTGACCGCGGCGGTCGCCGCTTCGCCGGTCGAGACACCGATCCCGTCCTCGTCGCCCATGTCCGAACCTCCTGATGCGCGAACTGGCACCGCACGATGCAGTTGCCGGCGCGACGTTAGGCAGTCGCCGATCCCCATCGCTCCGGTTGTCCACATCCAGGGCGAACACCCAGCGCCGTACGGGCCGGTTCGCCCCGTTGTCCACAGGTGCCGGTTTCGGGCAGCGGCGAGTCACCCGGCGCGTCTAGCCTCGTCGCTCATCGGCCGGTCCAGGCCCAACCACCCAGGCGGCATCGACGGCCAATCACCGAGGAGGATGAACATGAGCGAGGACTTCGTCGGCCTGACCCAGGGAGATGCGCTGGGCAAGGGCGGCACCGAGTTGGACAGCAGTGCTACTCAGCTGTTCCAGAATCTGCAGGGGCTCGTCGGCGAACTCGAAGCCGATCACCAGGCCATGCGCGGAGGTTCGCTGCAGGCGTTCGCACGCGTCAAGGAGGAGCTCTTCGCTCGCTTCCAGGAGCTGGTGGCCTTCTGTCGTGCCAACGGCATGAAACTCAATGCTGCCCAGACCCAGGTCGACGCCACCGATCAGTTCGGCGCGGAGCAGTTCTCCGCCGTCCGGTCCGAGGTCGACTCGATCAGTTCCCGGATGTCAGCCAGCTGAGTCCGAATCTCGACGCCGATGTCGAACCCACTTGACCACCAAAGCAATTGAAGGAGCAGTCAGAATGAGCTATGACGTGTACGGAAACGTCGGCCTGCTGAACAACCTGGCCGACACCCAGCAGAATTTCCACAACCGGTTCCAGGGAGTCATGAATTCGATCGACACGGTCGCCCGGCAGACCCTCGGGCAGTGGGACGGCGCGGGTCAGGCCGGGTTCACCTCCGCCTCGGCGGAGTACGAGCGGCTGCATACCGCGGTGCAGTCGGCCTTCGCCCGGCTGATCACCAGCACGCACGAGTCCGCGGACTCCTACGGCCGGCTCACCCACCATCTGCACGGCCTGTTCGACTGAGTTCGCAGACCGATGTTTCTCCTCGCCCCACGACCGCACTGGTGAGCGCCGACCCGCATGCTAATGCCGATGCCCCTGTGAGCCGGACGACGTCCGGCTCGCAGCGGATGGCCAACCCGCTGGGGGTGGATTCGGAACGGCTGCTGATCGACACCGCTGCGTTGCGTAGGCGGCAGTTGTGCGCTGCTTTTCTGCACGGGTCGGCACGGTCGTGGCGTATCCGTCGACGCATCTGGCCGGCCGCGGTTTCTGGTGTGCTGATCGTCGCGATCGTGATCGCGGCGCTGGCGGTCGCGGCGGCCTTCGACCGTCAGCAGGAAATCGACGACCAGCGTCAGAGCCGGTCAATAGGCTGGGGGTGATGAGCGCGGGTAGCACCATGCTGTAGTGCGCCAGACGGACGAGAGCCAACTGCCGACCATCTACGGATCGATCGAGGTACGCGGAGTTCGCGACATCGGTGGCTCGTTATTGCTGCTCACCTACGAGGGCCTGGCCGACAAGTTCCGGCGGCTGTACGGGTCCAAGGACCTCGACAGCATACGGCCCACTCTGCGGCGGTCGAGCGCCGGGACTGATGGCCGTGACCCTTCGCCCGGCCCGCAGCGTGGTGCTTGCCGGACCAGCCGTGCTAGCCAGAAGCGTTGCGTCCTTCTCCTGGTTGCTCTCTTGGTACTACCGGCAGTTTCGCCTTGATCGTGAGCGCTTACGGTGCCGTACGGAGCCGATCGCGACCGCTCACGATCATCGATGCAGGAGGTGGAAACCCAGCGTCAGCGCCTGCCGAGCACCTGGTGAGGTGATGGGCCGATACCTGCAGTTTCTCCTCGATTCCTGCATGTTTTCGCGCAGTACCCCTGCCCGCGCTCAGAACATGGTGCCTAGAGCGCGCTGGCGAGGTAGCCGAGCACGTCCTGCCGGGTGAGGACGCCGCGCGGCTTCCCGTCATCGAGGACGACGGCGGCGTCTCGGCCCTTGAGTACATCGAGCAGTTCGGCCACCGGCTCGTTGGCACCGACCTGGGGAAGCGGCGGACCCATGTGCGTCTCGAGCTTGTCGGTCAGGCTCGCCCGCCCGGCAAACAGCGCGTCGAGGAGCTCGCTGTCCACCACCGACCCGACGATCTCGGCCGCCATCACCGGCGGCTCGGACAAGACCACGGGCAGCTGGGAGACTCCGTACTCACGCAGGATGTCCACCGCCTCACGCACCGTCTCATTCGGGTGCACATGGACGAGCTCGGGCAATGAGCGGCCGGACGCAAGCCAGCTCGCACCCTGACTGGGGTCAGCGTTGGCGCCGGCCTTGGCCAGCAGCACGTCACCGATCGTGGTCTGCTCGTCGCCGCGGGACAGGAACCCGTAGTCGGCCAGCCAATCGTCGTTGAAGATCTTGGACAGATACCCGCGGCCGGAGTCCGGGAGCAGGACGACCACGAGATCCCCCTGCACGGCGCTCTGCGCCACCCGAAGCGCGGCCGCCGCCGCCATCCCGCAGGATCCGCCGACCAGGAGCCCCTCCTCGCGGGCCAACCGCCGGGTCATCGCGAAGGAGTCCCGGTCGGAGACGGCGAGGATCTCGTCCGGTACGGCCGGGTCGTACGCCTGCGGCCAGAAGTCCTCGCCGACCCCTTCCACGAGATAGGGGCGACCGGTTCCGCCGGAGTACACCGACCCCTCCGGATCGGCGCCTACGATCCTGACCCGCCCGCCCGAGACCTCCTTGAGGTAGCGCCCGGTGCCGCTGATCGTTCCGCCGGTGCCGACCCCGGCGACGAAGTGGGTGATCGCGCCCTCGGTCTGCTCCCACCGTTCCGGGCCGGTGCTCTCGTAGTGCGACTGGGCGTTCTGCGGGTTGGAGTACTGGTCGGGCTTCCAAGCTCGCGGGGTCTCCCGGGCGAGTCGATCGGAGACTTTGTAGTAGGACTCCGGGTGGTCCGGCGGCACCGCGCTCGGGCAGACGACCACCTAGGCGCCGTACGCGCGGAGCACGTTGATCTTGTCGCTGGACACCTTGTCCGGGCAGACGAAGGTGCACCGGTAACCCCGTTGCTGGGCCACCAGAGCTAGCCCGACTCCGGTGTTTCCGCTGGTGGGTTCGACGATGACGCCGCCGGGAACCAGTTCGCCGGATGCCTCCGCGGCGTCGATCATCCGTACGGCGATCCGGTCCTTGACCGAGCCGCCGGGGTTGAAGTACTCGACCTTTGCGGCCAGTTGCGCGGGGCCCGCGGCTCCGATCCGGGTCAGTCGGACCACGGGGGTGTTCCCGATGAGATCGACCACACTGTCGACGAAACGCACGACTTCACCCTACGGGGCATCGGCCTGGCCAGCCCCAGAAGCTGGTCGAGCCCCAACCCGGCAGGACTAACCTGGACCCAGTGATGAGGCGATGAATGGCACAGTCCGTCGCGCCGCTCTGCGCACGGTGATCACCCTGGGCGGCGTGGGCGTTGCTGCCGGGGGCCTGCTGAGTCTGGTCCTGTCCCAGACCCGATCCGCGCGGCGGGTCGTGCAGCAGCACACCCCGATCATCGGCCCGCCGACCGGTGACGGCGCGTACGGCGACTTTCCGGGCAGGCCGATCAACATCACCGTGCTCGGAGATTCCAGTGCGGTCGGTCTCGGTGTGGAGTCGACCAACGAGACGCCGGGCGTCCTGATCGCCAGCGCCCTGAGCGAGTTGGCGCAACGGCCGGTGAACTTCAACCGTCTGGCCTGGATCGGCGCGGAGTCATGCGACCTCGAGGTACAGGTCCAGCTGGCTCTCGGGGAAACCCCGGACCTGGATCTGGCCATCATCATGATCGGCGCCAACGACGTCACCAGCCGCACGCGTAACTCGGTGTCGGTCCGGTTCCTGTCCGAAGCCGTGACTCGGCTTCGGGGCAACGGTTGCGAGGTAGTCGTGGCCACTTGCCCAGATCTGGGCACGATCCGGCCCGTGCGCCAGCCGCTGCGGTTCATCGCGCGTCGATGGAGCCGCCAGCTTGCGGCTCAGCAGACCGTGGGAGTGGTCAAAGCAGGTGGTCGTACCGTCTCGTTGGGGGCAATCCTCGGGCCGGCGTTCGCCCGTGACCCGCGGATGTTCAGCGCTGATGAGTTCCATCCCTCGGCGGAGGGCTACGCCGCGGCTGCCGCGGTGATCCTGCCCACCGCCGGCGCTGCTCTGGGGCTGTGGCCCCACGGGGTCGCGCCCCTGGACCGGCCCTTCGGCAAGGAACGGGTCACCTCCGTCGAAGCGGCCGCGGTACGTGCGGTCGAGCGCGCCGGGACCGAGGTGTCCCGAGCCGACGCCGACACCGATGCCGACACCACTACCGCCGTGGCCACGGGCTGGGCCCGGCTGCGCAGACGGCGCCCGATGGCGATGGTCGAGGCCGAGGACTGCGTCAAGACAGACTCCCCCGAGGAGGCAAGCCAACGGTGAAGCGCATCCCCGGGCGGTCGGTCCCCGGCCTCGTCGCCCGCGCCGGCGCGGGAGCAATCGTGGGCGGGGTCGGCGCGGCCGGTGCGCTGCTGGCTGGCCAGCTGATCGCCGCGGCCCGCCGCGATCCCACCGCATTGTCCGATCCACCGCCGATCAGCGGCACGTTCGGCGTGAGCGGTGATCCGCCGTTGCGGTTGGCCGTCCTCGGTGACTCGGCCGCCGCCGGGTACGGGGTCAGCTCCGTCGAGCAGAGCGTTCCGGGGCAACTCGCGGCACGGCTGGCTGCCGCCGGCTGGCGCGTGGAGCTGTCCGGGTACGCCATCGCCGGTTCGCGTACCGGCGATCTGGGCCCGCAGGTCTCCAGAGCATTGTTGGACCGCCCAGACCTGGCCGTCCTGGTCATCGGTTCCGACGATGCAGTGCGCCTGACCCGGTCGAGTTCGGTGTCCTATGGCGTGGTCGACGCGGTGCGCCGGCTGCGCGATCGCGGAGTGCCGGTGGTCGTCGGGACGACGCCGGATCTCGCTGCTGCGCGGGGCCTGGGCCAGCCCCTGCGCATCGTGGCCGGATGGCGTTCGCGCCGGGTGGCCAGAGTGCAACTGGCCGCCACCCGGATGGCCGGCGGGTTGCCGGTGGATCTGGCCAAGGAGTGCGGGCCGGTCTTCCGGGCAGATCCCGGCCTGCTAGCGGCAGACGGTTGGCATCCCTCTGTCGACGGGGCCCGGATCTGGGTCGACGCCCTGGAGCCCATGATCCTCGATGCCGCCGGCTCCCCGGCCACGTACTGATTCCTCACCCCGATCGGAGATCGCCATGCCAGAAGCCGTGATCGTCGCCACCGCCCGCTCCCCCATCGGGCGGGCATTCAAGGGATCGCTGAAGGACCTGCGCCCCGATGACCTGGCAGCCACGATCGTGCAGGCCGCGCTGGACAAGGTCCCCGAGTTGGATCCCGCCGACATCGACGACCTGATGCTGGGCTGCGGACTGCCCGGAGGCCAGCAGGGCTTCAATCTGGGGCGGGTCGTGGCCATTCTGTTGGGTCAGGACCAGCTGCCCGGACTGACCGTCACCCGGTATTGCTCATCCTCGTTGCAGACCACCCGGATGGCGATGCACGCGATCAGGGCCGGTGAGGGAGATGTGTTCATCTCCGCGGGCGTGGAGTTGGTCTCCAGCTTCGCCACGGGCAACAGCGACAGCTGGCCGGGCACCCAGAACCCGGCGTTCTCCGAGGCGACGACCCGTACGGCGAAGGTCGCCGAGAGCGGTGCCGACGAGTGGGTGGACCCGCGAAGCCAGGGCGAACTGCCCGACATCTACATCGCCATGGGCCAGACCGCCGAGAATCTGGCCCTGATCAAGGACGTGAGTCGCGCCGACATGGACGAGTTCGGCGTACGCAGCCAGAACCTCGCCGAGAAGGCTATTCAGGACGGCTTCTGGGAACGTGAGATCACGCCGGTCACCACACCCGATGGCACGGTGGTCAGCACCGACGACGGCCCGCGCGCCGGGGTCACCCTCGAGGCCGTCTCCCAGCTGAAGCCGGTCTTCCGCCCCGACGGTCGGGTGACCGCAGGCAACTGCTGTCCGCTCAACGACGGCGCAGCCGCAGTCGTCATCATGAGCGACACCAAGGCCCGCAAACTCGGGATCACCCCGCTGGCCAGGGTGGTCTCCACCGGGGTGAGCGCGCTGTCTCCGGAGATCATGGGCCTGGGTCCGGTGGGAGCCAGCAAGCAGGCGCTGGCGCGGGCCGGCATGAGCATCGGTGACATCGACCTGGTCGAGATCAACGAAGCCTTTGCCGCGCAAGTGATTCCGAGCTATCGAGACCTGGGCATCGATCTCGATCGGCTCAACGTGCACGGCGGTGCGATCGCGGTAGGGCACCCGTTCGGCATGACCGGCGCCCGGATCACCGGCACCTTGCTCAACGGGTTGCGCTCGCACGACAAGACGTTCGGCTTGGAGACCATGTGCGTCGGCGGCGGCCAGGGCATGGCCATGGTGCTCGAGCGCCTCGCCTGAGCGCCGCCCGGAGTCCCCGGCGGCTTCGGCAGCCACCGGGCCGCGGACGCCCGCACTAATCCCGAAAATAGATGCTGGCGGGTCTCGTGCGGCTTCTGGGGCTGCTGGGCCGCTTAAGCCTCCGCCGCGAAGATCGTGAGCGCGGATAGTGCACCGCCACAACGTCCTGAGCGCTCACGATCAAGAAACGGCCTGTCCAGACGCAGCGCGTCGTGGATCCCCATTTTCAGCCCCGAACGGCCCTCCGCCAGGGGAGAGCAGGGACTTTCTCCGGAGAGAGTCACTTCTGCGAGCTCGCAGACCGCCCCTTCTCCGGAGGAAGTCACTTCTGCGAACCCGCAGACCGCCGCTTCTTCGAAGCAGGTCACCTCTGTGAAGCTCGTAGACAAAGGCCCGGCTCCCTCGCAGGGGAACCGGGCCTGTCGTTGTCGCGCCGTGTGGTGCGGGGACGGCTATTCGCGGAAGTAGCTCAGCAGCCGCAGGATCTCCAGGTAGAGCCAGACCAGGGTGACCAGCAGGCCGAACGCCGCGTACCAGGCGAACTTCTCCGGAGCGCCGCGGCGGATTGCCTGGTCGATCATGTCGAAGTCCAGCAGCAGGAAGAACGCTGCGATACCGATGCAGAGCAGGCTGAACCCGATCGCGAGCGGGCCACCCTCCCGCAAGCCCAGGCCACCCTCGGTGAAGAAGCTGGCGACCAGGTTGACCAGCATGAGCACCACGACGCCGATGCCGGCGCCGATGACCCACCGCTGCAGGCGCGGGGTGACTCGGATGGCTCCGGTCTTGTAGACCACGAGCATTCCGGCGAACACACCCATCGTCCCGATGATCGCCTGGATCACGATGCCGGGGAAGATGGTCTCGAAGACCTCGCTGATCGCGCCCAGGAAGACACCCTCGACCGCGGCGTAGGCCAGGATCGCCAGCGGGTTGGTGATCGTCTTGAAGCTGATCACCAGCCCGAGCACGAAGCCGACGAGGACCGCGCCGATTGCCAGCGGCATGGACTGCGCCGGCTCAAGCAGGAACCAGGTGGCCGCGGCCGCCAGGATCGTGACGAACAAGGTGACGCCGGTCTTGGTGACGACGTCATCGATCGTCATGTACCGCGTCGGGGCCTGGTACCCCGGCGGGGCGTAGGCAGGTTGGGCGTACATGTCCTGGAGTTGCCCGTGCGAGGGTGCGTTCTGCACCGGGCCCTGGTTCCAGGTCGCGTAGCCCTGGCCGCTGGGGATGCGGCCCAGGGCGGGGTTCGAACTCTTCACCGATGGCTCCTTCGTAGCGGAGGTGTTCCTGCCCAGAATAACGCCCGTGCGCTCGCCGGAGTTCCGTGCTGGGCACAAGTCGGGTCGACTCAGGGCACGCTGAATCTATCGACTGCTCGAGCTCACGTCGAGCGCGCCATGATTCGGTGCCCCCGGTGGGACTCGAACCCACACTGGGGCCCTTTTAAGGGGCCTGCCTCTGCCATTGGGCTACGGGGGCCCCAGCAGACTAAGCCCCGCTGGCAAGCTGACTCGCGGGAATCGCTGTGCTGCCCGAAGCGGTCACATTGCTCGCATCACTGCCTGCGATGCTCCCGGCGACGTCGACGAACTCCCGGCGCGGGTCCTGGATCTGACCCAGTGAGGTGATCTCCCGGCGGAAGAGCAGGGCCAGGGTCCAGTCCGCGAGCACCCGGAT